>JAJBWD010000141.1:0-18351 GCA_032907345.1 Bacillota bacterium | reverse complement strand
GTATTTATGGAGAAGTAAATTTATCATCTTCTGAAGAACAAGGTAATTTTAAATATATTCATTATTATCAGAATAAAGATGAAAAAAATACATCTAGAACATTACCTTATGGGATGAATGATGATGATTATTTTAGAATTGCATTGATACAAATTTTATCTGATATGAAAGATAGTTTTAATCGTATTGGGAATTTATTGTCTTTGGTATCTGATAAATTAGATAAATTACAGAATAAAGTTATAAATACAGATAGCAACAAAATAAATAAATCAGAAAAAGAAGAAACAGTAGGTGAAGCTGATAAAGTAAAACTTAAATCTACTGCTACGAAAAGTGTAAAAGTAAATGAAAAGTAAGGAAGTCTTATACATAATGAAAAAGTGTCAGAAATGTACAAATGATTGTAAACAACAATCTAGTTGTAAAAGTGCAAATATAGAAATATGTAAAAGATATAAAAGAGTCAAAAAATAAAATTAATAAATTTGGTTAACAGTAATCCAGAAAACTGTATAGAGAAATGGAGAAAGAAATGGCAAATAGAGTTGAATTAGTAAAGAGAGTAGCAGAAAAGACAGGATTAACTAAGAAGGATTTGGAATTAGCATTAAAAGGATTTGTTGATCTCATAGAAGAAACTGTAGCTAATGGTGAAAAAGTACAGATTATAGGATTTGGAATATTTGAACCTAGAGAGAGAGCAGCAAGATCAGAGAGAAAAGGAAGAAACCCTCATACTGGTGAAGAAATAATAATCCCAGCTCAACCAGAGAAGACAGTTCCAGCATTTAAGCCAGGAAAAGCATTTAAAGAACTTATGATTAGTAAATAATACATAGAAATTAATAAAAGTAAAAGTAGGCAGGGTTATCATATATATATTCCTCTCTGCTTACCAAAAATAAGAGGGGAATTGATAACATGTCTAAAATAGATAATGACATAAAAGTAGAATTCTTAGGCAATAGTGCTATAGATGTTACAGGTAGTTGCATAAGAATTACATTCTTAGGAAAAACATACTTAATAGAATGTGGTTCTGTTCAGGGATATACTTTAGATAAATGTTATACATTAAATAAGGAATTAGTTAGTCAAATAAAAGTAGATAATTTAGAAGCAATATGGGTAATGCATTGTCATCAAGATCATGAAGGAAATTTACCTGCTATTGTTAAAAAAGTAGGTTTTCATAGTAAAATTTATTGTACTTATGAGACTAAAAAATTATCTCAATTATTGTTATTAGATAGTGCTTATATTCATGAAAAAGATGCTACTTATTTAAGTAAAAAGAAAAAAGGGAAAGTATCTCCATTATATCGAGAAGAGGATGTAATAGATTGCTATAATGCTATGGAATCTTGTGATAGAGATAAAATATATAAAATTAACAATAACGTTTCATTTAAATTATTAAAAAATAATCATTGTCTAGGTGCTAGTCAATTAGAGTTGTATTTTAGAAAACCTAATAATGTTATTAAGAAAATCACATATACGTCAGATTTAGGATCAAATATTAGAAATGATAAGCCATTTGTATCATCTATAGAATATTCTACTAAAAATAATTTATTTATCATAGAAGGTACGTATGGATTAAAAAATAGAAGTTATAGTAAGAAAGATGTTAAAAATGAAAGATATGATTTAAAAGAAAATATTAAAACCGTAATAAATAGAAAAGGCAAGGTATTATTACCATGTTTTAGTTTTTCAAGAACGCAAGAAGTATTAGTTGACTTATATAATATGTTTCATGATGATATAAATTTTGGTAATACACCTATTTATATAGATTCTAAATTATCAGTTGAAATAACGGCATGTTATCATGAAATATTAAAAGATGAAAATTTAGATTTAATAAACAAAGTAACTCAATGGAAAAATGTACATATGAATAAATCAATTAAAGGAACTTTTGCTAATTTAAATAGTGATGAACCTGCAATTCTATTATCTTCTCAAGGATTTATTTCAGCAGGTCGAAGTCAATTATATGCTAAAAACTTTTTACCTAATGAAAAAGATGGTATATTCTTTGTAGGGTATTGTCCAGAAAATAGTGCAGGCGGAAGAATTATTAATCCAAAAACTAAGACAGTAAAAATAGATACTGGCACATACCATAAAAAATGTATGATAAAAGCATATAAAACATACAGTAGTCATGCACAACATGATGAATTGTTAAAATATATAAAAATGGTTAATACAGATAAAATAATTGTTCACCATTCTTCTAAAGAAGCAAAACAAGAATTAATTCAAGAAGCTAAAAAAGCATTACAGGAAATTAATAAAACTACACAAATAATGGGAAGCAGTAAGCATTTGGAATTAAAATTATAAAAATTAATAAAAGGAAGGTTTTATTTTTATGGCTAAAGATACTAGAAGAATAAGTTTTAATAAAGCAATATTAAGTAAAAATGATAATAATGAATATATGGTTGAAGAGATAACAAAAGATGATAGTGTTACATATAATTTATCAAAAGAATTAGATAAATTTGTTTCTCAAGAAGGTTTGACAATTAGCATTGCACAAGATGGAACTATTGATCCAGAAGAATAAATATGTTAATTAACAACGCCATTTAGTGGCAGTCAAAAAAGACAAGTGATATACAATTATTACACATTGGATTTTAAGAGTGATTCTATTTAGGTTATACTGCATTTGTTGGTTTAAGAGAGTAAACATGAGTTTATAGTACTCGCAATGTATAAGTAAAAACAGAATTGGGATATAGGAGATTGAAACCAACTTAGTATCCTATATAATGTATTAGGTGGGAGATACATTAAAAAATAAATAATTTAATAGTAATTAATAGTTGTTATTTATTCTAATGGCCAAAAAATTAATTAATATTAAACAATTATGTAAGTCCTAATACTAATGCTATTATATTAGGCGAACAAAGATATAATTTATATTAATATTAACAGAGAAAAATAGGAAATTAAGTGAGAATAATTTCTTGAAAACTAAGATTAAATTCGAATGTCGGTTAATATCTACCGATTAGTCCTTCCCGTGCAGATGGTCATTCATAGGTAAAAAAATGCGTGGTAGTACACGATAAATATAGAGCATTCAGTTTAAAGGAAAAGCTGTCCAAAGATATTTTTAAGGCAAAATGCTCGATAATATAATAAATTTGCGATTTTAATAAAATTAATAAGGAGTAATTATAGTGGGAAAAATAAAACAAATATTTGTAGTGGCGACTAAAAGCGATGAAGATATAAATAAAAATATTTGGGATTTACCTATAAAAAATATAAGTGGTTTTTTTATAAATTATAATGATGCAGTAAATTTTATAAATAAAATAGAAAATATAAATATACAAAATAAGCAATATAATATAAATCACGAAGATAATTTTATAAAAATGGATATTAAGGGTAACTATGATATTTGGTGTGTTAGGAATCAAAATGAAATTTTACAAGACAATTTAATAACATTAGAAAAATATAAAGATAAAACTGGATATGAAAATACAAAAAATATTTTAAATATGTTGTTGGATATTTAAAAGATATAGAAAAGATCGTGCTCTAGAAACCTTTGAGGCCTAGAGCCTTATTTATATATAGATAATTGGTATATATTAAGGAGTAGTTATTACTCTAATCATCCTCGCAAAATGATTAAATTTATAGGGGAAGGGTTAGTATGACTCTTCCTTAATGTATATCTGGAAAGATATATAAATTTAATTAAAAGCGAGGAATTATATTTATGAAAAAAGAATTAATAAAGGATGAAAATGAAGAAGTATTAACTATTGATAGCAGAGAAGTTGCAAAAATGATCAAGAAGGATCATAGTCATTTAATGAGAGATATTAAAAACTACATTAAGGTTCTAAATGATAATCCAAAGTTGGATTCTGGCTTAACAGTACGGGTTGTAGATTATTTTATAGAATCTCATTATCAATTAGAAGAGAGTAGTAGAAAGTATTCTTGTTATCTTGTAACTAAAAAAGGGTGCGAGATGATAGCTAATAAGTTGATTGGCAAAAAGGGCATTTTGTTTACTGCTTCATATATTGAGAAATTTCATTCTATGGAAAAACAACTTATGGTAAGAGCATATAACTTACCACAAACTTTTTCAGAGGCATTAAGGATGTTAGCAGATCAAGTAGATGAAAATGGGAAATTAAAAGAAGAAAATTTAATAATGAAACCTAAATCTGATTTCTATGATAGAGTGACTAAAAGTGAAACCACTTTTTCAATGAATGATACTGCTAAAATACTTAACTATAAAGATATGGGCAGAAATAAGTTATTTTCGTATCTTAGGAACAAAGGAATTTTAATGACGGATAATCGACCATATCAACGTTTTGTAGATTCAGGATATTTTAAAGAAATTGAAAGCGATTTTGTTCAAAATGGAGAAATTGTAGTAAATCATACAACCTGTGTGTATCAAAGAGGAATAGATTATATAAGGAAATTATTAGATAAAGATGGATATGAAATTAATAAAAGAGGTATAAAAGAGAAGAAAGAAAATATAATTCAATTAGAAGATATAAATAATTAATAAATACATAAATTCTAAGTTTTATCTATAAAATTGTGGGTGAATATAATGAAAAGGAAATTAAATTTGAACAAATTAAAAAATGGAGGACATATTGGAATTAGTTCGAAAGAAGCATTAAGAGATATTGTTTTATTTGACTGGAGCAATGAAATATTGGAAGGTAAGAAAAAGATAATTATAAAATAATTAATAAAAATTATATCATTGGAAGGCTAGGGTAATACCTGAATTCAAATATTCCATTTGTGGGGAGTAAGATTAATTTCTTATTCTTTTTATTTTTCCGAGGTGATAAATTGCGAAATAAAAATGGATTTGTATATTTTATTAATTGTAATAATAAAGGAATTAAAATTGGATATACAAAAAATGATCCAATGAAAAGATTAAAACAGTTACAAACGGGTTGTCTTTATGATTTGCAATTATTATATATAATAGATAATGCGGATTATGAAACAGAACAATACTATCATAGATACTTTTCTTCAATGTATAACATTCGTGGAGAATATTATGATTATAATTTTGTAATGAAATGGATAAAAAAAGATAAATTAACTAAGCAAGTATTAAAACAGGAAGGAATATTATCTTAATTATGTTAAAAGAAAATGGTAAAAAGAAACATTATAAAATTATTAAATGTGAAAATTGTAATAAAAATGTTAAAATCATACAAAATGAAATATTTATAATTAGTGGAATAAAATATTTGTATTGTCCCTATTGTGGAGCAACTATTGTATTATAAATTGAGGAGTTTTAATATGGATGAGCGATTGAAGAGAGAAATATTAGAAAAAGGAATTAATAAAAGAAATCATAAAATCAAAAATACATGGTCAGAGTTAGCATTAGAATATAAAGATTATTTTAATAATGGTGAAGATTTAAGACAGTTTATAAAGAGAGAATTAAAAAAGCAAAATAAATTACCTAAGAAAATTGAATGTATTGATAATAGTACACAAAAGAAGATTAATGAATTAGATATGAAAATAATAGAATTTAGAAAAGAAAAAATCAAATTCCAAGATCAACGTAGAGAATTAAGGAAAATTGAACGACATTGGGGTAGAGCAGAACACTTATATGATGAAATAAAAAAGTCAATAGATAATGTAAAACCTATTGAACAGTTAAAAATAGTTAAACCAATAGCTTCTGATAAAGAAGGAATGCTTATTCTTTCTGATTTTCATATTGGACTTGCTTGTAGTAATTATTGGAATAAATTTAATAAAGATATATTGTTGAAAAGAGTTAATAAATTATTAAATAAAACTATTGAATATGGCAAATTAAACAAAATTAATAAATTACATATTATATGTTTAGGAGATTTGGTCAATGGTATTATTCATGTAACTTCTAGAATAGCTAATGCTGAAAATGTCATTCAACAAACACAATTAGCAGCAGAAATATTAAGTTGTATGGTTTCAAAATTATCACAGGAATTTGCAGAAATATATATGTATAATACTATTGGGAATCATGATAGGGTTGTAATGAATAAAAAAGAATCTATTGCTGATGAAAATTTTATGTTGTTAATACCTTGGTATTTAAAAGCTAGGTTAAAAAATATATCTAATATAAAATTTATTAATAATGAATATGATAATCAAATTATAGTAGCTAATATATGTAATAAATATGTATTTGGAGTTCATGGTGATAGAGACAAAGTAAAAAATGTGGTACAAAATTTAAGTCTCATGTTAAAATTATTTCCTTCTATGGTTGTAATGGGACATGTCCATCATTCAGAAGAAAATGAAGTGTTTTCAGTACCTATAGTAGTAAATAGTTCATTATCAGGTGTTGATTCATATGCTAAGGATTTAAGGATGACTAGTATGCCTTCTCAAAAATTAATTATATTTGAGAATACAGATGATTGGAGAGTTTGTACATATAATATACATTTAGGTTAAAAAGATATGGAGAGAGTGGAATGGATAAATGTAAATTAATAATGATAATAAATAATGATAAAATTAGAACAATAAAAGATAACATTGATTATGTATTAGCAAATCAGTTAAGAATATTTAAAGAAATGTATGATAATAGAGAAAATATAGAATATAAGATTGTTTCTATATAAAATAAATCAATGAGGTGATTTAAGATGATGACTGAGATAAGACATTTTAAGAATTATAAGACACAAATTGGATTTTGTTCAGGTATTCTAAAAGAATTTCAAGGTAATAATATACTGTTGCTTGGAAGTGATCAATTTGTTAAAGATATTATTAATACAAATAAAAATCAAATAGAATTAATAGAACAAGATAATGATATAGATGAGAAAGAAAAAAGTTCTTTAATAACAAGCGAATATTTATATGCTTTAGTGGAAGAAGATTCTATTAAAGAATTACATAAATTTAAAGATAAAATTAAATATACAGCATATATCTTAGAAAATGATGAGGATAATAAAATATTCAATGAGATAGAGGACAAACATACGTATGAATATTATGATACTTTAGATAGTATAATAGAAGAATATATTGATATGCTTAATTATGTTGATACGAAGCAAAATAGAAAAGAAATTTTGGTGGAATTATTTGATTTGGGTTATAGAACTGGAGAGATAGAAACTAAACTAAATATTGGATACGGGATAATAGATGAGGCTGAAAAAGAGATAAATGATTTAGAATAATTGACGTGAACCATTGTGACTTTAGTCGTGTGAGTTTCACAATAAGTTTTCATAATAAAAATTATGTATATTAAATCCAAAGTAAATTAAAAAAATATAAAAATAAGAAGGTGATGTGATGCCTAGAAAAGCAAGAACTGAAACTAATCGAAATCCGAAATTGCAATGTCAAGGAGGTTGTGATCGTACATTAGCGAGAAATAAACATAATTTTTATCAATCTAACAATTCAATTCATAATACTGATTTTTATGGAGGTTTTGCTCCAATATGTAAAGGTTGTATGAGATCAATGTGTTTTGATGCAAATAATAATATAGATATAAATGGATTGTTAAAAGTATTAAAATTACTTGATAAGCCATTTATTCAATTAGAATATATAAAGTTATTAAGTGAGGGAAATTTTGATCTAGGAAATTATTTGAAAAATATATCTCTTAATAGTTATGGAAATAAACATTTTATTGATAGTGATAATTATAATAATGAAATAAATAATACAAAAGATATAATGTCTGAGTCTAACAATTTTGAAATTACACCAGAATTAATAATTAAATGGGGGAAAGGTTATAACAAAGAAGATTATAAAATATTAGAAAATATGTACGAACAATGGACTACTAAATATAAAAGTGATACATTAGCAGAACAAAAAACATTCAAATTTTTATGTTTAAAAGAATTTGAAATAATGGATGCTAGGACTAATAATAAACCAGTAGATAAATTGGAAGATACATATATTAAATTTATGAATGCGGCCAATGTAACACCAAAAGATAGTAATGCTTCTGATCCAGATAATATGAATAGTTTAGGTATTTGGATACATGAAATTGAAAAAACTAGACCTGCTGAATATTTTAAGGATAAAAAAATATATAAGGATTTTGATAGTTTAACAGATTATTTACAAAGATTTATTTTTAGACCATTAAAAAATTTATTAACAGGTAGTAGAGATTTTGATTCTGAGTTTAATGTAGAACATATGACTGATATGGAACAAGAAGAGGATATTAATAATGGCAGCTAAAAAGAAAAGTAATTACCAATCAGTAAGTCAAGAAAGAAATTTTAATAAACAATTTGAATCCAAATCAGAAAGAATGAAATTTGAATCAAAAATTATAGATTGGACAACATTTTACAGGCGTAATTTACATAGATTTGTACAACATTATTTAGGTTTAAAAATGCATTTATATGAAATAATTTTATTATATCTTATGAATTTATTTCCTTTAATAGTGGTTGTTGCTTGTAGAGCTTCAGCCAAGTCGTTTATAATTGCTATATTTGCTTGTGCTAAAGCAATTCTGTATCCTGGATCTATAATAGTTATTGCAAGTTCAACAAAAAAACAAAGTTCTTTAATTGTATCTGAGAAAATACAAAAAGAATTAATACCTAATTCTCCTAATCTAGCAAAGGAAATTGCTGATATTAGAGCAGGTCAAAATGAAACTGAAGTTAAATTTTGGAATACTTCTTCTATAATAGTTGTACCGGCAAATGATAATGCTAGAGGACATCGTGCAACTATGAATATCTATGAAGAATTTAGAATGATAGATAAAAACATAATAGATTCTGTTTTATCTCCGTTTTTGGTAGTAAGACAACCAGGATATCTAAAGAAAACGGAATATAATAATTTGATGGAAGAGCCTAGCGAAGTATATATATCGTCATCGTGGTTTAAATCACATTGGGTCTGGAATTTTATGAAAACTGTAGTAAAAGATATGTATAATACAAAAGAATCTTTGTTAATTGGTTTCGATTATGCTATCACATTAAAGCATAATATTAGAACAAAAAAGCAATTAATAAAAGAGAGAAAGAAAATGGATTCTATGAGTTTTGACATGGAATATAAGAATCTTATGATAGGGACTGCTGAAAATGCATATTATGAATTTGATTTATTAAATAAATGCCAAACATTGAAAAGAGCTTTTTATCCTCGGAATAATATAGATGTAGTAGAAAAAAAGAAAAATAAATATGATATTCCCAAAAAAAAAGGTGAAGTAAGAATTTTATCTATAGATATAGCAATGGTTACAAATAAACAAGGAAAAAATGATAATACTGTTATTAATTGTCTTAGAGCCTTACCAGTAAAAGATTATTATGAAAGACAAATTCCCTATATAGAAGCCTTTAATGGTGGAAATACCACAGAACAATCGATAAGAATTAAACAATTATTTTATGATTTTAAAGCAGATTATGTTGTTTTAGACTGTCAAAATGCAGGTATTAGTATTGCTGATGAATTAGGTAAAGTATTAATTGATAATGATAGGAATTGCGAATATGATCCTTGGACAACATTTAATGATGAAAATACAGCTAATAGAATAAAAAATCCGAATGCAGTGCCTATAATTTGGAGCGTTAAAGCAGATGCTTCTTTTAATCATGAGATGCATGTTGCTATGAAAGATGTGTTTGAAAAAAATAAAATAAAATTATTAACTAATTCAATAAAAGCCAAAGATTATTTGGAAAATAATAAAGAATACAGAGATAATTCTTCAGAAAATAGAGCATTATTTGATTTACCTTATGTACAGACAGATTTATTGATTAATGAAATGGTTAATTTATCATATGAAATTAAAGCAGGGAAAATAAAATTATTAGAACCTTCTAATGGATATAAAGATAGATATGTTTCTTTAGCTTATGGAAATTTATTTATAAAAAAAATGGAAGAAGATTTACAAGGAGAAGGTTCTCAGGATAATTTAAGTGAATTATTGTCATATACATTTTTCTTTTAATAAAATAAATAAAGATTGGAGGTGATTTAGTGCCAGAAAAAAGAAGAAGAGGTAGACCTCGAAAAAATACAACCTCTAAATCTCAGGAAGAAATAGCTTTTGAAAATATTAGTAGATTGCTTAATTTTAATCAACAATTAAATAGTATGGGTGGTTTTTATACACCAGATATGCTTAATTCTGTCATGAAAGATATGAATATGAATCCTTTGAATGCTACAGCAGGTGATATAGATAAAGCATTACAAGATCCTAAAAATCATGAACGTGAATTAAGAGGTATATCAGAGTTTTTTGAATATACAAGTATGATATACAAAAGATTACTAGCATATTCAGCTAATATGCTAAGTTTTGATTTTACATATGTATGTACAAATGCTTTAACAATTGAAGATTATCAATCTACAGCTTATAGAAAAGACTATAGTATAATGGCTGATCTTTTTGATAAATTTAATGTAAAACAAGAATTTAATAAAGTTATGAATGCATTATTAAGACAAGAATCATGTTTTTCTGTTTTAAGAGATGATGGTTATAAATATACTTTGCAGGAATTGCCAATAGATTATTGCAAAATTACAAGTAGAAGTGATTTTGGTAGTTTTTTATTTGATTTTGATATGAATTGGTTTTCTCAAGCAGGTGTAGATATTAATATGTATCCTAATATATTTTATGATTTTTTAAATCGTATAAATAGTGCTAAAAAACAAGGTTATGATCCTTCTAGCTTAAAAAGAGATGGTAGTTTTGCTTATTGGGTGCAAACATCTCCAAGAGATGATTTTTGGGCATGGAAGTTAAATCCTAATGAAATTGGTTCAGTGCCAATGTATGCTCCATTATTTGCTGATTTAGTGTTAACACCATATATTAGAAATCTACAAAAGACTAAATATAATACTAATACTGTTAAGATATTATTAGGTTTATTTGGTACAAGTAATGATTCTAAAAATGGATATGCAAAGAATAAATTTAAGATAAGCCCTGAAGATGCTATGGCTTATGGAAAGATTATAAAAAAGATGAATAATCTACCTGATAATGTTGGCTTTGGTACAGCTCCATTTGATGATGTGAAATCTTTTGAGTTTAATTCTGATAATACAAACATATTAAATGAACATAATTTATCTACAATTTCTATGGCAGGTGTTGATTCTAGACTATTATATTCTAGTGATAAACAAAATAATATATCTGAGACAAAGAATAGTTTAAATGTAGATCAATATATGATGACTGCTATATATCCATATTTTGATAATTTCATGAATTATCAAATAAATAAACGTACTCAAAAATATAAATTTAAAATAAAATTTGAAGGTACTAATTTTCAAGATGATAGAGAATGGAGATATCAAAAAGCTGTAGATTTAATGCAGAAAGGTATTGCTACAAAACAATTGGTTTCTTCTGCATTAGGATATTCACCTTTTGACATGGGAAGGATGATGATGGAAGCAAAAGCAGAAGGATTTGTTGATTCATTAACTCCAATACAAATATCTAGTACAATGTCAAGTAAAGATGGAGATAAATCTCCTGGAAGAGAAGAAAAAGATGAAAATGATTTGTCTAATTCAGGTGCAGTAACTAGAGGGAATGGTAGTAATCTAGTCAAATAGTAAGGATGTGTATGTTTATGTATATTAGCAATATAAATAAGATAGATAACAAACAGTTATTTAGTTGTAATGAAGATATTGCAAAAAAATTAATAAATGAATATAAAATTCCTCTTTTATCTCAAAAAGATGGGATTTTTTATTTTAGTAGAACAAATAAATTAATGCATATAATGAAATATTTATAAAATAAATTGATAAAAGGTGGTGATATACACGAATAAAACAATTAAATTTAATGTTGCAATGACAGAGGTATTAAAACAGGCTAATGATGAACAATACTCTAAATTAAGAATGTGGGTAGTATCAGAAGGAAATAATCAGCATGGTATGCCTATACCTTGGGATGCTATTGTTAATGCTGAGTCTAGTGCAATAGGAAAACCTATTTTATGTGCCTATAATCCATTAAGTGATAAGTTTATGGGACATGATCCAACTGAAATACCCGTCGGTGTTGTATTATCAAAAGATGATGTTCATGAAGAAGAAAAGGATGGTAAGAAATGGTTAGTTATAGACTGTTATATTTGGAAATTATATTTTCCAGAAATAATGGATGTTTTTAAAAAACAAAATGGTAAATCTAATGTTTCAATGGAAATTATAGTATTAGATACTAAAAAAGATGAAAATGATGTTGAAAGTATAACTTCTTTTGTATTTAAAGGTATAACTTTGATAGGAGTAACTCCTGCGATTGATAATTCTGGGGCAACTGTTTTGAAATTTAGTGAATTAGTTAATAAGTTAGATAATATAGTAAAATTTGCAAAATATGATGGGATAGATTTTAACATACCTGTAGAAGTAAAGGCTTATGTAAAAGATAAAATAAATACATTAAATGATGATAGTGTTTATAGTAAAAGGGCACTAAATATGGCCAATCACATTATAAAAAATGATAAAACTACACCAGACAAAATAAATGAAATGGTTGGATTTTTTAAAAATCATCAAGATAAAGATTTAAATTATAATTTATATGGTGCTGATAGTATGAAACAATGGTGCATAGATGTAAAAAAATATATGGATCAAAAAGAAGATGGTGTTCATGCATATTCATCAAATAATGATTATGGTACAGGTGAAAATATAAAAATAGATTTGTCTAAAGATTCTATGTCGAATATAGATTGGGGTAGTATAGATAAAACTGTCCTACGAAATGATATATTAAGAGCTAAAAATTATAAAGAATTAGTAAAAGCTTGTTATTTACAAATCGAAGATAAATGGGAGGAAAAGCCTTCTAAATTATTAGGTTATCCAGTTTGTCAAATTAATAATAATACTTTGATTTATAATAAGAATGCAATAATTAGTGCAAGAAAATATTTAAATGAGAATAAAAAAGAATCTTATTATAAACAAGTAAACAATAAATTAAATAAAATAGAAATTAAATTAGGTTTAAGAAGGGAGAATAATATGAATAAAGAAGAAATGATGGCAGAGTTTGCAAAGATATCTGCTAGTATAAAAAATGCAAAAGGTGATGGTCCTAAATATAGTAATCCATTAAAATTTGATGAAACTGATGTATATGCAGTAAATTATGATAATGGGAATATAGAATCAATACCTTATTCAGCAAAAGAAGATAAATTTAGTGTCGATTTTGCTAAAGCAAAGAAAGCAAAAGTTAGTTTAGGTAATTTCTCCGATGGTGAAGAAGATGATGATTTTGAAGCTATAAAGAAAAATGTAAAGACTCCAGTAAAGGGAAAACCAGAGACAAAAGAACCAGAAGTTAAGAAAACTGATGAAGGAGATGAAAAAAAAGTGGAAGATAAGAAATTTAGTGCTATTGAGACTAAACTTGAAGAAATGGCAAAGAATTTTTCAGCAATAGAAGATATAAATAAAAAATTACAGGCAGCAAATAAAGAATTAAAAGATTTTAAAGAAGCAACTGTTAAAGCTGAAACTGCAAAAGAAATTAAATTTACAGAACAGGAAGTATCTAAATATATGCCACAGGATGAGATAGCAAAATGGACTAAATCTGTTGATAAATATAATTCAATAGATGAATGGAAAAATGCTATTAGAGCAGAGGCATTTAAGTTTTCTGCAAAAATAATAGATGAAAATAAAGATACTAGGATTGCATTACCATTTTCAAAAAATGAAGAATCAGATAGTGAAATTATATGGTAATAAAATAAATAATAAAACTTATAAAAGGAAGGATGATAATTAATGGCAAATCATGCAATATTAATACAAAGTGATGTGTTAGCAAAAGATAATGATAGTTTAAATAAAAATGTAGTAGCAACAGTAGACATAGATAATGGTTTTATATTTAATATTGGAGCAATAGCTACAGGTAGAATGAAAGATGAAGAGGTTTATACCGTATCTGCACCATTAGCCGATGGAACAGATAAATTGTATATGGCATATGAACCAGAATTACCACAGTTAAGAATAGGAGATGAAATCTTCAAAGGTGTAGATATAAATGTTAAAAATTTTACAAACTATGCTGGAGATGAATTTACTGGCTTTAAGTTGACTGATGGAGATTTAATAAGAATATCTTTAGATGGTATTGAAGGTACTTATAATGACACTATGAAATATGCTATACCACAGGCAGGGAAATATAACTTAGCTTTTTCAGCAGATAAACCAGTAACAGGAAGCTATTTTGAAGTATTGAAAAAGACATTTATTTCAATAGGAGCAAGTTTTCCATCAACAGGTCGAGTTGATGCTTTTAAATTAAGATTTGTAGCATAAAATAAATAATACATAGAAAAGGAATGATGAATAATGGCAGTAATACCAGAACGAATAATGAAATTTTCACAAGGAAAAACAAAATTATATACTAATTTTATAGATTTATTCCATCATTACAGAGATGTAAATGGAATAGAGAACAAGAGAAGACATTTAGAATATATGAAGACCAAGAAAGTTGGAGATAACGTACAAGAACTTAGTCTTGATTATAAAGAAAAGAAATTTAATAAATTATTGCAGGATACAATCGCAGAATATGCAAATGTAAAAGATTTTTCTTCTTTACCAGCAGAAGTATGGGCTACAAATCCAACTTATAAATGGGCTACATTTGCAGTAGTAGGTAGTCTTATTGATGTTGTCTTGCCTGAAACTATGATCGATAGTGTTGGCTTATATACACAAGTTTTAAATGGTGATTTAAATGATAGTTTTGCATTTACACTTAAATCTGATGATTTATTTGCAGTAACTAGAGCAGGGAAAGGTAAGAGACATACAGAAGTACAGAAAGATTTTGCAGGACAACAGACTCTAATTACTTATGAACATGATATAACTGTACAAGCTAGTTTGATAAGAGTACTATGTGGTCAGGAAAGTTTGGCTGAATTTACTATGAAAGCCATACGTTCTATAGAAAGAGAAATGAACCTTGATGTATATTATGCTTTGGTTAAAGGATTAGAAGCATTACCTACACCTCCTACAGCAGATACTAATGGTTTTCTTCGTATAAGTGGATATACTCAGAAAGCAGCAATGCATATAGCTGATACGGTTAGTGCATATAATGGTAAACCAGCTATATTTTTAGGAACTAGAGAAGCATGTTCACAAATACTACCTGATAATGCAAATTATAGATATGATATAGATAGTGAATTTGCAAGATTAGGATATGCTCAAACTATGTTTGGTACAGATGTTATGATTATGCCACAAGTACCTGATATAGATAATAAGTATAAATTACTTCTTGATCCAAAGAAAATCTATGTTATATCACCTTCTTCAGATAAATTAATAAAACTTGGAATTACAGGTGCAACTAGACCTATTACAGATGCACCTTATGATAATGCTAATTTAACTCAATCTGCAACATTCAAGAAAGATTGGGGAGTTGGTTTTATTACTAATTCTATAGCTGGTGAAATAGATTTGGCTTAATAAAATAAATAAGATAGAGGATATAATCCTCTATCTATTATGAGAAATGGAGATGATTTTGTGGCAACAAATAAACAATTGGAAGATGAAAATAAAGCATTAAAAGATAGATTAGAGAAAATGGAGCAAATGTTATCAGAGAAAAATGCCCCTGATGAAAGTCAATCTGTAAACTATACAGATATAAGACCTGATAAGCATATAGTAGTGTATAATTTGGAGAATCACCCATTGTTCTTGAGAACTAGTAATGGTAGAAATTATGAATTTAATAAATATGGTCAATTTAAAAGAATTATATATAGTGACTTAAGAGAATTAATAGAGAATAGTAGATCGTTTGCAGAAAGTGGAAGATTTTATATAGCAGATAAAGATGTTGTTAAAATGGAAGGTTTAGAAGATGCTTATTCCCATCTTATGTCAAAGGATGATATTGACAATATTTTTAAATTTACAGATGAAAAAATGATTGATAAATTTACCAATACATCTCAACCACAGAGAGATTCAATTGCATCTATATTAGCTAATAAGATATATAATGGTGAAAAAGTTGATCTAAATAAAGTTGATTTATTATCAAAAGCTTATGGTAAAGATATAAAATCTTTGATAAAAAGATAGGTGGTTTGTAAAATGGATAATGCTACACCTTTTAGTGAGATTAATGATTTATTTATGATATCTATAGGTAATGATCCCAAATTACAAAAAATGTTTGACGATTTTATAAAAAATAATGATATTACTTTCGAGTATTTCTGTGAAGGTCTATTAATTAAATCTATTGCTAAATTTGATAATTGTGCGAATGATTTAGAAAATAGAGATGAATCTTTACGACAGTTTAATTGTAAATTGTCAACCAAAGAAAAAAATATTTTAGCAGAATGGATGATGTATTTTTGGTTTCTTAGAATGGTTAATGATATTAATAGCATGAAATTACATTTAAATGATTCTGATTTTAAACATTATGCAGAAAGTCAAAATTTAACTGCAAAAATGAATTATAAAAATAATATAAATGAAGAAATAAATTTAGATATGATGAATTATGGTACTAAAAACTTTCTTCAAAAATATAGCTCCTAGATTTGAGGAATGATCTATGAAAAACAAATACAATTTAGATATACCAAATGAATTGATACTTAGATATATAGATTTGGTAATTAATAAAATATATAAACTTTTACCTTTATATGAAGGAATGAGTAAAAGTACAAAGCAAATTATTATACCTGTAGATATAGCCTATAAAAATTATATTAATGAATTAGAATTATTAATATTAGAGGTTTCTGGTGATTATTATATCTATAAAAATAATGAAATTTTCCTAAAATTATTAGCATTATTGGAAGGAATGCAAGATATAAAAATTAATGAACATAGAATAGTTAGAACAAGTGTATTTAAATGTATATCTCTATGTGATTCTTTAAAAGATGGGATAAGAGAGGATGATTTGTAATGAGTGATTATAAATATTATAAAGCTACTAAGCCATTACAATATTCTACTCCAACAGATCAATATAAAGAAGAATTTCAACAGTTTATAAATGATTCTTTTTATGATTCTTCCGATATTATGGATATTGAATTAGAAGATCATCTTACAGGTGAATTTTTGTCTATAAAAGCAAGAGTTATGAAATATATAGTTAGAAAATCTGCATCAAATTCTTTTATATTTGACGATGGAAAAGAAATTGCACTTCCTGATTTTTCTGTAAAAGTATATTTAGGAGATAGAGTAAAATTTTCAGGGTATACATGGATTATTATTAATATTAATAATATCAATAATAACATAAATACTTTTGTAGTACGTAGATGTAATAGCATATTAAAATGGTATGATAATAATAAATTACAAGAAATTGTTTGTTCTGCATCTAATAAAATAGCAAATTTAGATATAGGAACATTTGTACAATTATCTCAAGATGAATTAAATATTATTGTAAAATATGATGCTATATCTAATACTATAAAACGAAGTCCTACACCTACTAGATTTCTATTAAATCATCAAGCATGGTCTGTTGAAAGTATAGACAATATTACTAATGTAAATAATAATATAGGTTATACTACAATTTTATTAAAATCTAATACTATAAATGATGATTTAGATGATATTGAAAATAGTATTGCTGATAGATGGAAATATGAAGATAAACATAATTATATATTAAATACTAATGTTCAAAATATTAATATAGATGTAGGTAAAACTTTTCAGATAGTAGCTGATGTATTAGATAATGGGAAAGAGATTATTAATCCAATAATTTTATATTCTATTAATAATACAGATATTGCTAAAGTTGATAGTGATGGATCAGTTATTGGACTATCAGAAGGGGATGCAACTGTATCGATATCTTATTTAGGGTTAGATAATCAAATGTATACTAAGACAGTAAATTGTATTATATCAAATGAAGAACTACAACGTAATTATACTTTAGAAGTTACTCCATATGATGATAGTTACTGGGATGATGATACTCATGAAAGTATAACAATAAGAGATGGAGATAGTTGTGAATTTAATGCTATATTAAAAGATAATAGTAATATAGTTGATAATGCTAGGTTTGATTTTAATATTGACTATAATGGTAATGCTACAAATATATTAGGATTCAAGATAAATAGTGATACTAAATGTACTGTT
>JAJBWD010000140.1:0-5493 GCA_032907345.1 Bacillota bacterium | reverse complement strand
GGCTGCTGCATTAGCGTTTTAACCGCTGATGCAGCAGCCCATATTTTTACTATATATTATTATATTCACAAAAACTCTTCATCTTAACTTATAATTAACTAATACATCTGCAATAAATATAATTCCTGCAATAAATATCAAAAAATTAATCAGATTCCCTCCAAGTTTAAAAACAAGACCTATGAAGCTTATAACTATAAGCAGGCTTGTTATAAAGGAAAGTATATTCATATTTTACCTCCGCATAATTCATATAATTAGTTTATCCATATAATAATATAATATTCTTAAATTGTATCGATACACTTTATTTATATTTAAATTATAAATATAATAATAGGAAAGAAAGCGAGGAGAGATTTCAATGGAAAAGAATTTAAATAAAAGCAGAACCTATGATATTGTAGAAACAGGACTTATGGCAGCAGTGATATTTATTGTAACTTGGGTTTTTCACCTTCCTTCTCATTTTGGTACAGTTCATTTAGGAGACGGAATGGTACTTTTATCAGCAGCAATACTTTCAAGAAAAAAGGCAGTTGCAGCATCAGGCATTTCAATGTTTTTATTTGATGTTGTATCAGGATATATGATCTGGTCTCCTTTTACCCTTGTTATTAAAGGAGTAATGGCATATCTGGCATCTGTATTGTATGAAAAGCATAAAAATATATTTGCATTTATACCGGCAGTTTTATGGATGATAGCAGGATATTACCTTACAGGAGCAATAATTTATAAATTCTTTACAAGCACAGAAAGCTATACTTTTATAAGAGGACTTCAGGCATCCCTTCTTGATATACCGACTAATATAGTTCAGGGAGCAGCAGGACTTATCATAGCAGCTCTCTTTATCAAAGCTTTAGAAAAGATTAAAGTAAAAAGAGGATAAAATTCCCTCTTTTTATTTTATTTAACTTGAAAAAATATTCTGAATATTATATAATCTTGATATAAACCTATACTAAAATTAAATAAGGAGTGGTAGAAATGATTCATTTGAACTGTAACAAAAGAGGATCTGGAAAGACCAAAGCACTAATTTCTACAGCTAATGAAATGGCCTTAAATGCCAAAGGAGATTTGGTATATATTGATGATGATTCAAGGCCAATGCATGAACTAGACAGAAAGATTAGATTTATAAATTCAAGTGAGTATGAACTAAACGATTACAATGATTTTTATGGGTTTTTGTGTGGTATATTATCAGAAGATTATGATGTGGAAAAAATATTTGTTGATGGACTTCTGAACATAGTTAAGGGCAATTTAGAAGAAGCGGGAAGTCTGTTTGAAAAGATTGAAAAATTGTCTCAAAAATATAACGTTGAGCTTTATATAAATATAAATACAACGAAGGAAGAAATTCCTGAGTTTATGAAAAAGTATGTAGCATAAAATTATGCTGTTGATTATATCAACAGCATTTTTTAATATAAAAACAGATAAAGGGCATATGCAATTTCCTTGATTAATTTATCTTTTATTTATATAATAATAAGCAGATAAGTACAATTGGAGGTATATTTAATGACAAATGTATATGATACCCTTCTTGAAAGAGGATACATAAAACAATTAACACATGAAAATGAGATAAAGGAATTATTAGGTAAAGAAAAAGTTACCTTTTATATAGGCTTTGACCCAACAGCTGACAGCCTGCACGTAGGACATTTTATTCAGCTTATGGTAATGGCTCATATGCAAAGGGCGGGGCATAGACCAATAGCTTTAATTGGAGGGGGAACCGCAATGGTTGGAGACCCTTCAGGGAAAACTGATATGAGAAAGATGCTTACTAAGGAAGAGATAGAACATAATGGAAACTGCTTTAAAAAGCAAATGGCAAGACTGGTTGATTTTTCAGATGGAAAAGCAATTATGGAGAATAATGCAGACTGGCTTTTAGGTTTAAATTATATAGAGTTTTTAAGAGATGTTGGAGCTCACTTTTCAGTAAACAGGATGTTAACAGCTGAATGTTTCAAACAAAGATTAGTAAAAGGACTTACATTTTTAGAATTTAACTATATGCTGATGCAGGGCTATGATTTTCATGTTTTAAACCTGAAGTATGGATGTAAACTGGAACTGGGCGGAGACGATCAATGGTCCAACATTCTGGCTGGCGCTGATCTTATAAGAAGAAAAAGCGGCACAGAAGCATACGGCATGACATTCACCCTTCTAACAAATTCAGAGGGAAAGAAAATGGGAAAAACAGAAAATGGAGCAGTTTGGCTGGATCCTGAAAAAACATCGCCTTTTGAGTTCTATCAGTACTGGAGAAATGTAGATGATAAAGATGTTGAAAAATGTTTAAGCCTGCTTACGTTTATTCCAATGGATGAGGTAAGAAGATTAGGCTCATTAAAAGATCAGGAAATAAATCATGCTAAGGAAATACTGGCTTATGAAGTTACAAAGCTGGTACATGGAGAAACTGAGGCTGATAAGGCAAGACAGGGGGCTAAGGCACTGTTTGGAGAAAGCTGCGATATGTCAAGTGTACCTGCCATAGATGTATCAAAAGATATATTGGGGAAAACTATAGCTGACCTTCTTGTTTCAAGCGGAGTTCTGCCTTCAAAGGGAGAAGCTAAGAGACTTATTGCTCAGGGCGGACTAACTGTGAATGATAAAAAGGTAACAGACTTTGCTTATATTGTAAGCGATGAGGATTTTAAAGACGGAGAAATGATAATAAAAAGAGGCAAGAAAAAATATGACAGATTCCGTATTATTTAAATTGCAGGTGATATTTTGAGTTTATATGCAATATCTGATCTCCATTTATCCTTTGGAAATGATAAACCTATGGATGTTTTTGGACCTAAATGGTATAAGCATCATGATAATATTAAAGGAAACTGGGAGGCTGTTATAAAGGAAGAGGATACTGTTTTAATAGCAGGAGATATATCCTGGTCAATGAAACTGGAAGGCAGCATGCAGGATCTTGAATACCTGAATTCCCTGCCTGGAAGAAAAATATTAGTTAAAGGAAATCATGATTATTTCTGGACTTCTATTACTAAACTGAACTCTTTATATGATAATATGAATTTTATACAAAATAATTCATTCTTGTATGAAGATATAGCTATTTGCGGTACAAGGGGCTGGGTACTTCCCGGAAATCCTTCAGAATTTACGGAACATGACAAGAAGATATATGAAAGAGAAGCCATCAGACTTAAGAATTCTCTTATAGAAGGAGAAAAGCTGGGGGGAAGGGACTTCATTGTTATGACTCATTACCCGCCATTTAATGATAAGCACGATGGAAATCTGCTCCTGGATGTTCTAAAAGAATACAATGTTAAAAAATGTATCTATGGGCACATTCATGGTGAAGGAATAAAAAGTCTTAAAGACGAAATTGATGGAATAGAATTTCTTCTTACATCCTGCGATGCTATAGATTTTAATCCTATTAAAATAATTTAATCAATTAAAGGACTTGCTTATTAGTAAGTCCTTTTCTATTGACAAAAATATCACAATATCGTAATATATAAATATAACAATAACATAGACCCGGAGGATGATAAATGAACAACAATTATAAAGAATATAGTGAAATTGCTGAGCTTTTAAAGGTTATTGCACATCCAGTAAGGCTTTGCATAATTAATGGGTTAATTAACAAAGGAAAATGTAATGTAGGCTATATGCAAAACTGTTTAGATCTTCCTCAATCTACCATATCTACACATTTATCAAAGCTTAGAGCTTATGGCATTATTGAAGGCGAAAGAAATGGTCTTGAAATAAGCTATAGAGTTAAGGACGAGAGAGTTATTAAAATAGTAAATGATTTAATTACAAATAAGTAGGAGGTATATTATGGGCAAAAAGGTATTAATAGTAGGGGGAGTTGCTGGAGGTGCGTCTACAGCTGCCAGATTAAGAAGATTAGATGAAGAAGCTGAGATCATCATGTTTGAACGAGGAGAATATATTTCCTTTGCCAACTGCGGACTTCCTTATTATATTGGAGGAACAATAAAGGAAAGAGAAAAGCTTTTAGTTCAGACTCCGAAGGCAATGAAGGCCAGGTTTAATATAGATGTAAGAATAAATTCTGATGTAGTTAAAGTAGACACAGATAATAAATTAGTATACATAAATTCAAAGGATAAGGGAGAATATAAAGAAACTTATGATTATTTAGTTTTATCTCCCGGTGCTAAGCCGTTTGTCCCTAATATTCCGGGATATAAGGAAGACAGAATATTTACACTTAGAAACATTCCGGATACTGACAGGATTAAAGGGTTTATTGATGAGAAAAAGCCAGCTTCTGCCATAGTTATCGGCGGAGGATTTATAGGAATAGAAATGGCAGAGAACCTTACTGAAAAAGGGATTAAGGTAACTATAGTTGAAGCAGCGCCGCATATCATGGCACCTTTTGATTCTGATATGATAGCAATAGGAGAAAAAGAGCTGGAGGATAATGGAATAAATATTGTATTAAATAATGGCATAAGCGGTTTTCAGCAAAATGAAAATGGATTGACTGCTATACTTCAAAACGGAGATAAAATAACTTCAGACTTTGCTGTTATGGCAATTGGTGTTAAACCGGATACAGATTTTCTAAGTGAAAGCAAAATAGAACTGGGAGCTAAAGGACATATTAAGGTAAATAAAAACTTAGAGACCAGCTGTGAGAATGTTTTTGCAGCGGGAGATGCAGTAGAGGTAACAGATTATGTTAACAGCCAGGTTTCATATGTTCCATTGGCAGGACCTGCAAATAAAATGGGAAGAATAATAGCTGATAATATTTCAGGAATAAAATCAACCTATAAGGGAACTTTAGGGACGTCAATAATAAAGATGTTTAATATGACAGGAGCTGCAGCTGGGAATAACGAAAGAACTCTTAAAAGATTAAATATTCCCTATAAGGTTATATACGCTCATCCTGCATCTCATGCTACCTATTATCCGGGAGGGGATCCCCTTTCATTAAAACTTTTATTTAATATGGAAGGTGACATTTTAGGAGCTCAGATTTTCGGATACAACGGAGTAGATAAGAGAATAGATGATATAGCAGCGGTTATGAGACTAAAGGGTAAGGTTTCAGATCTTACTGAATTAGAGCTTGCCTATGCTCCTCCATATTCATCAGCCAAGGACCCTGTTAATATGGCAGGATACATCGCAGAGAATGTAATTACAGGCAAAAATGATGTGATAACCTATGAAGACATAGTGAATAGGGACAGAGATAAAACTGTTTTGCTTGACGTCAGAACTAAAATTGAAGTAGATAATGGATACATCGATAATGCAGTAAATATTGATGTAAATGAGCTTAGAGACAGATTAGGTGAACTTGATAAAGATAAGGAATATCTGGTTTATTGTAAGGTAGGCTTAAGAGGTTATATAGCAACCAGAATCCTTCTTCAAAATGGATTTAAAGCAAAGAACCTGACTGGTGGATATGAAACCTATAAGGCAGCT
>JAJBWD010000139.1:0-6488 GCA_032907345.1 Bacillota bacterium | reverse complement strand
TAGGGGAAGATGTAGATATTTTTTTAAATAATTGTATAAATTCTGGAGTTGAAAAAATATATGTAGAAATATATTAATATGTTTACAATTATAAGGAGGTAAAAGAAATGTTTAAATGTCCAAAATGTAATTTTAAATCAAAAAAAATGAATGGTATAAAAAAACTGTTCAAAATCAAATATTTGTAATGTTTTTAAGTGGTGTAGAAGAGACATATAATATAGTTGATATTTGTCCCAATTGTGGAACTATAATTTATAAAGATGGAACAATAAAAGAGGTGAAGTAATAATGAAGTGTAGACTTAAAAGTGCTACAGTATTTAGTTTTAGGGTTATTGGAGCAACTTGTTATTATAGTGGTTGTCCTCAACAAAAATGGGAATATCAAAAAAATAATGATGATACAGTAACTGTTGATCATAAAGGTTTTACTATGGTTATATCTACAACAGAGTTTAATAATAATTTTAAACTTATAGATAAATAAAATTAATAAAAAGGGAGAAAATAATGAAATATTGGGATCATGTAATAACAAAAGAATTAACTTTTAATCAAGCGAAAGACCAAATACATAAATATAAGCCTTATTATATGACTAGACCTGAATGGGATGGAGTACATTTTTATGATAAATTTGGAGAATATAACATATTGTTTAAAGATGGTCATGTAGAATATAATATGATTGACAAAGCTTGGGATAAAGATAAAAGTGATTGGATGATTGTTACCATAACAGATGAAGCATTACAAATATTAGTAAAAAATAATTTAATATAAAATAAAAAAGGTGATAAATATTGAAAATGCAAATAGAATAAAACTATTTTTAAAAAGAGCTTGAGAAATATTGGACAAAATATCCAGATTTGAGGTTCGGTCAATTGGTATATAACTTTAATAAAAGAATTAGAGAAGATGGAAATGCTTTCAATGTAGAAGATAATGAGTATTTGGCATATATAAAGAAAGCATATAAGGAAGATAATTTTTCAAATATTTATAAGATAGGAGAAGAATTTGCTAAATTATTAGATATTAAGGATTGTAAAGATGTCTGTAAAATATTAAAAAATATAGAAGCGAGGGAACGTAAACAATGAATATTAATTTTAATAATAATCAAAATCGAGTAATAATAAATGGACATACATATGACGTGCCAAATGGCAATATAAGTATTGTAAATAGCAAAATATTTGTAGATGTAAAAGAATTTACTGTAAATGGTCTAGATATCAAAAATAATATTCCTAAAACTGTTAATATAACTATAGAAGGTAATGTAAATTCAGTAAAATGTAATGGCAGCGTAATAGTAAGTAATGGAGAGGTACATAAAAGAATAGATTGCGGAGGAAGTGTTGATGTAGCAGGAAATGTTGACGGATTGATAGATTGTGGCGGTTCTGTAAGAATTAGAGGATATCATACGGGAGATATAGATGCTGGAGGGTCAGTACGTACAAGATAAAAGAACTGTTTTAAGTTGATTGAAAGAAAGGCAAAAATAAAAATCAAAGTATACAAAGTATATATAAATAGAATATGTTTTAATGTAAGATTTAGTATATATTTATAAAAAAATGATATAATATTAGATATATTAAATATATAGGAGTGGGTAATTTTATGATTAAATATTTAGATTTAGAATTGGATATTTATGAAGAATTAGAAAATCTATTGTTAGAAGACGAAATTAATTTATTGATAAATAATATTAAAAAAGATAAGAGGTTTAACACTAATGTATCTGAAGATTCTATTTTCTTCAGAGAATCAGATATAGAACAGTTAATAAAAGATTATCCTCAATTACAAAAGATTTTACAGGAATCAAACACTTTAGAAGAATATATTCAATGGACATATGGAAATGAAGATATTTATATAGAAGATGATAATTATACTTTTCAAATTAAAGCTGACGAAATAGTAAATGAGATAAAAGAAATTATGTCTTTTGATGATAATATTTTTGGTAATTTAAAGCAAGAAATAAAAGGTGCTGTACATGATGCAAAAATAAATTTAGTGGGATTATATTTACATAATTTGATAGATTCACTCAAACAGTACACTTTATTGAAGATAGATCTAGTAAATTAACAGATAAAAGAGATTTATTAATAATTGATATATGTTATGTATAACTTGAAAAAGTTATATATTTGTATTATTAAATTAATAAAACTCTTTTAAAAGAATTGGAGATGACAAATATGGTAACAGGATATTCATTAGGATATAAAATTGAGTATTTGAATAATCAATGGGTTTACTTAGATACAAGAGAATCTATTATAAATAATTCTCGGCCATGTAAACATTGTGGAAGATATCCAATGATACATGGATATGATTATTGCTTAGGTAAACTTCCAAATGTACAGGCAGCTTGTTGTGGCCATAATATAGAAAAACCATATGTAGTATTTAATGATGGCAAATATAAGCAATTTAATAGTATACGAGAATTAAAAGATTATTTCAATAAAAATATAAAAGGGTAATAAGAAAGAGGTAATAATTAATGGGAATATTTAATCTTTTTAAATTTGAAAAGAAAAGCAATATAATCGATGAGGATGAAATAAATAAAGAGATTTCTACATTAAAAGAAGATGTAAAAGATATGAAACAAGAGTCTGAAAAAATATCTACAAAAATACCCGAAATAAAAAAAGCACCTAAAGAAGAGAAGTGGATATGGGTAGAAGGTTATAAAGGAACAGATAAAAATATGTGTTGTCAACCTAGTAATATAGTTCCAAAAATACAATATGAAATAGGTGAAGAATTTACTTGTAATGGGGATATTGTTCGTGGACAAAATGGTTTTCATTTTTGTGAAGATTTAAAAGATGTTTTTGATTATTATCACATAGATTTAAACAATAGATTTTTTAAAGTAAAAGGATTAGTAAAAGAAGAAGATTATAATAATATGATTAAAAATAAAGGTAAGAGATCATTTAGTTCATGGACTCATACGTTTTATACTCTAAATTCACAATTAGTAGCTAAAAAGATTATATTTTTAGAAGAAATTACATATAATAATGAATTAAAAAAATATATAGATGAATACTTACCATATGTAGAAAACGAGGAAGATTACTATAAATATAATGATTATAATATTTTATGTAGGGATAAATTTTTATTATCAATGAAAAACTTAGGCTTTTCAGATCTTTTTACACGACTACAATTAGATTCTATGCCGAATAAGGCAATTTTTAAATATATAAATCAAGCAAAAGCATATAAAAAAGAAGGAATAAGTAAAGATTTAATGATATATTTATTAGAACAATATAAAGATAAATATAGAAAGGATGTAGATAATTAGTGGGAATGTACGATACATTTTATGGAGAAATTACTTGTCCTTATTGTGGAGAAAAACATAAGTTTGAAGAACAAACAAAAGATTATAATAATATGTTAGATGATTTTTTATTAGGAGATTATATTGATGATGAAAAGACAGATACAACATATATATATTCATTTGATGCTTGTTGTTATAAATATAAGAAAAAGTTTAAAGGTCATATTATAATTGTTAATGGACAAATAGTTAAATTTGTTAATGATTATGAATTAAAACAAATCTCTGATATTAATAAATTAAAAAATATTGAGAAGGGTTTAGGACATAAATTAGAATATTTGGAACGTTGTAAAGCAGGAATTGGAATGAATAATGAAGTAGCTAATCATGGAATCACATTATTTAAGAATGAAGATATTAATTGGAATGGGAAACCTAAAAATATTGGGGATATAATACATACATTAGGTCATAATTGGACTATAAAAGAGGTATATAAGGAAGTTTATATAGATAAAGATACTTTTTATAGAGCATGGCATGATGAAAATAACTATATATATAGAGTGAGTGGAGATTTAGGTAATAGAATTATAAAATCAACAAATTATTATACTAAAGTATTTTATGATAAAGGTTTTAAGAAGGGTTTTGATACAGAAAACACCAATAATTTTTATATATCTCAAGGATGTAATCTTATAAAAATAAATAACAACAAAAATCAAACATATAATAAAAAAGAATACAACGAGAATGAATTAGTACAATATTATGTTGTAAATAAAGATTTACATATGAGTCCCGGCAAGATTGCTGCTCAAGTAGCTCATGTGGCAACTATTATAGCAGTAAGTGAATCTAAAAAGATATCTAATATGCAACAATTTTTTACATGGTATAACAATAATCAAACCAAAATTATTTTAAGAGGACATCAAAAAGATTTAGAAAAATTAGTTACTCAAGGTTTTTATTATATAAGAGATCATGGATTAACAGAAATCAAACCTAATAGTTTGACTGTAGTGGGATTAGGAGTAATGACCAGAAAAGAAGCTAAACCATATATAAAAAGATTACAGTTATTATAAAAGGAGATATAATATTGAATGAGAAATATACTTTTTTTATTATTTATAATGATATGTTAAATAAATATTATAAAGAAGATAAATTAAATATATATTTTGAAGCATATGTACCTTTGTGGTGTGATTTAATGAAAGAGGCATTTTTATTTGATACTAGGAAAGAAGCAAATGAAGAAAGAAAATATATGTTATATAAATATAAAGAAAGATTAAAAGTAAAAAAATAACAATTAATTATTTTAGGAGATAAAATAAACTTTTTATTTAAGATATAGAAAGAAGAATGTTTATGGCAAAATTAAACAATGATTGGAGGCACGCTTTTAGAGGTGCGTTTCAAACAGAAGAAAATGTAATAGAATTTATATTTAAAAGGCTAGATATTAATGATTTTAAAGATAGTTACATAGATATGGGTGGATATAGAGAACCAAATAAGTGCTTTAAGCAATCTGCTGAAGATAAAAAGCAATTGTTATATGATTTTATGATGGAATTAATTGAAAAATAAATAATAAAGGAGATAATCATATGATTATAAAAGATGAGATAAGAGAAGTTGATGTTGCTCAAGGAGATTTAGTATTTATATTTCATAAAGAGAAGCCTTATAAAACTGGTTGGTGGAGAAAAGTTAGAGAGGGCAGTTCTAAAAATAATTTAATATATTATGTATTAGAAAAACCAATGCACAAAGATTTTGATACAACGACAGACCTACAAGCACATAAAGAATTAAATCTATATGTTATGAGAGATTCAACAATTAAATGGTATGAAAAACATAAGTCTAATAAATATGAAATAATGGCTGATATAAGAGGAGTACATAATGTATTTTTAAGTACAAGAGGTTGCCGTTTAGTAGATATATTATATTATGCAAGTTATGAGGTTGATGAAGATAAGGATGATGTAATTATTACTAAAAGATTCAAAAAATTACTTGATCTATGTATACCTACCAAAGAAAGCGATATACAACGACTAGCAAAACAATTAATAAAATGAAAGGAGACTTATAATGGATAAATGTTGTAGAACTTGTAAATGGCATTTTAAAAGCCAATGTAATTGTTCTGATTTAATAAGCAATATTTTAATAGAGAATAATCATGATGGTACTACATATGTTGAAGATGGCTTGTTGTCTGAGGCGATAGAGGAAGGAGTAGAATTATCTGCTATAAAAGATAGAATAATAGATAAATTATATGAAGAAGGATATATAAAGAAAAATAAAAACATTAATAAATTTGACATTGAAGATATAGAACCTTTAATTATAGAAATAATTGATAAAGGATTAAGTCAAAGTATTATGAATTATTTTGATAATGATATCTATACTAGTAGTGTTGAGTTTTATAATATAGATAAATATTATTGTTGTTATTGGGAATAGGAGATGATCTTATATGATAAAACATTTGTTAACAATTACAATTTTAATATTAATAATAGCTAGTATAACTGGTATATGTTATTTACTCAAATATTTGTCAAATAAATTTTTAAGTAAGTTTGAGAAAACTGAATGGTGGTATAAATTTAAAAATATATGTGAAAATATATTTACTATTATTTTTTTAATAGGTCTTATTGGAATGTTTCTTGTATTAATATATATGATAGGAGTCATATTATATATATTTTATATAAATATATATCACATACTTTAAAATTATTCTTCATCAAAATTAATAAAGAATAAGAGGGAATAACATGAAAGATTTTTTAAAAGAGTTATCTTACTATAATTATTGGCTTATACCAATAGGTTTATGGTTATTAAGCATATTTGTTGGTAGTATTGATTTTAATAATAAAAAGATACATGACGGTATGCTTATGGGTTGTTTTATTGTTAATATTATTATAGCAATATTTGCTACATATAAGGCTTATAAATTTGATAAATAAAGGAGCATAGTTATGAAATTAATAGAAAAGAAAATGAATTTATTTGAAGTAGATGACAAGTATTATTTAGCACATTGTATTAGTGCCGATGCAGGGACAGACAATAGAGCAATGGGATTAGGG
>JAJBWD010000138.1:0-3943 GCA_032907345.1 Bacillota bacterium | reverse complement strand
TGAAGCAATAATTGCCACAACAGCAACTGCCATTGTACTCAGATTGAAATATGTTACAAGGATAAATCCGGCAAGGAAAATTGCCCAGTGGTACTTTTTCTTTAATAAGAAGGAAAGGATAATTCCCATTCCCAGTGCAGCCATCATTCCGCCAAATACACCTAATGTTGTTGTAACCCAGCCTGGAATAATTTTTGCAAAATTAGCCTGTCCGGAAGCTGCAGTCATAGAAGTTAAAACGAAAACTGCAGGAATGAAACGGCATGCAAAGCCAATCAGTTGTCCGAAAACCAGGTTTGGAATGTACATTTTTTTAGTCTCGCCTGCGGTTGCATATTTATTAGCGATGCGGTTTAATGGAAGATTAAGTGCATAGGAAACGTTCCACATGATTTGTCCAACAAGTCCGCCTATACCGGCAAATACTACAGCCAGTCCAATAACCTGAGTTGCGCCCAGTCCCTTGCCAAAAACAAGTGCTCCTGCTGTTCCGATATATGTGGCATAAGACAGATCCCAGGCAACAGCACCACCCGGTGTTACGTTGCCCATATACATAATTTGAAGGGGAATGCCCACCATCATAGCTGTCTGCACATCTCCTAAAATTACTCCCACAACAAATGAAGCAACTAATGGTCTTCCTAAAGTGTACCAGCCAATAGTGTTACCAACGATTGAACCAATTGAACCTAGATATACAAATAATGCAATAAGGATAATTTGATTAATTCCCATAATTCCTCTCCTTTAAATTAATTATATTGTTTTTTTAAATGATGTCCAGCTTGTTTTAGTTGTATTTGGTAATTGTTGAAAACATACTTCTATTCCTTTTGAAACTAAGCCATCCATAATTGCTACATCGTTATCACTTAAATAGAAGATTCCTGTGGCTCCGCTTACTTTGTGAATTGTATCATCTCGTTTTGCAATGTTGCCTAACATAACAAATTCGGCATCAGCAATTTCTTCTTCAATGGCTGGTAATTTACCGGGAAATTTAACAATGACTAAACGATTATTGCTGCTTTCTTCAGAAAGTATTTTTTTTGCTTCCTCAGTTGTTACAATATGTGTCTTGTAAGCTGATGGAACACCCATGGTCATAATTGATTTAAGTACCGGATTCTTGGCACTTTCATCGTCAATGGCAATAATCTCCTTGATTGAAAGTGTTGGACACCATGCAACAATAGTCTGACCATGAATTAGTCTGTCATCAACCCTTACATATGTCTTTCCCATTTAGCTCCTCCTTCCTTTTATAAATTTGATTCTATTAAATGCTTATTACGAAATATCTTTATTTATACAACTTTCTTATTCAATACATTTCCTTACAAAGCCATGATTTTCTTCAATTTTTTTATCTGCTTCCTCTTTTGTAAGGCCGGTTAAGATCATTATAATTGCAGTTTTCATAGAATAACCAGCTGTTTCTAAGGTAACAGACGCGGTATCAATATCACATCCTGTACTTTCCATTACAATTCGTTTTGCCCGTTCAACTAATTTAAGGTTTGTAGCTTTCATGTCAACCATTAAATTTCCATATACTTTCCCTATTCCTACCATAGAGGCTGTTGAAATCATATTTAGAATAATTTTCTGGCAGGTGCCTGCCTTTAGCCTGGTGGATCCGGTTAATACTTCCGGTCCAGCATCAACTTCAATAGCTGTATCTGCATATTTTGCTAATTCAGAATCTTTGTTGCAGGTGATGCTTACACATTTAGCATTAAACTTTTTAGAATGCTTTAATGCTCCGATTGCATAAGGGGTTCTCCCTGAGGCGGCAATTGCCACTACTACATCATTCTCACTAATGTTTACATCATCCAAATCTTTGGCAGCCAGTTCCTCAGAATCTTCTGCTCCTTCTACTGCCCTTACAAAGGCGCCGTTTCCTCCTGCAATAATTCCAATTACTTCATCCTTCGTCGAAAAAGTAGGAACACATTCAACTGCATCCAATATTCCTAATCTTCCGCTGGTTCCTGCACCCATGTAAATTAGCCTGCCATTATGATTTAGTGCATATATAACTGATTGAATACATTTTTCAATTTGAGGCAGAGCTTCTTTTACTGTGTCAATTACTCTTAAATCTTCTTCGTTCATGATGCGGATCAATTCCATAACGGACATGGTATCTAAATTAAGGGTTCTTAGATTACGGCTTTCTGTTTTTAAATGATCAATTTTTACTTTATCCATTCTACTTACCATAATTTATTTTCAATCAAACTGGCATACATATAGGCTACGGTATAACCATCATTGTTTGATTCTATCTGACGAACTTTTCCTATAGTTGTGTAGTATGGTTTATATGGGAAATCATTGATTTCTCCCCGGAACACAGAATATTCGTTTAGCCCGGAGTACCACTGCTCAATTTCATTTTGTTCAAGTTTGAAGTAAGCCTGAGGGATAAAACCAACCAGATCCTCAAAAGTTTCACCATAAACCAGCCTTATTGGATTTCCTATCTCCCGCAGATGCTTTACAGCAGTAACTACTGCATCGTGGGTATTAATATGACGGGGATGCATTGAACCGCGCCAATGTGTAATAACTAAATCCACTTTTTCATCAACGAAATACTTTTCCAGCCTTTGAGAAAATTCATTAAGTGATGGCATATTGCTTGATACATATCCAAGCCAAATTGTATCTCCGCCTAATTTTTCAGCGGCACGTTTGTTTTGATTTAATAATTCTTTTAAATATTCATCCTTTGCTTCCTGAGCTGCATCCGGATCTTCCAAACGCCCCTGTGTAACATGGATGTAAGTACAGTGAGCACCCTGCTTTGCATACTTCAGCATAATAGGGCCGCCCAAAAGTTCTGCATCCAGGGAATGGGCACCGATGCTTACAACTCGTTTAATCTCGCTCATATTATCCCCCTAAATTGTTTTTTTATAATCTATATATGTCCTGAATACTTTAACGCCGTGTCTTTCATAAAATCTTCTGCCCGGGACATCTGTTGAAACAAAATATAAATGGTATATTCCCCGTTTTTCCATTTCCAGCTGCATTATATCAAATAAGATGCCGCCTATTCCAAAATCTCTGGCTTCTGCTTTAACTCCAATTGGACCAAACCTCATAGGATTACCATCAATCATCCTCATGCAGAATCCAACTATTTTCTGCTCCTTATCCAGGACCAGCATTATGCAGTCCTCTGCAGTATTATTTTGCATGGAAATCAGTGAATTTCGTTTCCAGCCTCCGCCAAATTCATTTTTTGCAAATTCCAGCAGTTCCAAGGCATATTTATATTCAAAATTTACAAAGGAGAATCCGGCATCCTGAGCTTTAGATAATTTTTCCAGTGTTTCCGGGCTTATCTCATAACCATGCAGATCCTTGCACATTGAATAGCTTTCTTTTCCAGCCTGGTAACCCATTTTATCAAAGAATTTAATTGCTGCTGCGTAGTTATCTTTATCTATCCCCGGGAAGAAATAGCTTGGGCTATATGCTCCCAGTGTTACTGTTTCTGCACCCATTGATTTTAGCTTTGCTTCAGCATGCTTTACTAAACTTTCTCCAATACCCTTTTTCTGATAAGCTTTATCCACAAACATAACATTGATCCAGCCCCTGGTTGGCTCAAGACCTCTTTCAAGATATGGAAACTTTCTTTTTGTTGCCAGTAAAAATCCAACTGCGCAGTCATTTTCTACAGCCACAAAACAAAGCTCTGTATCAAAGTTGTCATCAAATAATGCCTGCTTACGAAACTTATGAACTGTAATCGGATCGGCAGTTAATGTATTGTTCCATAATTCAACTACTTCTTTTTCATACTTTTGACTATAATTTAGAATTTTCAAATCTAAGCCTCCTCCCTTAATTATTAAAATTAATACTGCTGCAAAATCGATTTCATTATATATTAATATGTTAATATGTTAAGTTGTTA
>JAJBWD010000137.1:0-11613 GCA_032907345.1 Bacillota bacterium | reverse complement strand
TCCCACTCCAACCAGTATTACCAGGAGCTGCGGTATTGCCATAAGGTTTAAATCAGAGGATTATGGAAGTATAATCAAGATAATTAATAAAGAAGACCTGGCTTTTAAGAATATCTATAAAAAAGAAGGAAAAGAATTTTTCAGGATATAATTAACTAAAATTTTCGGAGGCAGATGATGTTACCAGTAGCAGAATATAAAACTTTTATTTCAAAATATTTCACGCTGGATAGTGTATATAATTTTTTATGGAACATATTATTAATACTTATCATACTTACTGTTATGTATCTGATAATTAAAGCAGGAAATATTTTAATTGATAAATCTGTTTCAAGGAAAAAGAGAAATCCTCTTCTTTTAAGTGAGGGCAGATCTAAGACATATGGTTATGTACTTAAAAGCGTTTTAAAATATGGAGTATATTTTTTAGGGTTAATAGTTATACTTTCTACTGTACTGGGATTAAAAGGAGTTGCCTTTGCCGGCATCGGCGGACTGGCTGTGGCATTTGGTGCCCAAAGCCTGGTTAAGGATATTGTAAATGGATTTTTTATTCTTTTTGAGGATCAGTATTCAGTAGGTGATTATATAACCATAGGGGATAAAAGCGGAATTGTGGAAGGATTGGAACTTAGAATTACAAAGCTAAGGGACTTTTCCGGAGACCTTCACATTATACCAAACGGACTTATAGATAAGGTTACGAATCATTCAAGAGGACTAAGGCGTGTATTGCTTCAGATAGATATAGCTTATGAAGAAAAAATAGATAATGCAGTAAAGGTAATTAATAAAGTTTGCAGTATTTATTCTAAGGAAGATTCTGATATGGCAGTTGAAGCTAAGGTGGATGGAGTTTCATCTTTAAATGATAACTCGGTTTCCATAAGGGTAATAGGAAAAGCAAAGCCTCTTACGGAATTAAAATGTGAGATGGAGCTTAGAAAAAGGATAAAAGATGAACTTGATAAGGAAGGCATTGAGATTCCTTATCCAAAGATTATGATTATAAAGGGAGAATGATATGCCAAAGGATATAAGACTTAATGATGTAGTTGAAATGAAAAAAGGTCATCCCTGTGGTGAGAACAGGTGGAAAATAATCAGAGTAGGCGCTGATATTAAAATCAAATGTCTCGGCTGCAGCAGGATTGTGATGATTGAAAGAAGTAAATTTGAAAAAAACATGAAAAAACTTCTGGAAAGGTCCGAAGAATAAAAAGCTTGATTTATAAGCACTTTAATGATAAAATAATACTTTGTAATCCCTGCTGTGAAAATCACAGCCGTTAGTCCAAGGGGAGGAGGTGAAATCTAATGAGAAAGTACGAAACAATTTTTATATTACATCCAACACTTGATGAAAATGCTGTTAATGAAGGAATCGAAAAAGTTAAAGGTGTAATTGAAAATGGTGGCGGAGTAGTTGAAAATGTAGATTTCTGGGGCAAGAGAAAGCTTGCTTATGAAATTGAAAAAGTTAAAGACGGCTACTACACACTAATAAACTTCAGCTCTGATACAGACTTACCTAAAGAATTAGACAGAGTTTTCAGAATCACAGATTCAGTTATCAGACACATTATAGTTCGTTTAGAGAAGTAAGAGGTGCTATGAATGAATAGAGTGGTTTTAATTGGCAGATTAACTAGAGACCCAGAATTAAAATATACTCCTGGAACAGGAACTGCAGTGACCACTTTGACTTTGGCCGTTGACAGAAGAGTACCAAATAAGGATGGTCAAAGGGAAGCAGATTTTGTACCCGTAGTTGTCTGGGGTAAAATAGCTGAAAATGTTGCAAATTACTGCAGCAAAGGAAGACTCGTAGGGGTATCAGGAAGACTTCAGATAAGAAGCTATGAAGGTAAAGATGGTATTAAAAGAACTGTTGCAGAAGTAGTTGCAGAAGAAGTTCAGTTCCTTGAGAAAATGAATCAGGGAGCTAAGCCAGCTCAGCCAAGCTTCAAAGAAGATTCCTATGAAGATATGACTCCTATAGAAGACGGAGAAATTCCATTTTAACAGGTAAGGAGGTAAGGAAATGAGCAGAGAAGGAAAAGATTTCGGAAAAAAGAACGGCGGAAGCAGAATTAGAAGAAAGAAAAAAGTTTGTTCTTTCTGCGTTGAAAAGGCTGATGCTATAGATTATAAAGATGTAAATAAATTAAGAAAATATGTAACTGAAAGAGGAAAGATTCTTCCAAGAAGAATTACAGGCAACTGTGCTAAACATCAAAGAATGCTTACAGATGCAGTTAAGAGAGCAAGAAACATAGCTCTTCTTCCATTTACAACTGAGTAATTAAACAGCCTTAGGGCTGTTTTTTTTCTCTGTATTTTATTGAAATATATACTATTATTATCTAAAATGGTTATATAGATTAAGGGAGATGAGGATATGAGTAAGAATGATTTTAACATAATATCAAGTGTTAGAATTATAGAAAGTCTTAAAGCTGAGCTTATAAGCATAATTGGAGATTTGTTTAAGCTGATGAACAGAGGGACAAATGTTGCAAAAGACTCAATAATAGACTGCATATCAGGTGCTGTAATAATTCTCTATATCTTAGCAGACAGACTGGGATACTCCTATCAGGGAGTAGATGATAAAATTAAGGGAAAACTAAAGACAGGAATCATAGAAAATGATGATATAGAATTAAGGGGTAAGGATTTAAGCAGATTGTATAATCATTTTAAAGAAAGAAACTAATGGAGGAATAAATGAACAGAAAGTACAACACAAATGAAATAGTAGAGGCCGGACTAATAACAGGTATAATAGTAGTGCTTATGCTTATAACAGGATATATTCCGGTTTTAAATATCGTATCAACTCTTCTTCTTCCGGTGCCGGTGACAGTACTTGCTCTGAGGAGAGGGTATAAACTGTCTGTTTTATCTGTAGTTATTGGTACTATACTGGCAGCTATGGCTTATGATCCAATAACTGCTGTTCAGAGTGCTATTTCATTTGGATTTTTAGGAATTTCACTGGCCTACTGCATTAAAAATGAAAAATCTTTTGGTAAAACCATACTCATAATGACGATTGCCACTTTTATAGCAATAATTCTCAGCATTTCTTTATATATTGGCGTTATAACAAACGACGGCTTTAAGGGTATATACAGCCTTCTAGATAAATCAATTGCTATGTTTAAAGATTCTTATGAGGGTATGAAAAAAACATTAGGTACCAATAATTTAAATAGTACTTCAATGAAGCAGTATGATGAAGCGCTTAAATTAATGACTCCTGATTATGTAATTAAGGCATTATTAGGCGGGTTCTTAACCATCAGCATGGTAATAGCCTATATAAATTATCTGGTGGCTGAAAAAATATTAAAAAGATTAAAATTTGGAGCAAAAGAGCCAACACCTTTCAGATATATAAATATTGATGCAAAGCTGGGCTTGGCAGTAGTTATTATAATGCTTGCAGGCTCAATACTTGTGAAATATAAAATACCTGCAGGAGAATACATGTACAGCTCTGCTGAACCTGTTTTAATGTTTTTGATTTCTGTTCAGGGTATATCAGTTATATCCTATCTGCTTCTTGAAAAACTTAATTTTCCTAAAGCAGGTGTTATTGCAATTATTATAGTTGGTTTTACTATTATCTATACAATTTCAATTTACATAGGCCTGGCTGATTTAATATTTGATTTTAGAAAGATTAATAAGAACAGTTTATTTTATAAGAGAGGAAAATAAATGGACGATAAATACAAGTCCTTTTCTACCGACAATAAACTTTATATGCTTTTTATAGCAATAATGATAGGGGTACTTTTCCTGTTTCAGCATTTAATATCCGGAGCTATATTCCTGGCAGTTTATTTAATACTTATAGTTTACAATATAGTTAATGAAAGAAGAAAGGAAATTAAGTGGAGAAATTTTATTGAAGAGTTTTCTATTCAGCTGGATAGTGCCACACAGAATACCCTGGTTAAAAATCCATTTCCAATTGTTATAACCTCTGAGGATGGAAGTATATTATGGTATAACCAGAAGTTTGTAAAGATTATCTCTATCCATGATATATTAGGAAGAAATATAACAGAAATAAACAGTAATATTTTAATTTCAGATATATCTGAGATTAAAAAAGAATTCAGATTTTTATCTGTTGAGGGTAAATTTTATGATGCCTATGTAAATAAAATAGATACAGTTCAAAATGGCGATATCATAGAAAATGTATATATTTTCTACTTTTATGATGTTACGGATAAGTACAGCCTTATTAGAGAGAGCGTAGAGAAGCGGGAAGCCGTTATGCTTATAGAGGTAGATAATTTTGATGAGGTAATAAGAAGAGTTGAGGAAGAAAAAAAGCCTCTTCTTCAGGCAGAAGTTGAAAAAAATATTTACAGCTATGCAAACAGCCTTAAGTCCTTTTGCAAGAAATATGAAAACAATAAATTTTTGCTTACAATTCAAAATAAATATCTTAAAGAAGAAGCAGATAAGAAATTTGATATTTTAGACCAGATAAGGGACATAAATATGGGAAATACATTAGGTATTACTCTAAGTATTGGTGTTGGTGATTTAGGAGAGACGCCCGCTGAAAACTATAATTTTGCTCAGCAGGCCATGGAACTGGCATTAGGCCGTGGAGGAGACCAGGCTGTAGTTAAGAGTCAGAATAAACTTGATTTCTACGGAGGAAAGACTAAAGAGGTACAAAAAAGAACAAAGGTAAGGGCCAGGGTCATAGCTCATGCTCTTCTTAATATAATTAATGAAAGCAGTTCAGTTTTCATAATGGGACATAAAAGTTCAGATATAGACTGCCTTGGATCTGCTGTGGGATTAAACAGAGCCTGCCGTCTTTTATCTAAGCTCTGCTTTATAGTTATGGAAAATGAAAACGGCAGCGTATATCCTCTGATGGAAAAATTAAAAAAAGATGAAAATTATCAGGATATAATAATAAACTCCTCAACAGCTTTAAAGCTGTTGGATGAGAAAAGTCTTCTTATACTGGTTGATGTAAATAGTGATGAGTATGTTCAGAGCATAGACTTACTTAGAAATTCAGAAAGGTACGTGGTGATAGATCACCACAGAAGATCAAGAAACTTTATTGAGGGAGCACTGCTTACTTATGTAGAGGTGTATTCTTCTTCAACCTCGGAGCTGGTAACTGAAATATTTCAATACATGCTTGAAAATCCAAAGCTTTCTCCAATTGAGGCTGAGGCACTGCTTGCCGGGATAGTTGTAGATACAAAGCATTTTACTTTTAAAACGGGAGTAAGAACCTTTGAGGCAGCCAGCTTTTTAAGAAAACAGGGAGCAGATACTGTAGAGGTTAAAAGATTATTTTCTAATGATTTAGATTCATATCTGGATAGGTATGAAATAATGAAAACGGCTGTAATTAAAAATAACATAGCAATTGCTAAAAGTCCTGATGCAATTAATGACAACGTTATAGCATCCCAGGCAGCAGATGAATTAATAAATGTAACAGGAATCTTAGCTTCTTTTGTACTTTATAGGGTAGAAAATGATATACTTATAAGTGGAAGATCCTCAGGAGACGTGAATGTTCAACTTATACTGGAAGAGCTGGGCGGCGGAGGACATTTAACCATGGCAGGAGCCAGACTTAAAGGTCTAAACATGGAGGAAGCCTTCTTAAAATTAGAAGCTGCAATAGATAATTACTTTAAGGAGAGTGAAGAATAATGAAGGTTATATTATTAAAGGATGTTAAGGGAGTAGGTAAAAAGGATGAGGTAATAAATACCTCTGACGGATATGCAAGAAACTTTTTATTTCCCAGGAAATTAGCTGAAGAAGCTACAGATAACAATGTCCACAGGGTAAACTTAAAAAATGAAGCTGAAAGAAAAAAGAAACTGGAAGAGACTGAAAAAGCTCAGGCTCAGGCTAAAGAATTAAAAAATAAGGTTATTAACATAAAGACGAAATCAGGAGAAGGTGGAAGACTTTTTGGCTCTATCACTTCCAAAGATATAGCAGAGGAAATAAAAAAACAGCTTAATCTTGAAATTGACAAGAAAAAGCTGGTTGTTGACTCAATTAAACAGTTGGGAGAGTATACCGCAGAGCTGAAGCTTTATCCTGAAATATCTACAACTATAAAAATAATTGTGGAATAATAGGTGATTTTATTGAAGGACAACGAAGTGTTTGAAGATTTATCAAAGGAATCCAGAGTAAAAATTTTATATGATATAGTTTATAAGGTTTTAGATGAAAATACAATAAGGGCAAGGATTGTAAAATTCAGACTGGAAAAGTATATTCATTCAAAGAACCCATGCGAAAGACTTTACGCTGTAAATAAAATAATAAGCGATGGTAAGGGAGAAAAGCTGGTTCCAAAGGAAGAGAAATTTAATGAAATAATAAGAAGGACAAATGACTATCTGACAGATGCCATTGCAAAAAATTATGTAAGGACAAAAATTGAATCAAAGGTTGAAGAGACACTTATAGACAGACAGGAAAAGTATATGGATGAGGTCAGGCTCAGCATTATTAAAAAGCAGAAGGGACCTGAAAATGCCAAGACTCTAAAGAAATATGGAGAGCTTAAATTATTAGACAGCAGAAAATTAAGCAAAAATATTCAGGACCTCTTAAGACCGGATAGTTTTTCTGAAATAGTAGGTCAGGAAAGAGCAATTTCAGCACTTCTATCTAAAATAGCCTGTCCATATCCTCAGCATATAATCTTATACGGACCTCCGGGAGTGGGAAAAACCACTGCTGCAAGGCTTGCCCTGGAGGAATCTAAAAAACTTAAATATACTCCGTTTTCCAAAGATGGAGAATTTGTAGAGGTAGACGGCACAACGCTCAGGTGGGATCCAAGAGAGATAACAAACCCTCTGTTAGGTTCAGTTCATGACCCAATATACCAGGGAAGCAAAAGGGACTTAGCTGATATTGGAGTCCCGGAGCCAAAACCAGGTCTTGTAACAAAGGCTCATGGAGGAGTCTTATTTATTGATGAAATAGGGGAGCTGGATCCTATTCTTCAAAATAAGCTGCTTAAGGTTTTAGAGGATAAGAGAGTTGAATTTTCATCCTCCTATTATGATCCGGATGATGAGAACACTCCAAAATATATAAAATATCTGTTTGACAAAGGAGCACCAGCTGACTTTATTTTAATAGGAGCTACCACAAAGGAACCTCAGGAGATAAACCCTGCTTTAAGGTCAAGATGCACTGAAGTATACTTTGAGCCTTTGTCATCAAAGGATATAGAGAAAATTGTAATAAATGCAGCAGAAAAGCTGAACATAGAACTGGAGCCAGAAGTCCCGGAAATAATATCCAGATACACCATAGAAGGAAGAAGAGCAGTTAATATACTCTCTGATGCCTATGGTTATGTTCTTTATAATAATGGAGATAAGAAAATAGCTAAAAAGGATTTAATGGAAGTCATTTCAATAAGCCGGCTTATTCCATATGAAAACAGCATAAAGTCCGGGAAAAAGGAAGTAGGACAGGTGCTTGGGCTTGGAGTATCCGGATTTATTGGATCAAGCATAGAAATTGAAACTGAAACCTTCCCAGCCAAGGAAAAGGGAAAGGGACAGGTAAGATTTAATGATACAGCAGGATCTATGGCAAAAGACTCAGTATTTAATGCGGCTACAGTTATAAGAAAGCTTACTGACAAGGATATTAAAGATTATGATATACATGTGAATTTTATAGGCGGAGGAAAGATAGACGGTCCTTCTGCAGGAGCAGCCATAACCATATGCATAATAAGCGCTCTTTTAGATAAGCCTGTCAGGCAGGATATTGCCATAACCGGAGAAATATCACTCCGAGGAAAGCTGAAACCTGTGGGCGGTATATTTGAAAAGTTATATGGTGCAAGAAGAAAAGGAATTAAGAAGGTCTTTATACCGGAGGACAATAAAAATGAGATACCGGCAGGACTTACAGATATAGAGGTTAAACCTGTAGCTAATATAGAAGAACTTATGAAATATGTATTTTAGGAGAGATTGGTATGGATGGGAGCAACATCAGAATATTTCCACATAATGTAGAAGCTGAGCAGTCTGTCATTGGTGCTATGATAATAGATAAAAATGCCATAGCAGATGCCTCTGAAGCACTCAGCAGGGATGATTTTTATCAGGACAAACATCAGGTGCTGTTTGCGTCTATTCTGGATTTATTTGCAAAGGATACACCTGTTGATATAATTACCCTGATTGAATATCTAAGAGCAAATGACAAGATAGATAAGGCCGGCGGAATTACATATATAACAGAGCTTTCAAATTCAATTGCCTCAACTGCTAATTTATCCTCCTATATAAAGATAGTAAAGGATAAATCCACTCTTAGAAGGCTTATAAGAGCTTCAACTGAAATTATTGAGGACAGCTACAATAATCAGGATCAGGTAGAATCAGTTATTGAAGGAGCAGAAAAGAAAATATTTGATTTGGCTCAGAAGAGGGATGTTTCTGATTATGAGCCAATAAATACAATACTTGAGAGAAAAATAGTTGAAATAGAAAAGGTATACCTGAACAAGGGGGGACCTACAGGAATAGCATCAGGGTTTCCTGAGCTGGATGAAAAAACCTCAGGTTTCCAGGAAGGCGATATGGTATTGATTGCTGCCAGACCTTCCATGGGAAAAACAACCTTTGCTCTAAACATTGCTCAGTATGCTGCCATGAGTGAGGGTAAAAGCATTGTAATATTTTCTCTGGAAATGTCAAAAGAGCAGCTGGCTAAAAAGTTTTTATCATCTGTTACAAATATTGAAATGCAGAAGCTTACAAATGGCGAACTTGATGACGGGGACTGGCAGAAAATAGCAAGGGCATCAGGACCTTTAAGCTCCTCAAAAATATACATAGATGATTCTGCAGGAATAACAGTTACAGAAATGAGATCAAAATGCAGAAGAATAAAGATAGAATATGGGATAGATTTAATTCTTGTTGACTATCTGCAGCTTATGTCCGGTTCCGGGGAGAGCAGGCAGCAGGAAGTATCTGCTATTTCAAGATCCATAAAGGCTTTGGCAAAGGAAATGAGATGTCCTGTAATTGCACTTTCCCAGCTTTCCCGTGCTCCGGAGCAGAGAGCAGATCACAGACCTATGCTGTCTGACCTTAGAGAGTCAGGCTCCATAGAGCAGGATGCGGATTTAGTTATGTTTTTATACAGAGATGAGTATTATAATCCGGATTCAGAAGATAAAAATACCGCGGAGCTGATTATTGCAAAGCAAAGAAACGGCCCAACAGGTACAGTTAAGCTGGCTTGGCTTGGTCAATACAGTAAATTTGGAAGACTTGATAATGTCCACCAAGAATAAAAGGGTAAGCAAATGCTTACCCTTATTCTATATTAATTTTCTTTTTTTCATCTTTTACTTTATCTTTCTTTGGAAGCTGTAAGTGAAGAACTCCATCTTTAAAGGATGCCTTAATATTATCCTCATCTATATTGTCAAAATAGAAGCTTCTCTTAAATTCACCATAGGACCTTTCACGCCTTACGTAATTATCCTTATTTTCTTCAACCTGGTCTTCTCTCTTAGCGCTTATTGTTAAGTAGTTATTCTGAAGATTGATATCAATATTATCTTTACCCATTCCAGGCATATCAGCATCCAGCAGATAATTATTTTCATCTTCCTTAAGATCAACCCTGAAGCTTCCTGTATTATAAGCAGATGGAAGGAAGAAGTCATCATTAAAGAAGCTGTCTAGGAAGTTCTCAAATACATCTCCTCTTCTTTCAATTTTATTATTTCTTCTAAAAGGAACCATATCAAACATAATTCATACCTCCTGATATTTTTAGGAAATTTCCTGATTTGAAATTCCCTTGATTTATTTTACAAGTAAATTATATAATTAAAGTCAAAGATAGTCAAAGTCTAAAAAATGAAGAAAAACGAAGCTATAGTCAAAGAAAGTCAAAGACAAATAGATAAATTTGTTAAAAGAATAATTTCAAAATATTTCAATTAAAAACAATGAAAATTAAAGATATGATATAATTAGGATAAGAAATATTTAAATTTTTATTTAAGGAGGGATGATATGCTAAGATTTTTACCTAAGAGATTCAGCAGGAAATGGTTTATTTTTTATCTGTTAACCTTTATTGTTTTATACATAATTCTTATTTTTGCAGGAGACGGGGTATTTAATAAAGTCAGCGGAGGTAATTTTTATTTAAAGATGTTTTACCTGGCCATAATACCATCCACTTTAATATTTATATTTGGATTCTTCGGAGGAAAAATCATATATATGTTTTCAACAGTGGGAATATTTCTAGGCACATTATTTATTTTAAACTCATCAAAAACAGCTACAGGATGGGAAGACTTAGCAGCTTTTGCCGGATTTCTTGTAATTTCAGCTTTCAGTATTGGAGCGGGAATAGCAGCAGAAACAGCAGTTTATGTTTATAGAAAATCAAAGATTAAAAATAAGGAGCTTTAAGCTCCTTTAATTTTGAGTGTGTATTATAATAAAACAAATATGTGAACTTTCACATAATTATTATTATATTATATTTATAACCGATATTAGGTATAGTAATAAGTATGATATAAAGGAGACCATAAAATGAGTATTTCAGCAATTTCGTCCTCAGTAAGTACATATGCAGCAAATGATACAAGTCAGATTGAAAGAGAAAAAGCAAGTATTCTGCAGCAAATTCAGCAGGAAAGATCAAGCAGCGATGACAGTAAAACTAAAGAGGCAAAGATTGCTAAACTTCAAATGCAGCTGCAGCAAATTGAGTCAAGTAAAGTTTCCAGTCAGCAGGTTCAGTCTAAAAGTACTTCTTCTGATTCATCTGCAGGTAAAAAGAAGGATTCTTCCGATAATATTCTTTATGAATACGTGTAAAATTATTGTTTTCTGTGCCAAAAATCATAAGATTTGCGGCACTTTTAATTTTTTTAAAATTACCTGCCTAAGGAGCAGACTCTATTACCTCTGAAATAAAAGGGGAACTGGAAGCGGAAAGAAATTCATAAGCAGTTTTTAGTTATTAAGGGCAGAACTAATTTTATTGTTTATAAAATTTATATTAACAGAATTTATTATTTTATCCGTTAGATTATATTTTTTCTTAAGCTTTAATATTCTGCGAAGACTTTCATCTATTCTGTCCTCTGTAAGTTCACCATTATTAACAGCTGCTCTAAGAGCCTTTATTACCTTAACTTCCTTATCATAATCATGACAGACCAAGACTATGTCGCATCCTGCAGCAACTGATTTAACAGCAGCCTTCCCTATATCATAGTTTTTAACAACAGCGCCCATGGTCATATCATCAGTTATAATAAGACCGCTGAAATTAAGATAATTCCGCAGAATATCATTTATTATTATTCTTGAAAAAGAGGCCGGATTATCAGGATCAATTTTAGGGAACAGTATATGGGCAGCCATAATACCATCCGCATTATTTTTTACCGCTTCCTGAAAGGGAAGAAGTTCAAAACTTTTAAGCCTTTCTAAATCATTGTTTACAACAGGAAGGCCTAAATGAGAATCTACTGATGTATCGCCATGCCCCGGGAAATGC
>JAJBWD010000136.1:0-7554 GCA_032907345.1 Bacillota bacterium | reverse complement strand
TTATATAATTCTCAGTTTATGTAGGAAATTTGAAATATTTTCAGGAAAAATGAAAGTAAAATGAAATTATTTATTATAAACTATGAAAATAAGTTGACAATAGAATAAAACCCATATAAAATGGAATAAATTATCTCAATCCTGTTGGAGGAATTAATATGGAAAGTTTTATTAGTAAACTAAACAGCAAAAACTTTTATTTTTACTTTAGCCTGGGCTTTTATTTTAGCGCTGGTTATTTTTGCTATAAAAAAACTAATAAAATTTTACCTGATGAGGGATTAAGTTCAAACGAAGCTGTATAAGCTTATAAATTTATGAAAGACAAAGGCACTCATTAGATGGGTGCCTTTTTTTTAGGAAAATTAAGCAGTTATCTTGAAAATATGAATTTATACACTATTCAATTTACATATTATAGGAGGGAAAACAAATGATAGTAGTAATCAAACCAGGAACACCAAAAGAAAAAATAGAAAAGCTTTCTAAAAGTTTAGAAGAAAAAGGAGTTTCACTTAACATTTCTCAGGGAGCAGATTATCTCATTATAGGATTAGTGGGAGATACAACAAAAATTGATCCAAGACAGCTGGAAGCTCATGAATTTGTTGAAAAGGTCATGCATGTCCAGGAGCCGTACAAAAAAGCAAACAGAATGTTTCATCCGGATAATTCAGAGATAAAGGCAGGGGGACAGATAGTAGGAGGAAAACGCCTCTCTATAATGGCAGGACCCTGCTCAGTAGAAAGCGAAGAACAGATTGTGGAAATTGCCAGATCCGTAAAAAAATCAGGGGCGAACTTCCTCAGAGGGGGAGCATTCAAGCCAAGAACTTCCCCATACAGCTTCCAGGGGTTAGGAACAGATGGTCTGGAACTTCTTAAAATTGCAAAAAAAGAAACAGGACTTCCTATTGTATCAGAATTAATGTCAGCGGATATGGTGGAATTATTTGTAGAGGATGTTGATGTAATTCAAATAGGGGCTCGAAACATGCAGAATTTTAACCTTTTAAAAGAGGTTGGAAAGACAAGAAAACCAATCCTTCTGAAAAGGGGATTATCTGCAACCATTGAAGAACTATTAATGTCAGCAGAATACATAATGTCTGAAGGAAATGAAAATGTTATTCTTTGTGAAAGAGGAATAAGGACTTTTGAAACATACACAAGAAATACTCTTGATATAAGCGCAGTTCCAATAATCAAAAAATTAAGCCACCTTCCGGTAATAGTTGACCCATCTCATGCAGCAGGTATCTGGTCATTAGTTGAGCCTCTTTCAAAGGCTGCCGTTGCAGTGGGAGCAGACGGACTTATGATAGAAGTTCATAACGATCCGATAAATGCTCTCTGCGATGGTCAGCAGTCAATCAAGCCTGAATCTTTCAATTCATTGATGAAATCCATAAAAGATATTGCAAAAGTAATAGACAGAGAAGTTTAAAGGGGGAATTATTTTGGAAAATTCCGGTTTTGGCCAGCTTAAAATATCCATAGTTGGTCTGGGAGTAATAGGCGGTTCCTTTGCCAAAGGTTTAAAAAATGTGCCAAAGGCTAAACTTTTTGGCATAGACACAGATGAAAATACCCTGGCAAAGGCAAAAAATGAAGGCATAATAGACCAGGGCTTTGTTGACCCATATACTCCTGTAAAAGAATCAGACATTATAATATTATGTATTTACCCAAAGCAAATAACAGATTTTGTATTAAAATATAAGGACTGCTTCAAAGATGGAGTGATAATAACAGATGCTTCAGGTATAAAGCAGGGATTTATTGAAAAAATAAATCCAATCCTCCCTCAGAGTGCAGATTTTGTTTTTGGACACCCTATGGCAGGAAGAGAAAAAAAGGGAATTGATTTTTCATCAGGAGAGGTATTTAAAGGGGCAAACTACCTTATCATACCAAATGAAAGAAACAAGGAAGAAAATATTAATAAAATCGAGGAATTAGTAAAGGCAATCGGTTTTAAAAGAATATCCAGGATATCTGCTAAAAGGCATGATGAACTTATATCATACACAAGCCAGCTTCCTCATGCCATTGCAGTAGCACTGATAAACAGCGATGAGTGGGAAGAGGATATGGGACTTTTTATTGGAGACAGCTACAGGGAGCTTACCAGAATTGCCAGCATAAATGAATCTCTATGGTGTCAGCTTTTTATGGGGAATGGAGAAAACCTGATTCACCAGATTGATTTATTTCAAAATAAATTAAACCAGCTTAAAACCTGTTTAGTAAATGAAGACGAAGAAAATCTGATAAAATTATTTAAAGAGTCATCACAAAGGCGGGAAAAGATTACATAACTGCTTTATACCATCAGCATAAGCCTTGAAATAAGATAAAATAGATTGGGGGACAAAAAATGATAGTAATATTAAAGAACGGAATTAAAAGAGAAGAAACAGAGAATTTCACAAAATACCTGGAGAGATTCGGTGTAGAGATTCATCCAATAGTAGGCGAAACTCAGACTATTCTTGGATTAGTTGGCGATACTTCAAAAATAGATACAACTGTTATTCAGGCAAACCATCTTGTGGAAAAAGTAATGCATGTTCAGGAGCCCTTCAAAATGGCTAACAGGGTTTTTCATCCCGATAACACAGTAATTGACGTTAAGGGTCAGCTTATCGGAGGAAGGAAACTTGCTGTAATTGCTGGTCCCTGCTCAGTTGAAAGTTATGAACAGGTTTTAGAAATCGCAAAGAGCATAAAGAAGTCTGGAGCAGGATTCCTGCGGGGAGGAGCTTTCAAGCCAAGGACATCTCCATATAGTTTCCAGGGTCTGGGGCTTGCGGGACTTAATATTTTAAAAGCAGTGAAAAAGGAAACAGGAATGCCAATAGTAACTGAGCTAATGTCTGTTGAGATGCTGGATAAATTTGTTGAGGATGTGGATGTAATTCAAATAGGTGCAAGAAACATGTCTAACTTTGATCTTCTTAAGGAAGTAGGAAAGACTAAGGTTCCGATACTCCTTAAAAGGGGAATGTCATCAACAATTGAAGAATTTTTAATGAGTGCAGAATATATCATGTCAGAAGGAAACCAAAATGTTATACTATGTGAAAGAGGCATAAGGACTTTTGAAAATTATACGAGAAATACTCTGGATTTAAGTGCCGTTCCTGCAATTAAGAAATTAAGCCACCTTCCAATTATTGTGGATCCAAGCCATGCAGCAGGAATGTGGTGGATGGTGGAGCCATTATCTAAAGCCGCAGTTTCCGCAGGAGCAGATGGACTAATGATAGAGGTACATAACGACCCGGCCAATGCAAAATGTGATGGCCAGCAGTCAATTAAGCCTGACAGATTTCATGAACTTATGAAAAAGCTAAGTAAAATAGCAGAAATCGAAGAAAGGGAAATATAGGCTTTGGAGGGAAAATGAAAAATTTATCTATTAATTTATCTGAAAAATCATACGATATAATCATAAGAAATGGAATTATTGATTTTATAGGAGAAGAAATAAAAAAAATTTATCCTCAGGGGAAAATCATGATAGTAACTGATAAAAATGTGGATTATTATTATGGGAATAAGGTAATAAAATCTATTGAAAGCAGCGGCTTTAATGCTAAAAAAATTGTTATGGAACCTGGAGAGGAGACAAAATCTCTTGAAAATGTAAATGTATTATATAATGAGTTTTTAGATTTTAATCTTTCAAGAACAGATCTAGTAGTTGCCTTAGGAGGAGGAGTAATAGGAGACCTGACGGGATTCGCATCAGCCACATATCTAAGGGGCATTCCCTTTGTACAGGTCCCAACATCCCTTTTAGCCCAGATTGACAGCAGTATAGGAGGTAAAGTAGGCGTAGACCTAAAAAGAGGAAAGAATCTTGCAGGTGCCTTTTACCAGCCCAAGAAAGTAATTATAGATCCAGATGTACTAAGTACCTTAAGTGATAAGTACTTATATGATGGAATGGGAGAAGTAATCAAGTACGGATGTATAAAGGATAAGGATTTATTCATTAAATTAGAAAACATAAATGGCAAAAAGCAGCTAATATCCTCAATTGAGGATATTATATATACCTGCTGCAATATAAAAAAGGCAGTAGTTGAAAAGGATGAAAAGGATACTGGAGAAAGAATGATCCTAAACTTTGGACATACCATAGGTCATGCCATTGAAAAATACTTTAACTTCAGTAAGTTTTCTCATGGTGAGGCTGTAGCAATTGGAATGTACTATATTACAAAAATTTCTGAGAAAGATGGAATTTCAAACCCTGGAACGGCTCAAAGAATAAAAAGTCTTCTGACTAAATATAATCTTCCCTGTGAGGCAGAGGTAAATGATATGGAAAACATAATAAATACAATAATGCTGGATAAAAAGGGAAGCGGTGATACCATAAGCCTTATAATGATACGGGAAATTGGAGATGTAATAATTCATAAAGTAAATAAAAAAGATTTAAAGCACATTATTTCAATATAAGGGGTATTTTATGAGCAGAATTAAGATAATTCCGGCAGGATTAAATGGAAAAATAAACATACCATCATCTAAAAGCATTTCCCACAGGCTGATAATAGCTGCATCACTTTCAAAGGGAATATCCAATATTGAAAACATAAGCTATTCCAAGGATATTCTGGCAACTATAGACTGCCTTAGAAATTTTGGAGCAGAAATAGAGGAAAAGCAGCACGGTTTAATTATAAAAGGGTCATCCGGTGTTAAATTTCATGGAGGGAACCTAAACTGCAGTGAGTCCGGCTCTACACTTAGATTTCTGATTCCCATAGCCCTGACGGTTGATAACAGTGTTAATTTTCATGGACAGGGAAAGCTTATTGAAAGACCTTTAAATACATACTTTAAAATATTTGATGAAAAAAATATTAAATACAGATTAGAAAATGGCAGGCTTCCTCTTCATCTGGAAGGAAAGCTGGAAAGCGGCATATATAATGTAGAAGGAAATGTAAGTTCCCAGTTTATAACAGGTCTTCTGTATTCTCTTCCATTATTAGATGGAAATTCTGAGATAAATATAACCTCAAAGTTAGAGTCTAAAGGCTATATTGACTTAACCATAGATACACTTAAAAAATTCGGCATAGATATAGAAAATAAAGATTATAAAAAGTTTATTATAGAAGGGAATAAAACCTACAGAGCAGGAGATTTCAGAGTTGAAGGAGACTTCTCTCAGGCAGCATTCTTTTTGGCTGCAGGCATTCTGGGAGGCACTGTTTCCTGCCAGGGTCTTAATATAGCTTCACTTCAGGGAGACAAAGAAATAATAAATATTATAAGAAAAATGGGCGGAGATATCAAAATAGAAGGAAATGATATTAAAGCCTCAAAATCCGAAACTCATGGAATTATTATTGATGTTTCTGATTTCCCTGATTTAGTTCCCATTATAGCAGTTATTGCATCAGTAAGCCTTGGCAGGACTGAGATAATAAATGCCTCAAGGCTGAGGATTAAGGAAAGCGATAGGCTTAAGGCCATATCAGCTGAGCTTAACAAATTAGGAGCAGATGTTACTGAGCTTCAGGACAGTCTTATAATAAATGGCAGGAAAAATTTATATGGAGGAAGCGTTATAAGCTATAACGATCACAGAATAGCCATGGCCTTATCAATTGCTGCTATAAGGTGCAAAAACCCGGTAACTATAGATGGAATCGAGGCAGTAAATAAGTCCTATCCCGGATTTTGGGAAGATTATAAGATGATTGGAGGGAACCTGGTTGAGTAATACATGGGGTAATAAAATAAAGTATTCAATATTTGGAGAATCTCATGGAGATGCAATTGGTATAGTTATTGATGGACTGGAGCCGGGAATAGAATTAAACCTGGATTCTATAGCCAGTGAAATGAAAAGAAGGGCTCCGGGCACAGGAAAGCTGGTGACGGCAAGAGCTGAAAAAGATGGATTTGAGATATTAAGCGGCTTTTTCAATGGAAAAACCACAGGTACACCTCTTTGTTCAATAATAAGAAACAGCGATACTCACTCAAAGGATTACGAAAAAACAAAGAACCTTTTAAGACCAGGTCATGCAGATTTCACAGGAAATTTTAAGTTTAAAGGCTTCAATGACTACCGGGGGGGAGGATCCTTCTCAGGAAGACTGACAGCCCCTATAGTTTTTGCAGGCAGCATAGCAAAGGATATTTTAAGGAAGAATAATATCATAATAGGAAGCCATATATTAAGTGTGAAGGATATAAAGGATGATGATATAGATTCATTAAGCATAAATAAGGAAACCCTGGATTATCTTCATAATATGGATTTTCCGGTAATAAGCTGCGGTAAAAAAGCTTTGATGCAGCAGAAAATAATAGAGGCAAAAGAGAATATGGACTCTGTAGGAGGAGTAATAGAATGCTTTGCTTTGGGAGTTCCTGAAGGATTAGGAGACCCATTTTTTGATTCCTTTGAAAGCAGCCTTTCTCAGCTTTTATTTTCAATTCCTGCAGTTAAGGGAGTAGAGTTTGGACTGGGTTTTCATATTACAGAGCTTACCGGATATGGCAGCAATGATGAGTTTTATATTGAAAATGGAAAAATAAAAACATACACTAATAATAACGGCGGAATTCTGGGCGGCATAACTAATGGGATGCCCATTGTATTCAGAACCGCAATAAAGCCAACGCCTTCCATAGCAAGGCCTCAAAGGACTGTAGATATAAGTAAAAATGAAAACAGCATAATAGAGATAAAGGGAAGACATGACCCCTGCATACTTCCAAGGGCAATTCCTGTAGTTGAAGCAGCAGCTGCCATGTGCATTCTTGATTTTATTTAGGAGGAAAAATTTTGGATTTATCGGATTACAGAAATAAAATTGATGAAATTGACAGGGAAATAGTTAAGCTTTTTGAAAGAAGAATGGAAACAGCAGAAGCAATTGCAAATTATAAAAAAGATAATAACCTTCCGATTTTAAATTCTTCCCGGGAAGATCAGGTAATAAAAAAGGTTAAGTCTTACCTTAAAAATCCTGAACTTATGGAAGGAGCTGAAGACTTATACAGGTGCATTATGAAAATAAGCAGAACCTATCAGCAGAAGAAAATGTCAGCCTGCAGGACACTTAATATTGTGTACTCAGGTGTTCCGGGTGCCTACAGCGATATAGCTCTTACTGAATTTTTCGATGAAAACTTTGAAAATGGTGTAAATAAAATAAATGTAAAAACCTTTCAGGATGTATTTACTTATCTGGAGGATGAAAAGATAAATTATGGCGTGGTGCCCATAGAAAATTCTTCTACAGGAGGCATAGCAGAGGTTTATGATTTACTTAGAAACGGGAATTATTATATAGCAGGTGAAAAAAAAATTAAGGTTTCTCATTACCTGTTGGGGATCAAAGGAACTAAAATAGAGGATATAAAATATGTATATTCTCACCCTCAGGGCCTGCTTCAATGTGAAAAATTTCTTAACAATTTCCCAAATTGGAGTATAATACCTTATAACAATACTGCAGCAGCTGTGAAACTGGTAAAGGAAAAGGGAGATAAAAGCTTTGCTGCCATTGG
>JAJBWD010000135.1:0-5267 GCA_032907345.1 Bacillota bacterium | reverse complement strand
TTATTACAAAGTTAATCCGTCAGCACTGCCTTTTATATACATGAAATACAGCTGCTCCAAAGACCATTTCTGCTGCAGAACCTCATAAACTTCCCCGCCGTTTTCTATTATATTGTATATAACAGCATTTACCTCCTGATCTCCTGAAATAGACTTACTATATAAATTATTTCCTTCAAAAGTAAGTCCGAATTTCTCAGGAATATTTTTCCCTCTGATTTTTAATTGAAGATGTGCATTCTTCTTTGAAGCAAGTTCTTCAAAAGTACCAAAGCCAAGAATACTTCCTTCATTTATAAAGCCATACAAAGTGCATAAATCTTCAGCATATTTTAATTGATGAGTGCAAAGAAATACTGTAACTTCATTTTCTTCTGCAAGTTCTTTTATAAGTTTTGAGACATTAAGTGCGTTTTCCGGATCCAGGCCTGAAGTTGGCTCGTCAAGAAATAAAATCTCAGGATTATGAATAAGAGCTATGGCCAGAGAAACTCTCTTTCTCATCCCAGTACTTAAAGCTTTAACCCTCTTATTCCTTACATCTGATAATTCCAGCCTTTTTAAAAAGGATTCAGCACGTTCCACCAGCTGCTTTTCTTCCATGCCATGCATTCTTCCAAAGAATAATAAATTTTGCTCAGCAGTAAGATTTTCATAGCAGAAAGAGCTTTCTGTCATAACCCCGCATAATCTATGAAGTTCAAGATTATGTTCCTTCACAGATTTTCCTAAAATTTCAGTATATCCGGATGTAGCAGAAAGAATTCCATTGAGAATTCTGACGGTGGTAGTTTTTCCTGAACCGTTAGGACCAAGAAAGCCGAAAATTTCACCCTTGGGTATGCTGAGACTTATATTATTTAATGCATTAGTCTGTCCATCATAAGATTTTTTAAGGTCAGATACATTTATTGCGTTCATTTTTTTCACCTCAACAATTAAACGTAGAATAGGGCAAAAGGTTCAAAAATTATTTAATTTATTTGATACAGTTAATTTTATAAGGACATAAAAAAACACATTCCCATAACAATGAGAATGTGCAGCTGAATAATTAAACTTTATTTTTTAACACTTATCATACTATAAGTGTTTTATATTTTTTGCCTTGGTGCTGTTTATTCAACAGTTACTGATTTTGCTAAATTTCTTGGCTTGTCTACATCACATCCCTTTAATACAGAAATGTAATATGCCAAAAGCTGCAGCGGAATTATAGCAATAACCGGTGTTAATATTTCCATGGTTTTTGGAATATATCTGGCAAAGTCGACCACCTTTTCTATTTCTGAATGTCCTTCATTTGCAAATGCAAGCACCTTGGCTCCTCTGGTTTTTATTTCCTTTATATTTGATACCATTTTTTCATATAAGGATTCCTGGGTTGCCATTACAATGACTACTGTTCCTTTTTCAATCAATGCTATTGGCCCGTGCTTCAGCTCTCCTCCTGCATAGGCATCAGAATGAATATAGGATATCTCTTTTAACTTTAGTGAGCCTTCCATAGCCACTGCATAATCAAGGCCCCTTCCCAGGAAGAACATATCCTTATGCATATAATTTTTAGATGCAAACTTCTGAACTACTTCTTTTGTTTTTAATACTTCCTCAGCCAGCTCCGGAAGTTTAAGCATTTCTGCCTTTATTTTCTCTATTTCCTCTTTTGGAATAGAATTCTTCTTTTCTGCAAAATAAAGTGCTACTGTATACAGTGCTATAAGCTGAGTTACATAGGCTTTAGTAGACGCAACTGCAATCTCGGGTCCTGCCCAGGTGTAAAATACATCCTCTGCCTCTCTTGATACTGAACTTCCTACCACATTTGTTATGGCAATAACTCTGGCTCCATTTTCTTTTGCCAGCCTGAGTGCTGCTAATGTGTCTGCAGTCTCACCGGACTGACTTACAACTATCATGAGAGTTTTACTGTCTATTAATGGATTCCTGTATCTAAATTCACTGGCAACATCAACTTCAACTGATATTTTTGCCAGCTTTTCTATAACATATTTTCCTACAAGTCCTGCGTGATAAGCAGTTCCGCAGGCCACTATATATACCTTGCTTAAGTTTTCAATCTGCTCCTTGCTTATTGTTATTTTATCCAGTGCTATTTCCTTGCCAGGCATTATTCTGGATGTCATTGTATCCCTGATTGCCTTTGGCTGCTCGTGAATTTCCTTCAGCATAAAATGCTCAAATCCACCCTTTTCTGCAGCATCTGCGTTCCAGGTAACATGATATATTTCTTTTTCTATCTTCTCTCCATATTCTGAGAAAAGCTGAACTCCATCTTTAGTTAGAAGAACAAATTCCTTATCATTTAAAAGATATATATCTCTTGTGTGATTTAATATAGCCGGTATATCTGAAGCTATAAATGACTCACCCTTACCAATACCTACTATCAATGGACTGTCTTTTCTAACAGCTACCAGCTTATCAGGTTCCATTTTAGAAACAACACCAATAGCGTAGCTTCCTTCCATTTTACCAACTGCCTTCATAACAGCTTCTAAAAGATTGCCATCATAAAAATAGTCTATCAGGTTTGGAATAACTTCTGTGTCAGTTTCAGAATAAAAAACATATCCCTTTGATGTAAGCCATTCCCTAAGCCCCAGGTAGTTTTCTATTATACCGTTATGAACAACAGATACCGCTCCATTGCTGCTGGTATGAGGATGAGAATTAAGATCTGAGGGTTCTCCATGAGTTGCCCATCTTGTATGTCCTATACCCAAGTTACCATGAATTGGCTTTTGTTTCAGCTTGTTTTCCAGATTGCAAAGTCTTCCCTTGCATTTCGTTACCTTTAAATCTCCATTTTCAATAATAGCCACACCTGCTGAATCGTACCCTCTGTATTCTAATTTTGAGAGTCCTTCAATAAGAATGGGTGAAGCTTCATTGTTTCCAATGTATCCAACTATTCCGCACATAAAAATCTTCCTTTCAATTAGCAAATAATAAAGGTAAGTTTTCTTTATTATTTAGTTTTTCACCTTGATTGATGTTGTTCTAAAATCACTTTTAGTTTTTACCAATCGCTAACGATAGTGAGATACCGTGGGGCACCCGCCGAAGATTCGATACTCCCCAACCTCGTCAACTTTCATAATCCATAAGGATTGATTGCCTGACAAAAGTTCTGGCGCTTAAATTACAAAAATAACTACTATCCTCCTTCTTAAAATTTTAGCAATCAAAAACATTATATTTACTTTTATCTAAAAGGTCAACATAATAATTATGACAAAATTCATACAATCAAGTTATTATATTAATTTTACTCGATTTTTGTGTTAAAAAAGTCCAGCATTTATTCATTTGCTGGACTTATAATTATTATTCTTTATCTGACGAGGTCTCATCATATAATTCTTTAAATACCGGATTATCTTTTATTGTAAGAAGGTACTCCATAAACTGTCTGTTAATATCGTTCCTCTTAAGTGCGAATTCTACAGTTGCCTGAAGGAAACCCATCTTATCTCCTACATCATACCTTCTCCCCTGAAAAGTATAAGCATACATGGCTTCCTTATTCATCAGTGTCTTTAAGGCATCTGTAAGCTGGATTTCATTGCCTTTTCCAGGTTTTGTTGACTCTAATATATTAAATATCTCCGGAGTAATAATATATCTTCCAAGTATTGCTATGTTTGATGGTGCTTCTTCAGCAGATGGTTTTTCTACTAAATCCTTAACCTTGTATACATTATCTTCTATAAACGTACCCTTAACTATTCCATACTTTGATACATCCTGCTGGGGAACCTGCTGAACTCCAAGTATTGTAGTCCTGTATTCATCATAACAGTCCATAAGCTGCTTTAAACAGGGAACCTTTGCATCAACAACGTCATCCCCCAGCATTACAGCAAAGGGTTCGTTTCCTACAAAAGCTCTGGCACAATTTATAGCATGTCCAAGCCCTCTTGGCTCCTTTTGCCTTATGTAATGAATATTTACCATGTTGCTTATGTCTCTTACCATCTTTAATAAATCCTTCTTGCCGTGAGCCTCAAGTTCCAGTTCCAGCTCTACTGATTTATCAAAATGATCCTCTATTGCTCTTTTATTTCTTCCGGTTATTATAAGAATTTCCTCTATTCCTGAAGCAACTGCTTCCTCTATAATATACTGGATGGTTGGCTTGTCAACTATTGGCAGCATCTCCTTAGGCTGTGCCTTTGTAGCAGGCAAAAATCTTGTTCCCAGACCTGCTGCTGGTATAATAGCTTTTTTAACTGACATAATATCCCTCCTATTTACATTTTTCCTTAATTAAGCTTGCTAAAGAATTTGCAAGAATATCTATTTCATCCTGGTTTTCGCCTTCCAGCATTATTCTAAGAAGGGGTTCAGTACCTGATGGTCTTATAAGTACTCTTCCCTTTCCGCTTAACTTATCTTCTATTGATTTAATTGCTGAAATTACCTCACTGTCTTCTTTATATAAATTTATTTTATCACTGGATACTGTTACATTTACAAGTATCTGGGGCAGCTCTCTCATAATAGATGCCAGCTTAGATACTGTTTCTCCTGACTTTTTGATTATTGATGAAACCTGAAGGGCTGTAACCAATCCATCACCGGTTGTATTAAATTCCAGGAATATAATATGTCCTGACTGCTCTCCGCCTAAAACATATCCGCCTTTCTTCATTTCCTCAAGCACATATCTGTCCCCGACTTTTGTTGTTTCTTCACTTATGCCCTCTTTTTCTAAAGCTATTTCCAGGCCCATGTTGCTCATTACTGTAACTACTACCTTGTTGTTTTTAAGCCTTCCCTGACTCTTCAGATATTTGCCGCAGATTCCCATAATGAAGTCACCGTTAACTAAGTTTCCCTTTTCATCAACGGCCAGGCATCTGTCTGCATCTCCATCAAAAGCAAATCCTACGTCACATTTTTTTCTGACTACATAATCCATAAGCTCCTCCGGATGAGTGGAGCCGCAGTTATCATTAATATTTACTCCGTCCGGGTCATTATTAATTACCCTTACATCAGCTCCCAGCTCTCTGAATGTCTTAACTGCAGTCTGATATGCCGCACCATTTGCACAATCTAAAGCTACCTTAAGACCTGATAAATCAATATCTATGGTAGATTTTGCAAACTCTACATAATCATCCTGGGCATTATCTTCAATGATGCTTCTCCCTACATCCTTTCCTGTTGGTGAAGGGACACCGTCGAAATTATTTTCGATTACTCTTTGAATCCTGTCTTCCAAATCATCTGAGAGT
>JAJBWD010000134.1:0-4366 GCA_032907345.1 Bacillota bacterium | reverse complement strand
ATATAGTCTTTCATTATCCTCAGGTTTTCTTTTTCTTGGGTTATTAGCTTTTTTGCCCATCCTTCGGAGTTCAGAGCCTATATGCCTTTTGAACATCAGCTCATCTATGTTTTTTTCATCGATATAATAGCCTTCATTATTTATCACATAAGCCCTTTTGGAAAGAGCCATAGAAGACAGCCCTAAATCTCCGGTAACTACAATGTCAAAAGGTTTTGCTTCATTAACCACAGCCATATCAACGCTCTGATAGCCGCTGTCTTTATATATTATTCTGGCATAGCTTGAGGCAATAATATGATTTACATCGATGAACATAATTACTTCAATATTTTTTTCTTTTCCTGCTTTTTCAATTATATCTCTTCCCGGGCAGGAATCAGCATCTACTATTATCCTCATTATATCCTGTCTATAAGCTGAGCTCTTCTCTCCTCATAACCTTTCTTGCCAAGAAGCGCAAACATGTTTTTCTTGTAGGCTTCAACCCCTGGCTGATTAAATGGATTAACTCCTAAAAGATATCCGCTTACAGCACAGGCCTTTTCAAAGAAGTATACCAGGTATCCAAAGTAATATTCATTAAGCTCCGGGACATCTATGGTGATTACCGGAACTCCTCCATCATGGTGAGCCAGAACTGTTCCCTTATATGCCATCTTGTTTACAAAATCTAAAGTTTTTCCTGACAGGTAATTAAGTCCGTCCAGGTCTTCCTTTTCTTCTTTAATTGAGAATTCTTTCCTTGGCTTTACAACATTTATAAATGTCTCAAACAAAAATCTTCTTCCATCCTGAATGTACTGTCCCATGGAATGAAGGTCTGTTGAAAAATCAGCTGCTGCCGGGAATATTCCTTTTCCATCTTTTCCTTCGCTCTCTCCATAAAGCTGCTTCCACCATTCACCAAAATAGTGAACTGCAGGCTCAAAGTTAACCATCATTTCAACTTCTTTTCCCTTTCTGTAAAGGGCATTCCTTGCTGCTGCATACTTATAGCAGTCATTATTATTTAAATCCTTAACGGAAGTATCTGAAACTGCATCAAATGCTCCCTGCATCATTTTATCAATGTCAAGTCCTGAAGCTGCTATAGGGAGAAGACCTACCGCTGTAAGAACTGAGTATCTGCCTCCTATGTCATCTGCTATTACGAAGGTTTCATAGCCTTCTTTATCTGATAGTGTCTTAAGGGCCCCTCTTTTCTTATCAGTAGTTGCATATATTCTCTTTTGGGCTTCAGCTTTTCCATACTTTGACTCTAAAAGTTCCTTAAATACCCTAAATGCCAAGGCTGGTTCTGTGGTTGTTCCTGATTTTGAAATTACATTTACAGATATATCTTTTCCTTCTATTATCTCTAAAAGCTCTGCTAAATAGGATGAGCTTATGTTGTTTCCACAGTAGAAAATCTGAAGATTATCTTTTACATTATTTCTGAAATTGTGACTCAGCATATCTATTGCTGCCCTTGCTCCCAGGTATGAGCCGCCAATTCCAATAACTATAAGCACATCAGAATTTTCTCTTATTCTTTTTGCTGCTGCCTTAATTCTTGCAAACTCTTCCTTATCATAGTTTTCAGGAAGCTCTGTCCAGCCTAAAAAGTCTGAGCCCAGTCCGCTTTTTTCTGTTATCATCTTGTCTGCTGTCATTACCATATCCTTTAAAGACAGGACTTCCTCTTCTGTTATATATGGTTCTGCATTTTTAAGATTTAATTTAATTTTATCCATAATTTTCCTCCTTGTTTTACCTTAACTCTTTATATGTAAAGCTTAAAGCCTCATTAACTGCCCTGGATCGAACCTTTTGCCTGTTTCCTGAAAGCTTAAGCTCTTTATACTTTGTAATTCCATTATAATATAAGCCAACATAGACAAGGCCTACAATTTTCTCCGGAGTTCCTCCGGTAGGCCCTGCTATGCCGGTGGTGGATATTCCTAAATCAGCTCCTGATTTTAAAGCTGCTCCCTTTGCCATCTCCATAGCCGTTTCTTTTGAGACTGCTCCAAATTCAGCTAAGGTTTTTTCTGATACTCCTAAGTTCTTTACTTTAGCTTCATTGCTGTATGTAATATAGCCTTCACCGAAAACAGCTGATATGCCTGGGTAATTTATTATTCTGCCCGCCAGAAGCCCGCCTGTGCAGGACTCAGCAGTTGCAATTTTTATATTATTTTTTGTAAGATATGCCCCCAGAACATCTTCTATAGCATCTTCATCTTCTCCGTATATAAATTCACCTAAAATGCTTCTAAGCTCTTTGACCACCGGCTCCAAAATCTTTTTCCCCGCATCAAGGTCCCTGGCTTTTGCTGTTATCCTGAGAATTACATCATTATCCTTTGCATAAGGTGCCACGGTTGGATTCTCTAAATCCAGATAAGAGGATACCCTGTCTGCCATAGTTCCTTCGGGAATACCAATCATCCTGAGAGTTTTTGATACCAGTGTACATTCCTGTTTTTTTTCAAGGTAAGGAAGTACGGTATTTTCATACATAGACTTCATTTCATTTGGCGGCCCCGGCAGAATCACTAATATCCTGCCATCCTCTTCAATAATGCAGCCCGGTGCAGTTCCATTTGGATTTACCAAAACGAGAGCACCTTCAGGAATTAATGCCTGCTTTCTGTTATTTTCTGTTATTTTTATATTTCTTCTATTGAAATATTCTTCTATTTTTTTCAGCTCTTCTTCATTTAATATAAGCTTTTTGTTAAAATATTCTGCTGCGGCTTCTTTTGTAAGATCATCCTTAGTAGGTCCTAAGCCTCCTGTTGTAATAACCAGATCTGACCTTTTAAATGCTAAACCAAGCTCATCTATAAGCCTTTTAGTATTGTCTCCAACTACTCCCTGATAATACACAAAAATGCCAAGCTCTTTCAGCCTGTTTGCCAGATATTGAGCATTTGTATTTACTATATCACCTAAAAGTATCTCGGTACCAACTGCCAATATTTCCGCCTTCAATTTATCACCTTCATTTGAATAAATATCCTTTTTAGTTTATCACAAAAGGGGAAAATTATAAACAAAAAAATAGAGTTAGTTTATAACTCTGAAAATTCCTTATTCATTATTAGCACATGATTATTGTAATAATTATCATAACTTAAATATTCATTGCTGCTGTCTACAATATCAGGAAGATATATTACAAATTCTGTTCCCTTTCCAATATCACTGTTTAATTCTATTTTACCTTTCATAAGCTCAGTAAATGATTTAACCAGTGAAAGACCTATACCAGTCCCCCTATAACCATCATCCTTATTCAACTGAAAAAATCTATTAAAAATATTTTTTTGCTTATTCTTTGGTATCCCATGACCATTATCCTTTACAGATACTTTAATGTATTCTTTTTCCTTTTCCAGCTTAAGTGTAATTAATCCCCCCGGATCTGTATATTTTATTGCATTAGACAGCAGATTAAGAATTATTCTTTCTATTTTTTCACAATCTATAGACATCACTTTCTCTTTAAGTTTACATATATACTGGAAATTAATACCCTTGGATTTTATATAATCGCTGACGGTCTTTGAAAGATCAGATATCAAAGGAACTATATCAATATTATATGAGTTTAAGGAAAGCTCACCATTGTCCCCTTTAACTGAATCTATAATATTATCTACCATTCTAAGTAGCTTATAGCAGTTATTTTTTATTATACCGTTATATTTCAATAAACTTTTATCATTATTTTTCATGCAGGTCAATTGATTTGAGCAAAGAATTATGTTTATGGGTGTTTTTAAATCATGAGATATATTGGATATGCTGAAATATTTATTTCCCTCATTATTAAACATCTGCCACTGCTTCTCCCCTATTATCTTAAGGAGTCTTATTGTTATATCGTCTATTATTTTGTCTACTGACAAATAGTACATTTTGACTTCTGCGTTATCTGCGTTATATATTTCAATATTACTATAGAAAAATTTCTTCAGGTTCTGAAAGTCACTTATACATTTAGAATATGTATCATATTTAAATTCAATTTTATCAATTATCTTTTTAAACATGCTGATTATTTTATTTATTCTGTTTTCATATTCTTTTGAATAAATATATGTTTTATTTTTAATGAATATGTGATATCTAATCAGTTCTGCAATACAATACACAATATCATTTGCATCATCTTCAAAGTCTTTATATAATGAATGCCCAGAAATCCCACTGGCTGCTATGAAGTTCAAATTTTCATTATAATTATTTACAGACCTTTCCATACATTTAAAATCCCCAATCCACACCAATATATTTAATATCCTATACTTACCAATATATCCCATATACATTATAGTCATAAAATACTTTTATTTCAATAGTTGAAGGGGTATTT
>JAJBWD010000133.1:0-8640 GCA_032907345.1 Bacillota bacterium | reverse complement strand
GTATACAAAGGTAAGCAGATTCCGGAAGGTAAAAAGAGCATTGCCTACAGAATAGTATACAGATCAGAAGACAAGACTCTTACAGACAAGGATGTTAACAAAGTTCATTCAAAAATTCTCAGCACATTGGAATTTAATTTAGGAGCAGAACTGAGATAAGGGAATTTTGGCTGATTTGCAGCTTAAAAATAACTTTTTTTAAGCTGCAAATTTAATTGCTTAGAAAACCACAATTCTCAGATAAAATAATTATACAAAACATGAAAATATGGACTTAAATATGATAAAATTGAAGTAAACTAATATTAAGAGGGTGTTTCTTTTGAATAAAGTGACAGTTGATATTCATGGAATGGAGTATAACCTAAAAGGTGAAGAAACAGAAGAATACTTAATTAAGCTGGCAAAACAGGTGGATGGGAAGATAAAAAAGATTCTTTCTTTAAATGATAAGCTGTCCACTGCCTCCGCTTCAATTTTGACTGCAATTAATGCCACTGATGAGTACTTTAAGGCTGTAAAAGAGCTGGAAGCTGTAAAAGCAGAGCTCTCTGCAGCAAAAGATGAAAACTATAAGAGTAAAGAAAAGATAGAAAGCCTGAAAAATGAGGGAAAGGATTTAAAAATTTCCCTTCAGGACAGCAAGAAAAAGATAATAGAGCTTCAAAACAAAATGATTGAAGAGCAAATTCATTTTGCTGTGGCGAAAAAAAAGAAAAATGGTGCCTGACTTTTTGGTCAATGTCATCAACTTAAGGTATCTTGACATAGTGCAAGATATGTAGTATTTAAAATGTACATTTTATACCGGAAATTCGTTGATAATGATGAATTTCCGGTATCTTTTTACCATAAAATATAGTGTGAAATATTCAAAAAAATATTTGAATTTTTAAGTTATTAGTGCTATAATAGTAGTGTGAAAGAAGTGATAAAAATGTATGTGCGGGCATGGAAAAAAGGGAATAAGCTGTTCGCCAGTGTGGTAAAATCTGTACGCATCGGAAACAAGGTACGTCAAGAAACGGTTGCTTATCTTGGAGAAATCACAGAAGATCAGTTACCATATTTAAAAGCAGCCTATGCAAAAAAGAAACCTAGACTTGTATATGATGATGAAATGGGTGAGAATGAATGAAGAAAGGGTTCTATCGCAGAATAATTGATGTCAGCAGCATCTTGGAAGAAAGATATATAGATGTCATCCGGGAGGATAAGAATGATTTTATCCGTCACAGGAAGGTGACCGTACAGGATCTGTTTCTTCAAATGTTTGCGAATAAGGGTGAATCCCAGAAAAATGAAATACATAATTTTTATGAGGACCAGAAAAAAACAATGGACATATCACAGACAGCGTTCTTTAACGCACGAATGAAATTTAACCCAGAAGCCTTGCTTATCATCATGCAGGACCTTATGAAAGAAACCTATGCAGAACCAGAAGACCTTGTAACACTGAATGGTTATTATATCATGGCAATAGATGGCAGCGATTTTGTATTTCCTGATGTAGAAAAAATAAAAACCGACTACGGTGAGGCTGAAAAGGACAAATATGGGAATTCCCAGGCCATGGCATCCATCTCGACCATCTTCGACTGCATTAATAAAGTTTTCCTTGATGTTTCAATTAATCCGTACAAATTCTCTGAGCGAAAATCAGCGGAAGCACATTTAAATAAAATTACAGAAATTTTACCTGAAAATGCAAAGTATCTATGTATTTTCGATCGTGGATATGCCAGTATAAAGCTGATAGACCAAATGTTGGAGCGAAAGCAGAAATTTTTGTTTCGCCTTCAGCCAATACACTTTAAAAAGGAACAGTCAGTTCTTACAAAAGATGCTCCTGATCAGTGGATTGATGTCATTTATGACAGGCAACGTACCAATGAATATCGCAATGACAAGAAATTTCGTGTAAAGTTGATGAATACAATACATCATCTCCGCTTTGTAAGGATAAATACCACAAAAGGAACCCAAACATTTATAACAAATCTGTCAGAGGAAGAGTTCGATACTTCTGGTATTGGTGAACTTTACCATATTAGATGGGATGTTGAAACAAGTTACCGATCCCTGAAATCACAGATGTGTGCGGAAGACTTTAGTGGTTACCGTGACATTCTTGTCCGCCAGGATATCTATGCAAGTGCTTTCGTTTATAATGCGGTTTCCATGACGATTGCAGAACAGAAGGAAGTACAAATGAAGCCTGAAGATCGTTACAAATATGTTATGAAAACAAATCGTAATTATGCAATCGGTATTATGAAACAGGATTTTTTGAAAATGTTTGTGCTCTACAGGGACAAAAAGGCAGTAAAAGAGGCTCAGGAAAGATTTGAAAAAGACATTATCAAATATTCCTGTCCAGTAAGGAAAGGCAGAAGCCCTGAGCGCTACGTGAAAGGGACATCAAAATGTAAACTTTCTTATCGAAGAAGTTATTAACTATGAAAATATATGGTATCGCAAGGCTGCCTTCAGACAGCTTCCTTTGAGACTTTGGAAGAAAAAACAGGCATTATGGTTAGGGTAAATCCCATACCATAATGCCTTGTGTTTTGTCAAGATACCTTAAGTTGATGACATTGCCCTAAGCAGAGCTGCCCTAATCACCTTTTACCGGAATTTATTTTATTGAAGATATTTTTTGCATTCCTTCACATTATTCTGTTTAAGATTTAATAATTTATCAGCTAAATCCAGTATAAGATTTTCATAAAAAAAAGATAATAATTCTTTATTTTTATGAAAACAGCCAAATTGAAATTATGCAGTCTCTCTAAGTCATTTCAACATAAGCTTCTATTTCTATTCTACCATCTGTATATGCCTTATCAATAGCAGCAGTTTAATTTAAGAATATTTACTTTTAGCCTACTGGTAATCGTTCCCTTGCTGGGGGTACAGCCAACATTTCATCTTCTGGGTTTATTCATGGCTGCCAGTTCTGAAAATCTTGCCTGAGTAGGTAGTCCGCTCACTTTTTCTTTTGCCTCAAACATCTGATCAAAGGCTTCTGCTTTATCCTCATCCACCTCATATACTGTACTTTCAAAAAATCGTCCTTTACAATCTTCTAATGCTCCCGGTATCAGTTCACAGGCAAGCAGTGGTACCGCGTAGGTATCCCATGCTGTACCTATTTCAAAGGATTCTGCTCCTGTAAATCCAACTCTTTTATAATATTCCGGATCTCCAAAAATCAGAATTGCTTTATACCCAATCTCTTTTGCCATCTCTTTGGTATGCTCTATTAACCGGGTTCCAATTCCCCTGTCTTGAAACTCCGGCAATACAGATATTGGGCCAAAACAAAGTACCGGATGCTTTACACCATCATCACCAAGTACAACTGCTTTCGTATACATGATATTTCCAAGGATTTTATCATTCCAGCATGCCACATAATCAAGTTCTTTCACGAAGTCCTTTGACTCCCTCATAATATGTGCCAGGTAATGCTCACTGCAGCCAGGCACATGTACATTCCAGAATGCATCTCTGGTCAACTTTTCTACTTCCTGGTCATCTGATTCTTTTTCTCTTCTTAATTTTATATCCATTTCAATACCTCTTTTCTTTTTAAAGTTGAAATTGTCAATTCCACTTCCATGTTTCAAATTACTACGAATAGTAGATGCAATTGCTATCGGGCATTACACTCTTATATCTTCCACATGAAATCTGGCAAACCTCCACTAGAAATTAATTCTGATAGCTTGCTTCCTTGGAATAGCCATTTATAAAAATAATATTCATCTATTTATTCTGTTATTCTACTTAATTTTATCAGCAAACTCACTGATAAGCTCTGTTTCTATCTTAGGCTCTTTAAATTCTTTATTGAACCCATCTATCTTTTTCAGTGACTGGAATATTTTCCGAAAGACAAAATTCATCTTGTCATACTGCATGATGCCGCCCAGCATTCCAGTAACTGAGGCATGCTGCAGCAGCTGAGCCGGAAAGAACTGCTCTAAGTAGCCTTCCGTTCCTGCCGGCGTGTAACAGCCGATAAACAGTCCCAGTTTCTTTTGCAGCAATTCCTTTTCATTTGCTTTCAAAAAAGAAGATATACTATTCTGAATTTTATTCATATAGATAGAGCCGCCAATAATAACCCTATCAAAACGTCCAATGTCACATCCCCCATCTTTAATATTCCTGACAGTAACTCCCGGTCCTATTTTTTTTGCCAGCAGCTCTGCTATTTGTTTCGTTGCACCATACTTTGATGCGTATATAATCAATGTACTCATTTTTTAGCCTCCTCGTAGTTTATTGCAAACTGATCAATATGCTGTTTCAGCATTTTCATCACCTCAGCCTTATTATCTGTTCCATCGTAGATATCCATCATCAGATAGATTGGTGAATAGAATTCCAATGCGGCTAATTTTGCATCTTCTTTACGAAAAAAGCCTTTCTCCATCATGGCTTCAAACAATAGAGACATATAGGAAATAATACCGCCTGCAAAGTACTGCTGATAAAGTGATGACATATCCTTATTTCTATACTGTTCCAGGGATAGCATTTTACGGAAACAGGAAGCATATTCATCCTGTGTCCAATAAAGAAATTGTTCCTGGCTGATCTGTTTTATCTTATCTAAAGAAATCGTCTTATAATGTGATGCCTGATCCGGGAGGCTTCCATCCGGTATGCCCAGTCTCCTGGCACGCTGTTTATAATCATCATTCATTCGCTTTACGATATTATCGAAAATATCCTGTTTGCCTGCGTAGTGCTTATAAAGTGCCGCCTGAGTCATCCCAATCTTTCCTGAAATGTCTCTTACTGATACTCCTTCATACCCATTCCGGGCAAAAAGTTTTAATGATTCCAATAATATAATTTCCTTTGTATCCATTCTTTGTTATCCCCTTACCCTATAAATCTAAATAGTTCTATTACTGCAATTTTTAGCACTATACCGCTCATACAAATGAAGCATAAAATTCTGCGGGTATTCTGTTTATGGGCAAAGATACTAAAGATTCCGGCTAATATAATAAGCGCTGCACCAACAGTTCCAATAACCGTTGGAATGCTGACTATGGGAAATAAGCCCGGTGCTATGCTCCTATCAATCGCGTTCTGGATAGTAAGATGCAAACCATCACGGGTGGCTGCAGTGCAGCAGATAATTAATCCCCAGGCACATAACAACAATGTTCTTCTTCCCCAGCTTATAATATTTTCTCTATTCTTTATCAGTAATATCATGTAGATAATGAGCCCTAACAAAAGTAACGTTGTAACGATAGTAATTCCATTACCAAAATATAGTTTCAAAGTGTATTCTCCTTTCAAGGTTAACGTCTGTTTACTTTTTTAGTATAGTTAACATTTGTTAACTTGTCAAGAGCTAATTTCAAAAAATATAAAAGGTCTCTGACAGTCTCATAACAAGTCAAAAACCTTTTTAGCTATCCATTAACTTCTGATGCTGATATTGAAATACATAATATTCGAAAATATATGCAGCTATAGAGAATCCGCTTTTTTCACCGCAAGCATCTCAATATATCCCCGTTTTCCAATGGGTTCCAGCTGAATCCGTGGATTTTCCGTATCCCACTGATATCCGATTGTTTCCGGATGGTACTTCTTCATCGCTTCCTGTACCTGTTCTATTGCCTCACAATAATCCTCCTCTAAAAATGGCTCACCCTGGAACATCAAATAATCTGCTTCCGGAAGTGTAATTACGTCAAAATCTTCCGGTATCTCTCCATCATAAAGAGTGGGCACTTCTACTCCCTGTACATACTCAGATGTTTCAGGTAAACGGTAAGCTTCCGACAGCCAGAGACATACCGGTTCCCCGCTGATGGATTTAATACTGGTAAGAAGTCCCCATACATCACATCCTACCTCTTCGCAATAGGCAAAATAATCACTTGCTTTCTTACCACGTTTAATAAGAACTTTCCTAATTGGCTTATGAATTAACTGGATAAATACATTTTTTACCTGCTCCATTTTTCTGTGCTCCTTTCTGATTTCATTATAAATAACACCATAGGGAATGAATAAGTGCAGCGGAACCGGTCTTTTTGCATATTCACCTGGATTACATCCAAACTCACGTGAAAATGCTCTCTGGTATCCATCCACACTTTGAAAGCCCAGCTCAAAAGCCACGTCAATAACCCGGCATTTTTCATCACGCAAACGCAATGCGGATTTTGATAATTTTAGTCTTCTGATATAATCTCCCGGTGTAAAGTTTGTATATTCCTTAAACAGCCGATAAGCATGCCAGGGAGAAAAAAAGGACACATTAGCCAGATCCGCAAGTGTTATACCTTCATTTATATGTTTTTCTATAAAGTCCTGCATTCTTTGTACTGCTTCAATCTGTTCCCGCATCCTCTTACCTCCGTTTTCTATACTAGTTATCTGCTTTAAATAAATTCAATATGCGAATATACAATATTTATATTATTCCCAACGGAAAAATCTGATAGAACCTGCTATGCAGATTACTGCAATCACTAACATAATTATAACTGAAAGCGTCACATTATCAATTGATTGTCCTAACGTTGCTGCTTTCAATATTTTTATTCCCTGTGTAAGGGGCATGATGTCTGCTATTCTTTGTAATCCATAGGGCATAACCTCATAGGGAAGTGTTGCTCCGGAGAATATAAGCATTGGAAAATACAGCAGGGAAGCAATCACGGAAGCCTGTTTGCTGTTCTTCGCAATGCCTCCTGTCAGCATTCCAATACTAAGAATAGATAAAAGCACAAGCACCCAGCCTGCCATAAAAGAGGCAATGGAACCCTGCATACGAAATCCTAAAAACATGACTGATACAGCTGCAAGAATGATTACTGACGCTGCTGAGTACAATGTATAAATAACAAGTTCTACCAGCAAAATCATAGCCGGACTTGCCGGTGTTACCTTGAATCTCTTTAATATTTTTCGTTCACGATAGTCAGCTATCACGATAGGCAGTCCCATCAGCCCTCCTGCACAGATGGCAATGGAGCTAAGTGCGCCAAAAGACTGATCCACAAAGGAATACCCGGCACCTGGAAAAGCCGGCTTTTTACCATATATGATTCCAATAATCGTAAGTATCACAAGGGGCATAATAATGTCGAATATCACCATATTCATATCACGGATAGACAGCCTTCCTTCTATTTTCAGCATTTTTTTAAATGTTCTCATCTGCATTTTCCTCCTCATCAGAATACCAGAGATAGGCATCCTCAAATTTGTCATAGGGGCTCTTTCTTATTGCATCCGCCACAGTGCCATAATATACGGTTTTTCCCTTCTTCAAAATACAGATCTCATCACACAATGCTTCCACTTCATCCATAAAATGTGAGGTTAGAAAAATAGTCATTCCCTTTTTCTTTAAATCCTCTAAAATTCTCCAAACATCTCTTCTTGCCTTTGCATCCAGACCAGTTGTTAATTCATCCAGAAATACAAGTTCAGGATTTGGAATCAGTGCCAGGACAATAAAGAGTCTTTGGCGCTCTCCTCCTGATAATTCTTTCACTGCATTTTTAATTTTTGCACCAATGCCGAACTTATTAAGCAGCATTCTCCAGTCTGACCTGGCAGGATAAAGCGATGCTGTTTCTTCACAGAGTTCATCTACTCTGATTTCATTCTGATAATTTGCCTCCTGAAACTGAACACCTACTTTCTGAAACAGCTTTTTTCTGTCCTTCAGCGGATTCATTCCAAGAATAGTTACTTTTCCCTGATCTGATTTTGTCACGCCCAGCATACATTCAATACTTGTGCTTTTTCCTGCACCGTTTGCTCCCAGCAGCCCAAATACACTGCCCGCCTTTACAGTAATAGACAGGTCACGAACCACCGGATTTTTATGATAAGACTTTGACAGATGTTCTGCTTTTATTACTTCTTCCATTCTGTTCAACCTCCTGATTTCTTCAGGAATATCTTACCGCATATAAAAAGTAAAGTTCTCGACTATTCTTGCTGTTTCAGTTCAAAATCACTTTTATTTATCAAAAAATGAAATTGTCTCAAAGCTTTTATTAATTTTAAAGCTCTTTATATCCTTTCTTTCCTTAACCAAACTTTCCTCATATTCTCCAGATAATATAGGAGATTTGGGATCATGTAATTTAAAATTATTTGATGCCACTTTTTTATTTACATTAGCATAACAGTAAAGGCAGTTATGAATACAAGTATCATATCCTCCTATATCAATACATTTCATACAGCCGCAATGCTCTCTGTTTCCATCTTTTTTATCTTTATTCGTTATTTTACAACCAATAATTCTCTCAATTAGATCTCCGTCTATGCATTTAGCATGGTTTATTCCATATTCTTTTAGTTCTATTCCTTCTGCACAGGTTTCAATTGGAATATTATATTTTTCAGCTATATTTGCAAAATTCTCAGCAATGTAACACATATCCATTTCTTTTAAATCAATGTCTTTCATATTTCTGGAAACTTTTTTATAATCATCTAAAAAACTTATTATTACTTTTTCTGTATACATATTAAGCTTTTCACACATTTTTTCAAATGCTTCAAAATGAAAGTTATTATTATATTTATCAGTGATTAATATAGGATCATACCTTAGAATAACTTTTTCTT
>JAJBWD010000132.1:0-8357 GCA_032907345.1 Bacillota bacterium | reverse complement strand
TTTTCAATTCAGTAAAGAAAAGCTGATTGGATAATTCTATTTTTCTGTCATACTGGCATTAACAGGAATATGAGAAAATTATATATCGGATCAAAAATGTCAGGAAGAGTACATACGTAGAAATCATAAAGTGCAGGACTATATTGAGTATCATTTAGGGCAATCCCTGTTTATTGAGGAGTTTGCTGGTGCTAAGGGGTTTTCCAATTTTAAAGGTCCACTATAGAGTAACACTGAATTTTTTTACCTACACTTCCAGAAGAAATGCAGACTTTTGCTGTCTACTCAAGGCATAGAAACTTGGCTAAAATTAGCCAGGGTTTAGGTGACAGAAGGGATGCTGCAGTTTCTTGAGTAGGGATCCAAATCTCAACCGCTTTTCATCGTTTCATAAAACTTGATACTTCTATATAGGTATCCTTATAGCTGTCAAATTCATAAACCTATGCATTCGTCATCAAGGATTCAAGGAAGGATTCAATATGAGTATTCTTAACAACTGCTCCTTAAACTCTTTTGAATAGCTTTTACTTTTCCTTAAACTCTATTTATGATGGACTAGCTCCATTATTGGTGAGGACAACAGGTTAATGACAAAATTGTAAAGTAAAATTGACAGAAATGTCATCATTAGTTGCTATAAAAGTTTACAAAGAATGCCTATAATGAATATAGGGGGTATGAAAAACATGATTTGTATGAATTTGGTTGTTTTGAGGAAAAGAATGAAGATGACACAGGAAGAAGTGGCAGATCATATAGGTGTGTCCAGACAGGCTGTTGTGAAGTGGGAAAAGGGAGAAAGCTTACCTGATCTGGAAAAGTGTACAGAACTTGCAGATCTATTTCAGGTGTCCATGGATGACTTGATTCGTTATGAGGATCAAACAGAAAAAATACCTATTCCGCCTAAAGGAAAATATTTTTTTGGGAGTGTGACTGTTGGGGAGCGCGGACAAATTGTCATTCCCAAGAAGGCAAGAGATATATTTAGAATAAAGCCAGGCAGTCGGCTTCTTTTACTTGGAGATGAATCACAGGGAATTGCAATATTGCCGGAGTACGCTTTGCAGGAGCTTTATTCAGTAATGAAAACGCAAAATCCAGTCAGGAAAACGGATTGGAGTCCAGCAGAAGAAGAGGTGTTGGAAGATGAAATGCATAAGGAGTAGAAAAAGAATGTTGAAGATAATAGGTTTTATTTTCCTTGGAATTCTAGTATTAGCAATCGCAGCAGCCAGTATTTATTGTTATAAATGTACACATTATTGGCAAAAGGATTTGAAAAAAACATACAATGCAGGCTTTAAGGAAAAACAAGCAGTGCTGCCGGATGGGTCCGTCATTAATTATGCAGAGGGACCTGACAATGGAACGGCTCTCTTGCTGATTCATGGTCAGACAGGAGCATGGGATGATTACACCCGTGTGCTGCCTGAGCTCAGTAAAAAATGGCATGTTTTTGCTGTGGATTGTTATGGGCATGGGAAGTCCTCTCATGATGAATCAAAATACTATTTAAAGGAAAATGGAAATGATCTAATCTGGTTTGTAGGAAATGTGATAAAAGAAAGTACGGTAGTGTCAGGCCATTCATCCGGCGGATTATTAGCAGCTTATATAGCTGCATATGGAGGGGACAAGATCACGGGTGCAGTATTGGAAGATCCTCCGGTGTTCTCCACGGAAAAGGATTATTTTGAAAAATCCTTTGCTTATCAGGATACCTATAAAACTATGCATGAATATATTACAGGTAATAAGGCAGAGTGCTGGGAAGCTTATTATATGCGGCATTGTTTATGGGGTCAGTTATATATGCAGAAATCCATGAATGGGCTGGCAAACTATGCACAAAAATACCATGATAAACATTTGGACAAGCCTGTACAGTACTTCTTTATGCCGGAATCCATTAATTTTATGTTTTTACATATACGTGAGTATGATTTTAGATTTGGGGATCACTTCTATGATTATACCTGGCATAGTGGAATCTCCCATGAAAAACTGATGTCGGATATCCATGTGCCCACTGTCTTTCTCCATGCTAAGGATGCCTATACTGCTGATGGAATTTTGATGGCAGCTTCTTCAGATGAACAGGCACGAAAGGCAGTCAGCCTTATAAACAAATGTGAGCTTGTGGAATTATCCAGCAATCATGATATTCATCGTTTTCATCCCAAGGTATTTATAGAAGCTGTAAACAAATTGAAGTAAAAAAGAAAAACAATAAGCGGATTAGTCTGTTACTTATTTTTCCGCAATATGAAAGCAGGTTCAGTTCACAACTACATCAATTTCAATTATTTTGAACTGGACATTATTACTTTTAACCTCATCACAGAGAAACGGGATATTAGTTGTTTGGTGATCTGCAGATATAAGGTGAGTGAAACAAATTTAAAGGGGTCGAATTCGACTCCTTTAGAAAGCAAGCTGGTTCAAATGCTTTTACACTATCACCACAAAGATGGATAGAAAAGACGAATGCAGTTGGGATTGTTTCAAAAGCAGGCCGTTATGGAGGAATGTTCGCTCACTCCGATATTGCATTTGAATTTGCATCATGGATATCAGCAGAATTTAAGCTTTATATTATTAAGGATTATAAGAGGCTGAAAAATGATGAAAGTAGCAGACTTTCTTTAGGCTGGAATCTGAATAGAGAAATTTCTAAACTTAACTACAGAATTCATACCGATGCTATAAAAGAAAACTTACTTCCACCTGAATTATCACAATTCCAGATTTCTATGACTTATACTAGTGAAGCAGATGTGTTGAATGTTGCCCTGTTTGGAATCACGGCTAAATAGTGGAGAGAGAAAAACCCTGAGAAAAGCCGAGATGTCAGGGATTATGCGACGTTAAATCAATTACTGGTTTTGACTAATATGGAGATTTATAATGCTATTTTAATCGAACAAGGTAAACAACAATCAGAAAGGCTTAAATTATTAAATCAATTAGCTATCCGTCAATTAAAAGCGATTCAAGAGTTTGATACAGATACAATAAAAAAACTTGAAGCCAAATAGAAACTCGATAAAAATCGATTGATATGTTCCTGCCTACCTTCACTACAAAGTTTCCTTAGAGGAATAATTAAAAGGTTTAGCTTTCGTTAAAAGGTTTGACATATTTCCTTGGACGATGCATTGTGAGGTTGTTGTAAAGCTCGATAAGCACTAAAACCCAGTAAAATCAACACTTTGTGCCATGAGTTTATAGATGACATTCAGTGGCTTTTATATGCGGAAAGATATCTGATTTATTTTTATAATAACGAATAGCATTGTATGATGTCTCAGTACCAGCGATTAACCAGCGTTTAAAAACTATTTTTACAGGCAAAGAACTTGCCGAGAATTCAGTTATTAAGGAATACTTAATAACTGCTGCAGACGGAAAGCAGTACAATACGAAGCAATATAATCTGCAGGTAATTATTGCGGTAGACTTTAAAATCAATAATGACCGTGCTGTACGATTCCGTAAATGGGCAGGTCAAAAAGTCCAGTAAATAAGGGATTTTCAGGATTTGCGGATTAAAATCAGGAGCCTGTAAAACTTGATTTTATCGGTTCGCGGAAACAATTCAAAGCTGGCAATTTCGACCGTGACAGAACGGATTAGATATCGGTATTTATTGACAGAGTAGGTTGTATGTGGGAAAATAAAGATGGAAAAAAGTAAAGGGTTCTGAAAAAGTGAGGTCAGAGCTGTGAGCAAATACGAACCATTATGGAAATACATACAGGAAATCGGCACTGACGGTTTCAAGCTGACCTATGCCGAAATAGAGAAGATAGCCAGTCTGCCAATTGACCACTCTTTCCTGACTTACAAGAAGGAACTGCTGGAATATGGCTATAAGGTCGGGAAGATATCTATGAAAGAGCAGACTGTGGCGTTTGAGAAAATAAGTTGATCCAGCCATCAGGCTTGATGATAAATTAATTTAATTTTAAGGAGATTGCTGTTTGAAGAAAAATAACACTTTGGAGATTGTATGCTAACCGGGAGGTTTGCGTAAATACAGTCTCGCACAAACCTCCCAGCATTGCAGTCAACAATTATCAGGAGGAAAAATCAATGAATAAAAATGACTATAACATTCGTTTAGAAAGAAAAGAAGAAAGACGCGCAGTTGAAAACCTTGTAAGAGAGGGATTTTGGAACGTATATCGTCCGGGATGCCTGGAGCATTATGTGCTGAATCAGCTGAGAAATGATGCAGCATTTGTACCAGAGCTTGATTTTGTCATGGAGAAAGATGGAAAGCTGATTGGTCAGAACATTTTCATGAGAACGAATATCAAAGCTGATGATGGCAGGGATATTCCCATCATGACAATGGGGCCTATCTGTATAGCGCCTGAATTCAAAAGACAAGGCTACGGTAAAATCTTGCTGGATTACTCTCTGGAGAAAGCAGCAGAACTTGGTGCAGGTGCATTATGCTTTGAAGGTAATATTGATTTCTATGGAAAGAGTGGGTTCAAATTTGCCAGTGAGTATAGCATCCGTTATCATGGACTGCCTGAAGGCGAAGATGCATCCTTCTTTCTCTGCAAGGAGCTGATACCAGGATACTTAGATGGTATCTCAGGAGAGTACGCTACGCCACAGGGATATTTTGTGGATGAAGCAGAAGCTGAGGAGTTCGATAAGGCCTTTCCTTATAAGGAGAAATTGAAGCTTCCGGGACAGCTTTTCTAAGCGAATAATTTGAGTAAACTCAAATAAAAAGAGGCTCCCCATCACCGGAGAATATCCAGTGGTGAGGAGCCTTGCTTTATAAGCACTCCACAATAGAGTGCCTATGATCCTCACTGTATCCATGAGATAATTACTCTAAATATCGAGTTCAAGTTTTTCAACTTGAAAAACTTTAGATAGGAGTTGTGAAACATGGATCAAGCTACATGCATTAAAACCAAGTTCCGTCAGGAACAATGGAAAAAATTGATAAATAAGAATATTGTAGATATAAATATCAAATGTTACAATTCAATTATATGAGATTGTTTTTTTCAAAATAATATATTCAACATTTATTAGCTGAATGAGCATCTAATATATTTAGAGTGCAATTAAATATTTTTGGTGAGGGAAACTATGTATAAACAAATATTAGACTATATGAAAAATAAACCTGAGGAGTATGAAGCGGATAGTGAGCTGCTGTGGAATGATGAACATATCTCTAAAGGAATGCTTCAGGCACATCTAAATCCGGATATTGATGCAGCATCACGAAAACATGAATTTATAAGTGAATCAGTAAAATGGATATCAAGTCTTTATAGTGCAAAGGAGAATAGGAATTTGCTGGACTTAGGCTGTGGTCCTGGTCTATATGCAGAAAAATTTGATGATGCGGGTTTTGCAGTAACGGGTATTGATTTTTCGGAGCGTTCCATTAATTTTGCAAAAAATTCGGCTGCTGCTAAAAAGAAAAAGATTGAGTATCTTTACCGGAATTATTTGGATATAGATTACGAAAATCAATTTGATGTTATAACGCTTATATATTGCGATTTTGGAGTATTAAAACCGATAAATAGAGATCGTCTGCTATTAAAAATAAGAAAAGCATTGAAACCAGGAGGCAAGCTGATTCTTGATGGCTTTACAAAGAATAATTATCGCAATTTTGCTGAGAGCCAAAAGGTATCCTATGAGGAAAATGGGTACTGGAGTGCATCACCGTATATTTGCATTAAGAGAACATTTTGTTATGATGAAAAATCTTTGTTTTTAGAACAGTATATTATTATTACTGAAACATCGTGTAAATGTTATAACAATTGGAATTATGCTTTTGACAGAGATACTTTACAGCATGAACTTGAAAATGCTGGATTTACAGAATTTCAGTTTTATAGTGACGTAAAAGGAAAAGCGTTTAGTAAAGATAGTGAGACAATTTGTGTAGTTTCAAGCTATTAATTTTGAATGAAATACTTTTTGGTATAGCTATCGTAATAATAATATTACTTTTTATTACGCCAATTTCAGGAATACTTTCTTTGAATTTTAACTATGCTTATGACTTTTTGAATCAGTATGGACATAACAGTGGAAATTTACGGTTATGGAATATATGCTTTTTCCTTTGTATTATTAGGTGGTTTTGCATTTTATTTTAATCATAAAATATATAGGGAGCTAGAGGATGAAAAGGAGAAATAAATAATTTCTGCAATTGGTAGTGAAAGATATATTGGGAAAGGCAATTTTTAAATGAATGAAAGGAAGTAAAATAATATGAGAGCAGTAATAATATATAACTCAAAAACAGGATTTACAAAAAGATATGCATCGTGGATTCAGGAAGAAACAGGTTTTGAGATGATAGAGGACAAGAATATTTCAAAGGAAATTTTAGAATCATATGATTTGGTGATTTATGGTGGTAGAATTCATGCAGGTCAAATTAATAGGTATAAACAGTTTATAAAAAAGTTAAGTGATAAATCTAAGCTAATTGTCTTTGCAACGGGGGCAACACCAGCTAATGCAAAGGAAACAATTAAAACAATGTGGGACAATAATTTTACTAAGGAAGAACAAGAGACAATTCCCCATTACTATTTTCAATCAGGTTTAAACTATGACAAAATGCAATGGGGAGATAAGCTGATTATGAAAGCATTGGCAAAGATGCTTAGTAAAAAGGACACAAAATCACCAGAGGAATCTGGGTGTGAGCAATCTATAAGTCAATCCTATGATATATCATCAAAAGAATTTATAAAGCCGTTGATTGAATGTATCAGAGTTTTGTCATCCTGAATCAATCAGCAGTGATGCAGAATAAACTTTGTTAGCAAGTTGAAAGGAAGCTATATTATGATAGATATGGAAGTAAAGAGCCCCTCCTTTAAAAATAATGGAAGTATGCCTAAAAAGCATACTGGTTTTGGTGCGGATATTTCACCGGAGTTCCAATTGTTAAATCTTCACCACGATACGATTTCTATTGCTATAATTATGGATGATTTGGATATTCCCTTAAGAAAAGAATTCAATCATTGGTTAATATGGAATATTCCTAAAACAGATATAATTCCGGAAAAAATACCATATGGTTCACCGGTATTTTCGTTTCATAATGCAGTACAAGGCATTGCATATGGTGTAAATAGGTATAGAGGACCGAAGCAGCCTTTTTTTGTTAGAAATACCCATAGATACATTTTTCGCTTTTATGCACTTGACTGCTTTTTAAATTTAGATTGTAACGCAAGAAAGAAAGATTTGCTTGAAGCTATGAGCGGACATGTCATCCAGCAGGGAAGCATAATTGGTATTTACAAGAGATAAATTCATATAAGTAACGCTTGGGTATTTTATAAAATATCCAAGCGTTTTTTTGCAATTTTAAAAGGTATTTAAAGAGAGATTCGCCAATAAATAACAATTCTGTTATACTGGTAATAACAGGAACAGGAGGGAATCATATGTCAGATCAGAAGTGTCAGGAAGAGTATATACGAAGAATTCATAAAGTGCAGGACTATATCGAGTATCATTTAGGACAATCTCTGTCTATTGAGGAGCTTGCTGGTGCCGCCGGGTTCTCAAAATATCATTTCAGCCGGATTTTTCAGAGTATCTTACATGAGCCCTTAGCCCATTATGTGAACCGGATTCGCATGGAAAAGGCACTATTTCTGCTGGCACACCGGGCAGATAAAAACATGACAGACATTGCCTATGAACTTGGATTTACAGATTCAGCCGTGTTTTCCCGGGCATTTAAGAATTATCATGGTATTAGTCCAAGAGAATACCGGAAGGAATATAGCAAGAATTGCAAAGATTCTTTTCTATTGTCTGAGTACAATAAAGATGCAGCAAAAAAAGAATGGAAGGGCAATCTGTTTCCCGTTACCGGGCAGATTACCATAGTGAACATGAAGGAAAAGCAGGTGGCTTATGTGAGATATACAGGCACTTATGAGACATTAGCGAAAGAGTATGCTAATTTGATTCAGAGCTTATTTGTTCATGCCGATAGTCAGCATCTTCTTGCAGACGGACAGAACCGGGTGCTTGCCATATATCATGACAATCCGGAATTTGGAGAGGAGAGTCAGTTTCGTACCAGCCTGTGCCTGACGGTGCCGGAAGACATTCAGGTTCAGGAAGACGGAGTTCTCGGAAGGATGAAGTTAGAAGGCGGACTGTATGCGGTGGGACATTTTAAGATTCAGCAGGAACAGTTCAGTGACGCATGGAATTATATGTACCAGGAATGGCTTACCTGCAGTGGTTACATTCCGAGAAATTCCTATCCCTTCGAAGTGTATCTAAACAATCCGGATGAGAATGAGAGTCAT
>JAJBWD010000131.1:0-7181 GCA_032907345.1 Bacillota bacterium | reverse complement strand
TATTTTAACTGGATGGAAAATATTCAGGACTGGTGCATCTCCAGGCAGCTTTGGTGGGGACACAGAATTCCTGTTTGGTACTGCAAAGACTGCGGTGAAATTATTGTATCCATGGATGAACCAAAATCCTGTACAAAATGCAAAAGTACCGATTTAGAGCAGGATAAGGATGTTTTGGATACCTGGTTCAGCTCAGCTCTATGGCCCTTTTCTACCCTAGGCTGGCCTGATGAGACAGAGGACCTTAAATATTTTTACCCCACAGATGTTCTAGTTACAGGCTATGATATTATTTTCTTCTGGGTTGCCAGAATGATTTTCTCAGGAATTCATAATATGGATGACATTCCATTCGATACAGTTCTGATTCATGGAATAGTAAGAGATGGTGAAGGAAGAAAAATGAGCAAGTCCCTGGGAAATGGAGTTGATCCTCTTGATGTCATTGATAAGTATGGGGCAGACGCATTAAGATTTATGCTGGTGACTGGAAATGCTGCCGGAAGTGATATTAGGTATTACGAGGAAAAGGTAGAAGCAGCCAGAAATTTTGCAAATAAGATCTGGAATGCTTCCAGATTTGTAATGATGAACCTGGATAAATCTTTAATGGAAAAGTATAAGGATAATAAGGAATACTCCTTATCTGACAGATGGATATTATCCAGATTAAATACCCTGACCCTTGAAGTAACAGAAAATATAGATAAATATGAGCTGGGAATAGCTTCTCAGAAAATTTATGATTTCATATGGACAGAGTTCTGTGACTACTACATCGAGCTTTCAAAAATATCACTTTATGGCGATAATGAAAAAGAAAAGGGAATAACTCTTAATGTTTTGTACAGGGCTCTTTTGGGCAGCTTAAAGCTTCTTCACCCTATAATGCCTTTTATTACCGAGGAAATATTCCTTCATTTAGGAACAGGGGAAGAGTCAATTACTATTTCAAAATGGCCTGAATATAAGGAAGAGATTCATGATGAAAAATCTGAGTTTATGATGAATACGGTAATGGAAGCAATCAGGGGGATCAGAAATATAAGAACTGAGGTAAATGCTAAGCCCTCTAAAAAAGTTAAACTCTTTATTCTTCCTAAAAAAGAAGGTATAGAAGCTTTCATAAATGGGAAAACTTATTTTGAAAAGCTGGCTTATGCAGAGGAGGTTGTTATTATAGAAAGTAAGGATAATCTTCCTGAAAATGTTGTATCTGTTGTAACTACAGAAGGTGAAATGTTTATATCTTTATTTGATCTTATAGATAAAGACAAGGAAATTGAAAGATTAAATAAAGAAAAGGAAAGACTGGAAAGTGAAATTCAAAGAGTAGATAAAAAGCTCTCCAATACCGGATTTACCTCAAAGGCACCGGAGAAAGTTATTGAAGAGGAAAGAACAAAGGGAGAAAAATATAAGGAAATGCTGGACGCTGTTTTAGTAAGAATAAAAAGCATGGAATAGGAGCAGAGATGAATTATGATGAAACCATGGAGTACATCCATTCATTCTATAAATTTGGCTCTAAGCTTGGACTTACTAGAATAGAAAGGCTCCTTAAAAAAATGGGCAGTCCTGAAAAAAGTATTAAGATAATTCACGTTGCCGGTACCAATGGAAAAGGCTCAGTAGTAAATATTTTAGGAAAGATATTAGAAGAAGAAGGTTATAAGGTGGGGGTATATACTTCCCCCTACCTGGAATATTTTGAGGAAAGAATAAAGATAAACGGAGAATCCATAAGTAAGTCTGATTTATCAAGCCTGATTACAAGAATTAAACCCTTAATAGATGAAGTTGTATCTGAAGGATTTGACAGCCCTACAGAATTTGAAGTTATAACTGCTGCCATGTTTTTATATTACAAAGAAAAAGCCGTGGATTATGCAGTAGTTGAGGTAGGTCTGGGAGGACGTTTTGATGCAACAAATGTAATTACTCCAATTCTTGCAATAATAACATCAGTCAGCTTGGACCATATGAATATCCTGGGAAATACTATAAGTGAAATAGCCTTTGAAAAAGCAGGGATAATAAAGAAAAATGTTCCCCTTTGTCTGTATCCTGAGTCTAGGGAAGCTGAAGCTGTAATATTAAAAAAAGCAGCAGAAATGGAAGCAGAAGTTTATAAAGTATCAGATGAATATAACTTTCTTGGAATAGAAAAAAGTGATGGAAAGTATTATCAGAGCTTTAGTATGAAGATAGATGGACAAGATGAAATATTTACCCTTTCCCTTCTGGGGCAGCATCAAATAAAAAACTGCATGACTGCCATAGAAGCAGCCTTGGTGCTTAATAAAATGGGACATAGTATAAGGCTGTCATCTGTTAAAAAAGGAGCTAAAAATACAGTTCATAATGGAAGATTTGAAATATTAAAGGATAACCCCAAGGTGATAATAGACGGAGCTCATAATATGGATGGTGTAGTAAACTTAGTAAGCTCTGTAAAAAAGTATTTCAGATGGAGAAAACTTATTCTTATTGCAGGTATATTAAAGGATAAAGAATTTGAAGAGATGGTGAAACAGTTTTCCTCAATATCTGATAGGATAATATGTCTTTCACCAAAAAATGACAGGGCATTATCCCAGCAGGATTTAAAAAACCAATTTTTAAAAGAGGGAAAAGATGCCATATGCTTTAGCGATTATAAGGAAGCTTATGAATATGGCTATGGATTACTTAATAAGGATGACATTCTTCTTATAGCAGGTTCCCTTTATATGATTGGAGAAATAAGAAAAATAATAAATAGTTAACAGAAAGTAAGCCCCTTCATAATATAGATTATGGAGGGGTTTTTATGGATTTTATTTATATATGTAACACCTCATCGGGAAACATATCCAAGGTTAACCTTAAAAATTTCAGGGAAGAGCTGAAAATAAGTTTATACTCTGAAACAGATGACAGCGCAGGTCCCCATGGTTTATTCAGGGTTAAAGATAAAATGTATGCTGCTGACAGTTACAGCAATAGTCTTTCTATAATAGATTTAAAATATGATGCGGAAAGGGAAAACTTCAAAATAGGCGGACATCCAAATGATGTAATAGTAATAAAGGACAAAGCCTATATTATATGCGGAGATACAAACTCAGTCATTATATTTGATTTAATAAGTAAAAAGATAACCGGTGAGATTAAAACAGGACTTATTCCTCATTCAATAACTTATTATAATGATAAGCTTTTGATTTCAAATATGGGAAATGATACTCTCACTGTAGTAAACATTAAAAAAAATTATAAAGTAAATACGGTTAAACTGGGACCTTTTCCCACAAAGGCAATTTTTGCAATGAGCGGCAGGCTGATAATAGCCTGCGAAAGCAATATTGGAAGTGATAATGAAGGAAGCATCTCTTTTATAGATGCTCATTTATTCAAGGTAATTTACAGAATAAGCATAGGAAGGTGTCCTGTGAATTTATATGTCAGTGATAATTTCTGCTTTGTTTCAAATTTTGGAGATGGAACTCTGTCTATAGTAAATCTGAAATATAAGGAAGAAATTAAGAGAATAGAGGTAGGCGGAGCACCAAGCGGTTTAATTGTTAATAACAAGAATGTTTATCTTACTGATAATTATAATAACAAACTGGTCAGGATTAATCTTTTTAATATGGAAATAAAAAAAGTATCAATTGGAGGAGAACCCACCGCTATGATACTTATTCATTAATTAATATCTGAATTATTTTATTATATATATCAGATGAATTTTCTTTCCAAAGCTTAATTAAATCCTGGGCCTGTTTTTTCGATACTACGCTCAGTTTAAGTTCCATAAGAAGAGAATCATTTTCTTTAGCCTTAAGGTCCACTAGGTAATTTTCACCATCCAGTGTGTAGTCGCCGTTTATCAAAATTTCCTCTTTTATTTTATTTAGCTTTCCGTTTAAATAATTATTTACCTGCAGCATTTTTTCAGGGCTTATCCTGTTTTGAAAGAAGGATAAAACTTTTTTCCCTCTGTCCGTAATATATAATCTGCTTTTATCATCATTTTCCTTATATTTAAGAAGAGATGAGGTTAAAAGCTCCTCAATATACTGCTGAAGTGTAAAGTAATTAATGAAATTATTCTCAAGAACTATCTCGGTTATCTTGGATTTTGATATAGGCATATTTACCTGATTTATGATATAAAGAACTAACAGCTTAAATTCAGCCAGTTCCAGTGTGTCTTCCAACATAATTTACCCCCAAAGGATTTTAATTTCAATATTAATTATAACAAAAAAATAAAAATTAAAAAACCCTCAAAAGAGGGTTATTTTTTTCCTATAATATCCTTTTCTGCCATGGTAATAAGTCTCCTTACCATTTCACCGCCGACTCTGCCGCAGTCCTTTGATTTAACGGTGCCCCAGTAGTCTTCAGAACCCTGGTGAACTCCCAGAGAATAAGATTCAGCAATTTCATATTTCATATTGTCCAGTGCCTTATGAACATCAGGCACCAGCTGGTCTCTTCCATTACCTTGATCTCCTCTTGCCATAAAAAATTACCTCCTCGTTTTACTTCCTTATATGAATAGTTTTTACAATAATTTTATTTTTATACTATAATTATGTTTTGATGTATAGTAAATATTGGTATAATGAATTAATGGAGGTGAATTTCATGTATGCATATATAGCAAGGCAGCCAATTCTGAATGCTGATAATAAAGTTATAGCTTATGAACTTTTATTTAGAAATAATCAGATTAATGCTTCAGAAATTGAAGACAGCTCGCTGGCGACCCTTCAGGTTATAAAAAACTTTTATTCAGTAGTAGGCAAAGATACGTTAACAGACAGAAAACCGGCATTTATTAATTTTGATGAAAATTTATTAAAATCAAAATTAATTGAAAATCTGCCAAAGGATATTGTGATAGAAATTCTTGAAAGCGTGGAGCCAACTGAAGAAATAGCAGGAATATGCAAATCATTAAAAGAGAATGGATATATATTAGCTCTGGATGATTTTGAGTACCATGATAAATATAAAGAGATTTTAGAATATATAGATATAATCAAAGTTGATTTTATAATAACAAAAGGAAAAGAAAGAAAAAGATTAATTGAGAAGGTAAATAACAATAAAATAAGGTATCTGGCAGAAAAGGTGGAAACGATCCAGGATTACAAAGAAGCAGCTGAATTAGGTTTTACAATGTTTCAGGGCTATTATTTCTGCAAACCCACTGTGGTTACTGTAAAGGAAATAAATGTATATCAGTTTACATATTTAAAGCTGATAGAGGAGTTAAATAAAGAGGAAATAGATATTGAAAAAATAGAAAAAGATATAAAAAATGATTTATCTTTATCCTATAAGCTTTTAATGTTAGTAAACTCAGCTTATTATGGACTAAAAACTAAAGTTACATCAATTAAAAAAGCCATAATGCTGATAGGAACAGGTGAGCTGAAAAAATGGCTTTATGTTATAACATTAAAATCAATAAATAAGGATAAGCCGGATGAAATTGTTAAGATGAGCCTCTTAAGAGCATATTTTGGTGAAATGCTTGTGAAAAAAGGGAAATTGATGGCAGATTCTTCTGAAATGTTTTTAACCGGATTATTTTCCATGATAGATGTTTTAACAGAAAGCAATATGGAACAAGTGCTAAAAGGCCTTCCTATCTCACTTCAGGTAAAGGCAGCATTAAAAGGAGAAGAAAACATTCTAAAAAGAATTTTAGATTTAGAAATATCTTATGAAAAGGCAGATTGGGAAAAGGTAAAGAGCATATCTCAATTTTTAAACTTAAAACAGGAAATAATAAATAAATGTTACGTGAAAGCTATTGAAAATTTAAGCCAAATAATAGTGGGGATTTAATAAAAGCTGCTGATGCTGATTTTGTATCTTTAGTTCATTGTTCATAAATTTATTGAATTAGTAGTTCTGATGTTTAAGACAAGCCCTCTTTGGAGATGATATAGATATTATTTCCAAGGAGGGTTTTATGTTTAATTTAGTTTCAGAAGGAATGAATGCCAGAAAACTAAATAAAATTATATGTCCTCACTGCCAAAGTGAGGAGATAGTCAAATTCGGTTTTTATAAAGGAGATCAGCGGTATAAGTGTAAAGACTGCGGCAGGACCTTTAATCCATATACAGGAACACTCCTTAATTGGTCTCATTATAAGAATAAGTGGGGTGATTTTATAGAAACTATGGGGGAGGATATGTCCCTGAGAGAGGCGGATCAGGCTATAGGAGTTCATTATTCAACTTTATTTTATTGGAGACACAAGGTAATGAACATATTAAACCGGGGAAATGAAGAAAAATTAAAGGGAGTAATTGAGATAGCAAAACTGGATTTACCATACCTTAATAAATATTATAAGAAAAAGACGGAAGATGAAGAGGATGAATTCTTAGACGATAAAGAGGATATACGGGATTTAGTTCATTTAACATTTTTATATCAGAGAAATAACAGGCTTGATTCCTATGTTTACAGGGAGAAGACAAGGGTTATGGATTTTATTTGTGGTATTTCAAATGAAATAGATAAGAAAAGCAGAATATGTCTTAATAGTAATTATCCCTTTAGATTCCCTCTTTTACATAATAAATTTAAAGTAATAGATATATCAAAAAGAAAAGGAAAAAGAAAATTCTATTACAATGCAGGTTATACAGTGAAGCTCCTGTCGGGCTTCAAAACATGGATGAAAAAATTCCGTGGAGTATCAAGTAAGTATCTGAACAAATATGCTGCTTTCTATAAGGAACATAAAACATTTAATACTATGGAGTTTACTATACTCTCCTGCCTGATTAAAAGCATTGAAATAAATAATGGCCTGGCCTCCATAGGGGATGTCCTGTTTTGATAAAAGCAGGTATCAATAAATTTCGGAACAAAGGTAAACAACCCAAAATTATTGATTCATAAAAGGCAGGATAGTTTAATATATTTTATAAAAGCATTTATTGGAGCCTAAATTGAACAAGAAAGAATTCAGATTGCTTATCTTATTTCTTCTTATAATTAACCTGATTTTACAATTTAAATTGTTCAGAGAGTATAAAGCAGCCTTTGCGGAAGAAAAAAAGCTTATTTAGAGTAAGCAGTTTTTGCGGAGGAGAACGGAAATATGATGAAATTAAAAAGGAAAATTCATGGATAGCTGAGTTTCCCCCTCCCAATATTTT
>JAJBWD010000130.1:0-2547 GCA_032907345.1 Bacillota bacterium | reverse complement strand
TATCAATTTATTAAAGTTAAGTAAAGCGATTTGACATACCAAAAATACACAAAACCTGACCGATTTTACACAAAATAAAAATCCGCCTATAAAAGATAGACGGATTAAACTTAAATCGGTAGCAATATTTAGTTTTAAATGCTTGTAGAAAATCACTAATAGGAGAGATAAAGAAATCTTTCAAACATTTCGGTATTAAATTGGAGTTATAGACTTGCTACCAATTAGATTATATCATTAATATAATTTAATGTCAAAGTGTAAATTTTTTACACTTTTATTATGCTTTCGTGTAAATTTTTTACACATTATTTTAATTAAGTGTATATTTCATACACTTTTATTATGATAATTGTACGACATTATCAGTTATATAGATATTGTTATTGTTTGAATTAGCTGTGTCAATAGCTAAAGTACTATTTCCTGAATCGAAATAAACAAGAGATATATATGTATTATTTCCTGAAGTATAAAGCTTATATACAATATAATTTGTTAAATATGTACCTGATACAGCCAAAGCTTTATTTGTATCATTAGAATATTTAGAGCTTAAATAAGTTGTTAACTCCTCTCTTGTCATAGCTGTAGGGGAATCATTAATTATAACAAGTCTTATATCACAATTAGAATAATTAAATGAAGTTATTCTAATATTATGTTGATATAATGTAGCACCGCCTACAGGAGTACCATTTAATGTAATACCTGTATCAGTAAATTTGTAGATATTTCCGTCTGAGCCAATTTCAGGATTATCTTGCGAATCAAAGTCAAAGTAGCTATTACCATTTCCTGAAGATTCAATAGCATTATGTCCGTCATTACCTAAAATAATTGATTTTGCATTATCTAGTGTAATATTACCTTTTACGTGTAAATCTTCGCCTACTTGTGTAATGTTATTATCGCTATCTCTAGTTATTTCTTGAGTCTTGGCTTCTAAATCGTCTACACGTCCGCCTAATTGAGTGATAGCTATATTTTGTGTGCCTATTGTACCTTCCATATTATTAATGTCTTGAGTATTTTCGGCTACTTGGTCCTCTAACGCTCTAATTTCGTCAAAGTCGATTCCTTCGATTTCTTCTTGAATTTCCTTAATCTTTTCTTTGTTTTCCTGAACTTGCTCAGGAAGTCCTTTAACACCTGATATATAAATTCCCATTTTATTCCTCATTTTCTAACCTATATAAATAGGAATGTCTTTATTAAATATTTGTATGAACAAATACTTAAACTTATTTAAAAAGTCCTCGTCATATTGAGAAGGTAGTGTTTCTATGGCCATTAAATAGCCTTGTAATTTATTACTTCTACCTACTTGATAAGTTTGACTTGAAATATATTCAAGTGGATCTAATGGATTAGTTGGAGCTGTATTAGGATTATTTGCATAATTTTGTATAGTTCTATTAACCTCTATTAAATCCTCACTTGTTAAAGCATAAGCATCTTGAATCAATTTGTATCTCTTAGAATATTTTTTATATTCATCATCAAACACAATTGCTAATTCATTGTAAAATGCTTCTGGTGTTGTATATCTAACATTAGCAATGCCATATCTTCTATTTAATAGGTTATAACAATGCTCTAGGATAGATAATTCTAATTCAGACATTGTATCAACGCTCATAGGAATCTCTGATACAAATGTTTTGAAAGTATCAAAGTTAGGTAATAATTGGTTAAATGTAAATGTATTACTCATTCTTTTCTACCTCCTTTTCTAAATCCTCAGTATCTTCTAATGCATCCTTATTTTCTTCTACTTGGATATTAGTATTAAAATTATTATTCATGTCTTCAGCCCACATTTGTCTTAAATATAAGCCTACATCATAAATAATATTTACTTGTTCCTTTTCTCCCATAAGTTCTCCAGAGTTGACTCTTTCCTTCTTATCTTGTCCAAATGATTTAGTTAAGATACCAGACATTTGACATCTTATAGCATCATATTGCTTTATTACATTGAATAAATCTGATGCAGCTAAATCACTTGACTGTGATATAGAAGGTAATGCTGAAGGATTTGAAGTTATTATAAATGGAGAATCTGAATTATAACCTTTTTCTAATTCTTGTCTAATAACCTCTGCCTGTTTTGGATCAGGACAATTTATTACTAGCTTCTTGTTAGATACAACTATATTGATATTAGCTCTTTTCAAAGTCTCAACAATATCATTAATCATTGTTTGATTTTGTATCCACCTTGAAACTGGAATAAATGTTCCACACGCTTCAGGTATATTATCTAAAAGGATGCAAGCCTTATTAGAAGCTGGTTTATCTCCTTTTAAGAATGTAGTAATTATAAAATCATTTCCGAAGAATGATTTTGTAGAATCATCTGGTGTTCTACCATTAAATGTAATTGGCTGAATCTTTGTAGGGAAGCCATAACAATTTAATCCATTAACTGGTGTAAATGGTAATACATAAATTTGGTTGTTATAGCTGAATCCAGCTAATGAGCCATAGTAGTATAACATTCTTTCTAAATTCCATGAATCTATCCCTTCTGGTAGATTAGAC
>JAJBWD010000129.1:0-2580 GCA_032907345.1 Bacillota bacterium | reverse complement strand
TAGTGCCTTTCCTATATCAAACATGGTGGCATCAATCTTATCTATATAGTGAAGGATTTCAGCCTCTTTAAGCATTGGCTTTTTAGGGCTGCCATATTCAGGTTCATAGTGATGAGTGAGAACCATATGCTGAAGAAGAAGGACTATCTCTTTATCTGCCTTTAGCTTTTCTCCAACCATTTCAAGTTTCTTAATTCCCTGAATTATGTGGCCCAGCATTTTTCCTTCAACTGTATAATCTTCAACAATACCTAAGTCTGAGGAATCCATTTCATCTATTTTTGAAATATCGTGAAGTATAATTCCTGCATATAAAAGGTCTGTATTTAAAAATGGGTATACCTGACTTATTTTTTCGCCCAAAACCAGCATGGTAGATACATGGTATAAAAGGCCTCCCTTTATGGAGTGATGGTTTTTCATGGCAGCAGGATAAAACATCAGTTTATCCCTGTACTCATCAATAATATAAGATACTATATTTTTAATATCTTTATTTTCAATTCTGCTGATATAGCTTTCAATAGTATTTAACATATCTTCTGCAGGAATTGGAGCTGCAGGAACAAAATCTTCTATTTTAACGTTATCCTCTTCATTTGCGGTTCTCATTTTAGAAATATTAAGCTGAAGATTATTGGAATAGTTTATAACTTCTCCTCTTACCTTTACCAGGGCATTTTTTGAGAATTCACTTTCTTCTAATTTATAATCCCATATCTTACTGTTTACTTCTCCTGTCTTATCCGCCAGAATCAAATCTAAGTATTTAGAATTATTCTTAGACTTTTTAAGCTCTACTTCTTTAATAATGTAATAACCCTGAATAGTAAAGCCCTCTCTGAAATTTCCTATTACTGCATTTTCAACTAACATAATACCCTCCTATTCTACTTTTACAGGCTCATCTATAGAAAACAAATATAAGTATTTTTCTTTAACTTTTTTATTTGTCATCTTTTCTATTGCCATTTTATAAAAATTAAGCTGCTCTTTATATCTGTCTGCTAAGACATTCTTATCCTTCTTATCGCACCTGTCTGTTTTATAATCTATTAATATAATATCCTGTTCCTCGTAAAAACAGCAGTCTATTATTCCCTGAACAAGAACCTTTTCATCTTTGTATGGGTCTTTCATAAGTTCTTTATATATAACTCCTGCCGGGACCTGCATTATAAAGTCTCCCTCTCTTATAACCCTGTCTGAGGATGAAAGCCTTTTCCCTAAGCTGCAGCTTAAAAATGTTTTTATTTTCCCCGGTTCAATAATATCTCTTTGACTCTTTGTAATATATCCTTTATTAAATATTCTTTCTATCTCAGCTTTTATTTCTTCCTCGGTTTTAACTTTAAGATTCAGCTTCTCAAGGAAGGCATGATAGGCTGTTCCCCTTTCAGCCCCAATCAGCCTGCTGTCCTCCTGCAAAAATAATGGCTTCTTATGTAGATTTGCCGGAAATATTCGTTTTCCATCATTTTCTTCACTGGACATAATGCTTTTAATTTCTGATACAGAAAGCTTTGATGGTACCTGGGATGATAAAATATAGGGGTATCTGTAGCTTAATTTATCTTCAATTTCCTTTTTAATATTGTCCTTAAGCAGGAAAGTTGCTTTAGTGTTTTCAGTTTCTTTCCGGGATCCTTCAAATTCTGAAGCATTATGGTAATATGTTTCAAATAATCCATCATCATGAGCAAGGCAGGGACCTATCCAGTCTAAGAAGCTGTTTGCATTCATCACTGAGCTTTTAGACATATTATCATTAAATATTACATTTTCCCATTTTTCCTTATTTTTATCTATATCAGATACAACACCTGTTAGTATAAGCCTTTCCCTGGCTCTTGTAAATGCTACATAAAGTATCCTCATCTCTTCTGAAAGATTTTCTGTTTTTATTCTTCTTGACAGTGAGGCTTTTATCAGAGAAGGGTATGAAATTTTTCTTTCCAAATCTACTACATTTGTTCCTATTCCTAAATCCTTATGCAGAAGTATACTCTTTGCAGAATCAGAAAGATTAAACTTTTTCCCTAATCCTGCCAGAATAACTATAGGAAATTCTAAGCCTTTGCTCTTATGGATACTCATTATTCTGACTACATTATCCATTTCTCCAAGGATTTTTGCACTGCTGTAATCACTGCTGGATTTAACTATTTTATCTATCAGGTTTACAAATCTGAAAAGGTTGCTTCCTGTCTTTTTGAATTCTCCTGCCTTTTGAAATAAAAGCCTTAAATTTGCCTGTCTTTGGTCTCCTGCAGGAAGTGTTCCCACATATCCATAGAAAGCTGTTTTAGTCATAAGATGCCATATAAATTCATCCAGGGGCATTATTCCGGAGAGCTTCTTAAAATATTTAAATTCATTTAAAAAGAAATCTATTTTATCTTTTAAATCAGGATCTTCAGATGCTTTTGTCAGCGCCTTAAAGAAAGGTCCTTTAAATAAATACTGTCTTATTTTTCCTAAATCTTCTGAGGAGAATCTATATATTGGGGACCTTAAAATTGAAACAAGGGGTATATCATTTAAGGGGTTATCAATGGCTTTTAAATATGAACAAATAAG
>JAJBWD010000128.1:0-3695 GCA_032907345.1 Bacillota bacterium | reverse complement strand
TTTATTATAAAATAAAGAATAATATATGATAAAAATCTAATTGTTTCTGTTACAGCTATACTTTTTTCATAGGAATAGAAAACAGAAAATCCCATGGCAATAAACAAAATAATGATAAAAAGATCCAGTATATCTTTATAAAAATGTGTTATTCCATAAATAAACCTGTCTCTTACTGATTTATTAAGCAGTACTCCTACAAAGTATATTAAAAATATAAGAAGCAGCAATAAATCACCTGCCCTGCCCGATAAAAAAGTATCCATAAATAAAGGCAGTGCAAATATATATAGGTATATCATATATAACATAGCCGATCTTACTTTTATCATTATCATTTACCTCTTTAATCCGATTCTTCTACATTATGGTGAAATGTAGGGACATACTTTTTAAGCATTTTTATAATTGAAGGTTTATCCTGATGAGAAACAGTTCTAAATTCTTCTATAGCTCCATTAATGTAATCCATATTAAATTCATCAGGTTTTTCAATAAATATTTTGTTATGCTCTGTAGTAGTCAGGGCAAGCTCTGAAGTTAAAAGCTCTTCGTAGAGTTTTTCTCCTGGTCTTAAACCTGTGTACTCAATTTTTATATCTTTATTAGGTTCAAAACCGGATAATTTTATTAAATCCTTTGCTAAATCAGCTATTTTAACAGGCTCTCCCATGTCAAGGACAAATACTTCTCCGCCTTTTGCCATACCTCCTGCCTGAATAACAAGCTGAGATGCCTCAGGTATAGTCATGAAAAATCTGTTTATCTCAGGGTGGGTAACTGTAACCGGGCCTCCCCTTTTAATCTGCTCTTTAAACAGGGGAATAACTGAGCCGTTGCTTCCAAGTACATTACCAAATCTAACTGCAACATACTCGGTTTTACTTATTCTGTCAAATCCCTGAACCATAATCTCACAAAATCTCTTTGTAGCTCCCATAACATTAGTTGGATTTACTGCCTTATCTGTACTTATTTGAACAAATTTCTTTACGCTGTATTTATCGCAAAGCCTTAACAGATTATATGTTCCGATAATATTATTTTTAATTGCTTCTTCCGGGTTCTCTTCCATCAAAGGAACATGCTTATGGGCAGCTGCATGGAATACTACATCCGGCCTTAAACTATTAAATATAATGTCCATCTTAAACTCGTCTCTTATGGAGGCTATTATTATTTTTTTATTTAAATCCGGAAACTTATAATTCAGCTCCATCTGAAGTTCATATACATTATTTTCATATATATCAACTATTATCAGCAGCGCCGGATTAAACTTAGCTATCTGCCTGCACAGTTCAGAACCTATAGAGCCTCCGCCTCCGGTAACAAGGACAGTTTGATTTTCTATATATCCCTTTATCTTGCTGGTGTTCAGCCTAACTTCTGCTCTTCCCAATAAATCATCAATACTTACATCTCTAATCTGACTTATGTTCACCTTACCTGCAACTATTTCATAAATTCCAGGTATAATCTTAAGCTTACAATTTGTTGTTTTACATATATTTATTATTTCTTTACTTTCATCGTCATCTACTGAAGGAATTGCAATTATTATTTCATTTATTTTTAATTCTTCAGCAATCTTCTTAATATCATCCCTGTTTCCAAGAACCTTTATACCGCCGACTCTCTTTAGTTTCTTTGTTTTATCATCATCAATTAAGCCCTTTATGTTGTAATTTAAATCTCTATGCTTCTTTAACTCTTTAATCAGCATTGCTGCAGCATCACCAGCTCCGATAATAAGCAGGTTCTTGCTTACTTTATCTGATTTTACTTTATTCCCTCTTTCATCTGCTATCCTAAACAGAAATCTGGATCCGCCTAAAGTCAATATACATAATATCCAGAATATTATATGTACTGTAAAAGGAAATCTATAAAAGGAGCTTTTTAAAAATTTATAATTTACTATATATGAGTAAAGTACAAATACTATATTTGAAGTTGAAACTGAATATATTATGGAAAACAGTTCCTCAATAGAAGCATATTTCCATACATTATTATAAAGTCCAAATACATAGTTAAATGCTATCATTATTATAATAACCGGAATTACAGACAAAAGGAAAAAATATTTATACTCTTTTGCAAAATTAAAATCAAATTTAAGCATAAAAGCAAATATCAAAGACGCAGTAATAAGTATTGCGTCATATACGACAATATATTTATCATTCTTCACAAAATCACATCCCATTTCAATTATAAATAGATTAATTTCAGGCAGTAATTATGCTATACATAAACAACTATGAGCAGCCTTCATACATTTTACTACAATATTAAAGCCATTACAAGTAGATGCAATGACTTTTGGTTTTGCTGTTATTTTAAGGTTTAATAACTTTTCAGCTTAGATTTTCGGTTATGATATAAGAACCGATGCCCTCCCCCTGTTTAGATTAGTTATACCATTTCCATTACTGCTTTAAAAAGCAGCAAATCCTCCCGGGTAGTAATTTTAAAATTTAATTTATTTCCAGCTGCAAGGTGTACAGGTATTCCTGATTTTAAAACAAGCTGACAGTCATCTGTAGCATTATCAACATTTTTTATAACTGCTGCTTCATGAGCTTCTTTAATTATGCTGAATTTAAAGCTCTGAGGGGTCTGAACTAAGTACAATTCTTTCCTATTTGGCACATCTGAAATTTTTACTCCATCCATACTTTTAATTATTGTATCTGCTGCTGGAATTACAGTACCCACTGCCCCATATGTCAATGCAGCTTTTATATTATCACTTATTATTTTTTCAGTTATAAAAGGTCTGGCAGCATCATGGATTAAAACTATGTCATCTCCTGATAATCCATTTAGTGAATTTAATGCATTAAAAACTGATTCCTGACGGGTTTCTCCTCCAGTTATTATCCATTTCACCTTTTTTATTTTAAATTTTTCAATAAGGGTTTTTAGCTCTGACTGCCAATTTTTAATACAGACAACCGCTATATAATCTATTTCAGGATGTCTATCAAACTTTTCCAATGTGTGTATTATAACAGGTTTCCCGCAAACATCAATAAACTGTTTTGGCATGTCCTTCATGCTCATTCTTGTGCCTTGGCCTCCTGCCATTACTATTGCTATATTCATTACTTCCTCCGATAAATACTGGTTTAATTTGATTTTACTATTTTTATTCTTACTGCTTCCAGCCTGAGAAAATTTCCTTAAGTCCCTCAGTAAGCTCCGTAAGATACATAGTTCTGCCAGCCCATGCTCTGCACATGTCCCTGATATTGTACACATACATTTTCAGCAGTTAAAGACAAGGCATCTGAAAAAGTTATTCCATTCCTATAAAAATATCTCTTATCACCAAAACCTGTCCCCCTTGAATTTCTGCATATAAAAGCACCATTTTCCGCAGTCTTATAAGGATAGAAATTATCATCCCAGGCTACAAAATTTATGGCATAATTGCAGGAATAAAAAACATCACTGCCGCTATAGTAATAAGCATAGGTACCAGAATTATAATAACCATTCTGAACATCCATTGCAGTTGATACTGCGGCTCGTTTCTTACTGCTTCTTTTATTCTGGTGTTAGAATATACTTTACGATTTAGTATAATATTTTCAATTAATGTTATTACTGTAATATCTTGCTTCATAATTTTCAGATGCTAAAGTTATGTCTTTTATATCAATATATCCGTCCATATTAACATC
>JAJBWD010000127.1:0-3723 GCA_032907345.1 Bacillota bacterium | reverse complement strand
TTGTGGGGAATTGTACTTGCAAGACTTTTGATTCCATTTTCAATTTCAATAAAACCTGATTTTACAGCACCATTAAGCAGATTATCAGATATCGAAACAAAGGCAGGTACAGTTACAAAAACTTTAAATATACTGCCGCCTGGTTTTACAGCAGCACAGGCTGATACCACGGCTTTATCCAGTCAGACATTAATGATACATCCATGGTTAATCATCTGGCTGATTGGCATAGGTATTTCGCTGACGGTATTTTTAACAGCATATATAAAAAACTATCGGAATCTAAGAGAAGCCCTGCCAATGGAGGACAATATGCTTATTTCAGCATGGCTTTCTAAGCAGACCGGAAAGCAGCCTGTAAGAGTGCTGACTTCTGACAGAATAACCACTCCAATCATCTTTGGTTTTATTGAATCTAAAATCATACTACCTAAAGATATGGATTTCTCGGACTGCCAGCAGCTTAGCTATGTTCTTTCTCATGAATTTATTCATATGAAAAGACATGACAATCTATGGAAGTTTATATCTGTGCTTGCTTTATGTGTGCATTGGTTCAACCCATTGGTGTGGCTGATGTATGTTTTGTTTAATAGGGATATGGAGATTGCCTGTGATGAAAAAGTAATCTCCATACATGGAGAAGAAAAAAAATCTGCCTATGCTCTTTCCCTGATTGATCTGGCAGAAAAGAAAGCAGCTTTTTCACCATTATGTAATGGTTTCGGAAAAAATGCAATTGAAGAAAGGATAGTGTCTATTATGAAGTATAAAAAATTATCTGTATTCAGTATAATTTTGGCGGCAGCTTTAATTATAAGCTCAGCTGTTGTTACCATATTTGCAAGCTCTGATTCTAAAAGCGGGCAAATAAATATTGCTGCAGCAAAAACGCCTGCTTCAACAGAAAAATGGCAGCTTATTTCGAGGGCCAGGTATATACAAGGTACAATAGCCGGATTAGAAACCTCAAAAGATGGTAAATATATATTAAGCCTGAATGTAGAAATAAATTTTCACAGTGATACAGACCCGGTGGATGATAAAAATTATCCCTTTAAAACAGGTGAGGTTGTAAAATTCGTATTGAAGAATAAACCTGAAATTAACCTGGAAAATAACAGCAGGGTTGTTATATATGAAGGTCAGGTAACAATAAATGGCAAAGACGACTTTTTAGGAGCAGATATAAAATATTACGAAGAAAAAGGGAAATTTTATGATATGAGCAGCAAGGAGATAAGTATGCCTCCCAAGGATTATGACACTGGTTTATAGAGGTTATAATCCAAATTACTATATTATAAGATATAATGCTAAAATGGTAAAATTCTTAAGGAACTAAAATGCGTTAAAGCGTCGGCTGCGGTCCGTTTAGTTCAACTATATTGATAAAATAAATATTAGTATTAAAGAGGTATTTACTGAATAGTAAGTACCTCTTTAATAGCATGAAAATTTCGATTATCATTTACTTGTACAATTATATTAAAAATAGTATTTAATGTAATAATATGTTAAAATGATATCTAATGATAAATTTTGGAGGTCATAATGGAAATACAAGGATGGAATATTGACATAGATTCACTGCCAGGTCCAAACCGGGAAGAATGGCCATGGATGCAGGACAAGTTATTTGAGAATAAGCAAGGTGATACTGCATGCTTAATATACTCAATAGCTGAAGTCAGGATGTGCTGGTATGCTGGAAGGCTGGCAATTCTGCAGAATAAAAGTAAACCCGAAGTAATCTTAAATCCTGAAAAGGTATTTGTAAATGGTTTAAACGATATGGTTCAATACAGTACTGATGGTAAGTATATTTACATTAAGATTATGGCTTACTTATCTAAAGGAAATAAGCTGGAAATTCCGATTTGTATAATTAATTTAAATGAAAGGGTTTTTTCTTTTATTGGAATAATTAATGGCTGTCATTATACGATAGATGATTTGGGCGGCGAAAAAATAAAGCTGAAAGATAATTATTTTGATCAAAGTTTTGAGCCTAAAGATGGAAAAATAATCAATCTTTTAAACTTAGAATGGTTTAATATTTTAGAAATAGACAGGTTTATTGATATTTATTATGCTGATAAAGACCGAAACAGAGTATAACCATTAATTGCAGTTCGCTGCGGCGAGTCAAATTCAGGAGATAAAAATAAAATTAGGGGATGGTATATTCCTATCATACCGTCCTATTGAAAATTTATTATTAATTACCTATGACTAAGAATTTAACTGATGTAAATATATTCATTTAAAGATGAATAAAGAAAAGATATTCACTAATATATGAATAAATAAATAATATTCATCCATGGATGAATAAAGCTTGAAACGGAATAAGGATAGTAATATAATTGGATTAATCAGGAGGTGTTGATATGTTTTTTTTCTTCTCTTTCAATCCCTACATAGCGATAATCGGTGATATCAAAGGGTCCAGAAAATTAGAAGACAGGAAAGTTACTCAGGATAAATTAGTAGAAGTGCTTAATGAAATTAATGAAAAATATAAGCATGATATTTCTTCAAAATTTATGATTACGCTAGGAGATGAATTCCAGGGACTATTAAACAGCGGAGAAAATGTAATGAGCATTATATTTGATATTGAACAAAAAATGTACCCGGTAAAAATCAGATTCGGGGTAGGTATAGGGGAGATTACTACAAAAATTAATACTGAAATGGCAATTGGTGCTGATGGTCCGGGTTATTATAAAGCGAGAGATGCTGTTAAGTATTTAAAGGAAAATGAAATGAAAAATAAAACTAATGCATCAAATATACGAATTGGTGTGGATGGTGATAATGAAAATACAGCAATTATGCTGAATACAATTCTATCCCTGCTTACTGCCATTAAAGAATTATGGACAGACAGGCAGCGGGAAATTATCTGGGACATGCTGGCACATCAGGATGGACAAAAAAATGCAGCTGTCAGATTAAATATAACACAGTCAACAGTTCAAAAAAGTTTATCATATGGAAAATACTATGCGTACAAAGAAGCAATAGAAACAATAGAAAAAGCGTTAGGTGAGATAAGGAGAAAAGATGTTTAAAAAATACTTTATTTTGCTATTGCTGTCCCATGTATTTGGCGATTATTATCTCCAATCAGATGAGATGGCAGATAAGAAAGAGAAAAGTATAAAATGGATATATAAACATTGTTTATTATATTGTGCGGCCTATTTAATTATAAGCATTCCTGTATTTTCACCGAAAATGTTTTTAGCTGGACTTGTTATGTCAATACTGCATGCAATTGTTGATATATTTAAGTTTTACTACATTAAAAAGAATAAAGTTAAGATGAATTTGATAATTAAACGGAACATATATCTTTTTGATCAGGGAATACATCTGGTATGCCTTATTGCAGCTGCATACCTGCTTACAGATAGGAATGTAACTTTGACTGTAAATGCAGCAATAAATGAATTCTTTAGTGTTATCGGGTTATCAAAATTGAATACTGCATGCTGGATAACAGCATTACTGATTATACATAAACCTGCAAATATCACAATTACGCGTTTGATTGCAGTTTATAAACCTGAGAGCAGCGGACTGGATAAAGAAAAGCAAAGAGATTATAATGCTGGAAGTTTTATTGGTACTATTGAGAGAATAATTATTCTGATATTCCTGTCAATCCAGCAATATTCAGCAATAGGACTGGTATTAACTGCTAAATCTATA
>JAJBWD010000126.1:0-3272 GCA_032907345.1 Bacillota bacterium | reverse complement strand
CGTCACATAATTATAACTACCGCTTCTCGTAACCTGTTGTGCCTTCACAAATGCTATTCCCGTGGGAACATATATTGCTCCCCAACCATTATTTGCAAAAGCATTTAATGACAACACCATCGCCAATAATAAACTAGTAGCAAATACTTTGAGTATTATTGATCTTACACCTGATCCTTTCCTCATGCAGATTAAACCCCCTTTATTAAAATATTATGTTATGAAGCCGCTTCACATGTACATACTACCACTGATGGTATAATTTGTAAATATTTCCATTTATTATATTTCCTCTAAGTATTCCAATGCATTCTCAACAATTGACAAAATGTAGTGTGAGAATTAAACACATCTGTTATAAGTAAGCGCTCAAAAATAATGTGCCTTGAAATAAAAAGGACTAGCGATATTGCTAGTCCAAAAGTTTACCTTTTGTATTCTCTTTTTACATTTTCTAACCAGGGCATTAGATTTTCAAGGTCTTCCGGATGGTTGTGCCAGTCACAGTCTGGCATGTATAAAAGCAGATACTCAAGATATGTATATACCTCAATACCATTTGCTTTTGCAGTTTCAATGATACTGTATACAGCTGCGCTGGCCGACACACCTTTAGGGGTATATGAAAATAACCAATTTTTCCTGCCTACCGTAAATGGTCGTATAGCATTTTCAGCTAAATTGTTAGAAATGCTGCACCTGCCATCTAGAAGATAGTTTTCAAGATATGGTCTCTGATTCTTAGCATATGTAACTGCTTTGCCAAATGCTGAGCCATTTAGAACAGTAAGATTTTCAAGCCAGCACCAAAAGGCCTCCAGAACTGGTTTTTCCAGTTCCAGACGCTTATGATACCTTTCCTCTGCCGTTAAGTCCGACAGGGCTTGCTCTATTCTGAAAAGTTCATTGCAGTAATCCCGTCCGATTTCCGCATTAGTAGGTTGAGCATCCGTGGACTTTCGTCCAGGAATTGCCTCAATAAATTTTCTCCTCAAGTGGGCCCAGCATCCACACCTGATGATTCCATTCAGCTTGTTGTATCCGGAATATCCATCAGAATGGACATACCCATTGAAGGTTCTAAGGAATGTCACTGCGTGGTCACCATTTCTGGATGGCTGGTAATCATACAGAATAATAGGTGCTTTGCCGTCATTGCCTGTTCTGTATACCCACATATATGACTTCGTCTGCGGCTTCTTACCGGCTTCTTTAAGCACCTGGACAGGTGTTTCATCGCAGTGTATGACATCCCTTTTCAGAAGTTCCTTACGCATATGCTCAGTAATTGGGATCAGGTAGTCTTCCGCGCAGCGGATAATCCAATTTGCCATGGTAGCACGGGTAAGGGCTATGCCTAACCGTTCCCAATCCTTTTCCTGCCTGTAGAGAGGTATGCTGTTAACATATTTTTGATACATCACATATGCTACTGAACTGGGTGAAGCAAGAGAGTGGTTCATAAGTGAAGAAGGGCTAAGCGCCTTCTGAATATATGGATGATCTGTATGCTTGCATTTTGAGCATTCATATGACATCCTGACATAACGGACTACCCTGAGCTTTGCTGGTATATACTCAAGTTCTTCCCTTACGGTTTCCTTGCCGATAGGCTTGAGGTGCGTACCACACTGTTTGCAGTACTGGTCTTCAGGAGGAGATTCGCATAGAATTTCTCTTACTGGAAGGTCTTTGATAATTTCTTCACGCCTGGTGCGGCTGTCATGACGAAGATAACCCTTTACTTCATGCGCGACAGGTTCCTTTGCGTCAGCATTTGCTTCAATTTCAGCTTCGTTAAATATGGAAATCTGGCCTTCTATGGCTTTACTGTGGGTTTTCTCACTGGATGGCCCAAACTTTTCCTTGCGGAGTATACGTATTATATCTTCCAAATTGTTAATCTGATTCCGTAGATCATTTATTGTATTTTCAAGCTGGTTAATATATGCATCTTTAGCATCCATTAAAATAGTCCTCATCATTCCTTTAGATAAGAATATTATACCATAAAATATGCCTCAAAGCTAGTAAATAAGCCAACTTGGGCCACTTTTTATATCAGCAGAATGAACCTGGGTTTGCAGTCTTTATTGCCTTTGGCTGATCTATTTCCAGACCCTCCATAAGCCAGCGGAATTCCTTCCAGGTAATGGACCTGACCTCCTCCCTATTCCGCGGCCACTTGAAAGTACCGTTTTCTAACCTCTTGTAAAGAATGATAAAGCCATCTCCTTCCCACAGGAGAGCTTTTATACGGTCACAGCGTTTGCCACAGAAAAGGAAAAGGCATTGTGAAAAGGGATCCAGTTTAAACTTCTCCTGGACAATAGCTGCCAGGCCATCGATGGATTTACGCATGTCCGTATAACCACAGGCAATGTAAATCTGCCTAGCCTCCCTAATGTCACCCAGCATATTTTTTCAGTGCGGCTAGCACTACCTCTACAGTTTCTGTGCTGGTCCCTTCCATGACCTCAATTTCGGCATGGCCTAATCGTAAAACTACAGCAGGGCGTGGACTGCCTGGGATGTTATGCAGCTCCAATTTTGCAAATGATGGTTTATTTGTAGCAGGGAGAAGTTCGGATGATACCGATTGACAAGCCTTCTCCCGTATTTTACGCAGCCAATAGTAATATGAATTGCGGCTGACGCCGTTTTGCTCACACCAGTCATCAATTTTTAATCCACTGTTCTGGCAATCCTCAATAAGTTTTATCCACTGTTCCATGCGGAAGCTACACTTTGTTTTGGTGATATGATCCAGGATAACCAACTCCAATCCCGAGTTTCTCAAGTTTTTCAACTTAAGAAACTTGAAAAACTCTAAATTCATAGACCAATTATCTCATGGATTTTTAATGTATATAAGGCACTGTGTTGTAGTGCGCTTACTGAAATCCTTCCTTCTATTTGAATTTTAAAGATGCAATTATGGTATTATATGTTTATATAGATCTTATTCGGATAAATTTATCTATCCGAACATCATTAGACATAATACAAATGCCATAGCAATTATAATTTTTTTCATGCCGTCTCCCTCTTACATCTTTTACCATAATCGTATCTTTGTTATATATTATACTTTATTTTACTTCTATTCAATATAAATTTTAAATTCACTCATAAAATTACCCGATTATTATATTACTAACTCATTCTGTGTACACAAACTAAAAAGGAGGAAAAATACATCCCTCCTTAAATCATATATATAGCAATATTACTTTATCCTTTACAAATGTGGCGTTAAAATAAAAATCAGT
>JAJBWD010000125.1:0-3231 GCA_032907345.1 Bacillota bacterium | reverse complement strand
TCTAAATTAATAATTTGATTTTTGTATTGTTCTAATTTATATATATCAGGTAAATCTTTTAAAAATCCTAGATCAATAAACTTTTCAATTGATTTGTCAGATAATCCTATAATGTTCATAGCATTCCTAGAAACAAAATGAGCAAATTGTTGTATTTTTTTTGAAACACAATCTTTATTAAAACAATATAAGAATTCTCCTCCATCAGTTTTTATTGCTGTTGTATTGCTACCACAATAAGGGCATTGATTTGGTATAATAAATGTATCACTTCTGGTCAAATTATCATATATTTGTGGAATAATTTTATTTGCCTTATATACTTCAATTTTATCTCCTATACCAAGCTGCAAACTTTTTAATATATTCAAATTATGAATACTTGCTCGTGTTACAGTAGTAGACTCTAACTCTATTGGATTAAACACAGCAACTGGAGTTAATACTCCTGTTCTTCCCATATTAAATTGTATATCTTTTAATATAGTTTCTACTGTGTTATCTTTCCATTTAAAAGCCTTCCATCCTAGAGGTTCATGAATAGTACTACCTAATTTATCTCTATATTTTAAATCATTAAATACCAATACTAATCCATCTGATGGGATATCATAATTTTTGATCTCATCATCGAACCACTTTATAGTTTCTAGTAAATTATCTTTATTCACTTTTTTATATCCTACTGTATCAAATCCTAAAGATTTCAGCCATTTAAACTGTTCCTCAAAACTATTATTAAAATCTATATTAGCTTGAACTAAATTAAATGCTATCCATTTTAAGTTCCTATTCCTTGCAATATTAGCATCTAATAACATAAGAGTACCACTCGCTAAATTACGTGGATTTTGATATTTGTTATCTATATTTATTTCTGCAAAATCTGGATATGATACAACACATTCTCCTCTTATAATTAATTTCCCTTTATAAGCTATATTTTGTGGTAAATTAATTATTGTTTTTGCTATATGTAGTACATCTGTACCAACTTCTCCATTACCTCTTGTAACTGCACTTTTTAACTTACCATCTTCATATTCTAATACCAAAGTAAGTCCATCTAGTTTCCATGATAATATTCCTTCTTTATCTCCTAGAAATTTAAGCATTTCATTCGGATCTTTTGTCTTTCCTAATGATAACATTGGTTCTGGATGTTTAATCTTTACTAAAGTATCTTTAACTTCATACCCAATATTTTGTGTAGGGGAATTATTATAAATTACTCCTGTTTCTTTTTCTAAATTCTCTAATTCCTCATACTGCTTATCATATTGTTTATTGCTCATTATTTCATTTGATTCTACATAATATGCTTTCCTAGCTTTATTTAATAATTGGACTAATTCTTTTATTCTATCAATTTTACTCATTATCTTTCACCTCCAACAATATTTTATCATTTAATAGTTTCTTAATTATTTTATCATAAGCTTTTTTCACTTTATTGGCAACTTTAGCATTTTTATTTACAGATAATAACCATTCATAATCATATGGTTGACCAAAATTTTCATCTAGCACATCAATTTCTATATGGCTATAATCTGCTTTTAAAATATCTAAATTTAAACTTATATCTTGTTTATACAAGTTTTCACAGTAATACCAATGTCCGTTGCTCCAATCAGTAAAACCATAATCTCTTAATTCTTTTTCTGTTACGGTAGGATTTAATTTATACATATGTATTACCTCTTTGATTTATTAATTTTATTATACTACTTTTTCTTAATATTGTATAGCTATATTATTTATTAATATTATTAAAATTCTTCTTTTAACAAGTTAAATGTTCAAAACCCTTATACAAATTTTCTTTATTAAAGTTATACTTATCTGCTATTTTTTTAAACTCTTTATCCTGCCAACAATTATCTCCTTTATCCTCAATATAACCTGCATATACAATTAATAACAATTGTATATTTTTTATACTTACACATTGTTCATTATCATTCAGATCTTCTATCGGAGCTAATATATAAAGTCTTCTAATTTTCTCTGATATATCATCTAATATATCTTTAATTTCATTATAAATATCTGTGCCATCTCCATAAATACACTTTAACTTATGACAACCTAATCCATTACCATAGGTTATGCCAAAATCGTCTGCTGAATAAATGTCTACAAAATCCAATTGTTCATCATAATTAATCATTAATCTTTTATCTTTACTCATTGCTATTCTCACCTTTTCCTTTAATATCATTTCTTCTCTTTACTTCTTTCTTTAATATCTCTATGTTTTTCTTAGCTTGTTTGTATCGCTTTATATATGTTGTTAAATATGATATTTCAGTATTATTTTCAGCTAATTCATATTTAATTTCATCATTACTTAATTCAGATACTTTTACTTTACACATCTTTATCATCTCCCATTTATTAATTTGTTAAATTCTTCATCAGACATATTGTCAAAATATTCATCGATTTCTTTTTCATATTGTTTTCTTTCTTTCTCATCATGTATTATATCACTCAACGTACCATCTTTATTCACTATTTTAAAGTCTTTTTCTAGATCTTCCTCGGTTAATAAAATAGCACTTAGATTAGTATATCCCATAAAAATTTCATCATGATATTGTGGTGGCTGCACAACAAATTTCATCTCTCCAGTCTTATAATCAGTTACACAACAAGTACAATGCCAAATATCACCATACACTTTTAACAAATTATTTTCTCCAATATATTTTAAATCATTATATAATTTCATTTAATTTCAATTCCTCCTTTATAACCTCCAATTTCTCTTAACCATTTATTATTTAAATTTTTACTTCCATCTATTATATTTTGATCTATTTCATATTCAATTGTAATTCCCTGTATTTGCTCTTCTATATCCAACATCTGACCAAGATTAACCATAATTTGTTTTACATCAGCAATATTACTATTCTCATCCATGGCTTCAATCTGCCTTTGGATATTATAAAATTCTTCTCTTTTACCAAAATTCTTATATCCTATAATGTTGATCTTACTAGTAATATTATCATTTTGTTTTTCTTCTACTACAAACTTCTTATCTGCACATTTAGCTATATCCATTTTCTTCAATCCATTAAATTTTTTCTTCTCACACCATCCATTATTATTATGCACACAATCTTTGCATAAATAGTCTTTCATTGATATACAACTCCCTTTCTAATTTATTATTTTTCTATTGGAACATAGTATTTAGCACTTCTAATTATCCATTTC
>JAJBWD010000124.1:0-6688 GCA_032907345.1 Bacillota bacterium | reverse complement strand
GGGAAATTCCTTTTAAACCAAGGCCAGGTTTATAATACATTTTACATTTTAGTTGATGGTTTTGTTGATATTTATGTAATGTCCGAAACCGGTAAGAAATATTCCCTGACAATCTATAAAAAAGGCAATTATATCGGAGAACATGAAATATTTGATCAAAAACCATATAGCTGCTTTGTAGAAGCGATTTCCGATATTAAGCTTTTGGCAATAAGCCGGGAGAATTTTCTGAAATGGATTAGTCTTGATAAAAATTTAAACGAATTTATTACAAAAACATTGTGCAGTCAATTCTATAAGCTGTCAAAAAAAGTTGGGAAGGATACGCTGTATACATTAAAGCAGAAGATATGCTATTACCTGGCAGACAATTTAAGCAGTAAGGATAATAAAGTAAATATCATCAAAGAGAGTTTAAGCGAGCAGATGGCTGTAACTCAAAGAAGCGTAAACAGAGTTCTCAAGGAATTAAAAGAACAAAACATTATTGAATTATACAGCAGTTATATAATTATTAAAGATTTAGCAGCTCTAAAACTAGAAGCTGATACTGTAGATTGAAAGTAGGGGACATTATGATAAATGATATTCAGGCGCATATCAGATGCGCAAAACATGATGCAGCTAAGTATGCCATTCTGCCTGGAGATCCGGAGAGAGTGGAAAGGGTAAAAAAATTTTTGGACAATCCAGTTGATATAGCCTATAACAGGGAATTTAAAAGCTGCAGCGGATATTACAAAGGTGTAAAAGTAATGGTAGTTTCAACAGGAATTGGAGGAGCTTCAACTGGAATTGCAGTTGAAGAACTGAAAAATATTGGTGTTGAAACATTAATAAGAATTGGAAGCTGCGGAGCTCTGCAGCAGAACATAAAACTGGGAGATCTGGTTATTGGAAACGGAGCTGTAAGAGATGACGGAGCTTCAAAAACATATATAGAAGGGATTTACCCAGCTGTTCCGGATCCGGATGTGCTTTTCAGCCTGATTCAAAGTGCCAGAGAGATGGGATATAAGTATTACTCAGGTCCTATAAGAAGTCATGACAGTTTCTACACTGATAATGAAGAAAAAATTGATAAGTACTGGGGAGATGCTGGAGTCTTAGGGTCTGACATGGAAAGCGCCGCATTATTTGTAATCGGAGGCCTTAGAAGGCTTAAAACCGGTTCCGTTTTAAATGTAATAGTTGAAAGTGATGGAAGCTTAGATGAGGGCATAAACAGTTATGTTGATGGCGAGAGTATAACAGCTCAGGGCGAAAAGAGAGAAATTCTTACAGTCCTTGAAGCGATACTAAAATTAGATAATTTAAAATAAATTTTAGGGGGTCATATTTATGAAAAAAAACAGTATGTGGAGTTTAAAACTATCCACGGCATCATTAGTTCTTATTCCTGCTGCAGTTGGCATCAACTATATAGGCAAATTATTTGCAGGCGTTTTAAAATTACCGCTTTGGCTTGATTCAATAGGTACTGTACTTGCAAGTATGCTGGCAGGACCAATTGCAGGTGCCATCTGTGGTGCTGTAAACAACATAATATATGGGCTTACCATGGACCCAATATCCTTTATTTATGCATTAACAAGTATTGCTATTGGTATTGCTGTAGGTATTATGGCATACAAGGGATGGATTAAAAATATCGGCGGAGCTATAGTAGTAGGACTTGTAGCTGCTGCAGTTTCAACAATAGTTTCTACTCCTATAAATATTGCATTTTGGGGCGGCCAGACAGGAAACATCTGGGGAGATGCTGTTTATGCTTCAATGATAGCTAATCATTTCCCAGTTTGGATGTCATCACTTGTAGATGAATTCGTAGTAGATGTACCAGATAAGATAGCAACTGTTTTAGTAGCATTTGGTATTTTCAAAGGCTTGCCAAAGAAACTTACTGTATTATACAGCAATGATAATGACATAGAGGCATTATAAAATATATTGATTAAATTTTAACTGAATTTCTAATTAAATTATCTAATTATAAGTTAATTTTATTGGCAGTTGACATTAAGTTACATAATTACGTGACGTCAATTGCCAATTTAATTTAACGATACTAAAGGATGGCGATGTATATTGAAGGCATTAAGTTTATATGAAGATAAAAATACCATAGTTCATAAAGTAGATCCCATTAGTAAAATCTTATACATAATTGTTTCAATTGCAATTCCAATTATAATTCCATATAAAACAGCAGGTCTTGTCTGCATGGGAGTCAGCATTTTATTACTTCTTACAGCCAGGGTATTTAAGAAAGTTATTCCCATTATCAGCTTCAGCATGATAGTTCTGCTTTCCATAATTATAATTCAGGGTCTTTTTAATGCAAAAAACACAACTCCTGTTTTTCATATTGGCTCTATTATATTTTATAAAGAAGGCCTTCTTTTTGCACTTGCAATATGCATAAGAGTAATAAATATTCTCTGTGCCTTTATAATCTTAGTATTGACTACTAAGCCCTCTGATTTAATTGAGTCACTGGTAAGGAAAGGTCTATCCCCTAAAATTGGATACGTTTTATCTTCAGTTCTTCAAATAATACCAGAGATGACATCTACTATGGAGACTATAACAGATGCTCAAAGATCCCGTGGTATGGAGACAGAAGGAAAGCTTAGCGTAAGAATTAAGGCATTTTTGCCTCTTATCGGGCCTGTAGTTATGAATTCTCTTATAAATACCAGAGAAAGGTCTATGGCCCTTGAAGTGCGTGCTTTTAACTCAAAAGCTAAAAAAACATTTCTGAATGAAGAAATAAATTCCGGCTATAACAATATAATAAAGATTGTTTTAATATTAATGCTGCTGCTGTCTATAATCTGGAGGATTTTGTTATGAAGAAAATAATTGTTGAGAATTTAAAGTATAAATACCCATTAACAAGTGATTTAGCTTTAAAGGGTATATCCTTCCAGGTTGAAAAGGGAGAATTCATTGGAATAATAGGTAAAAATCTGTCAGGAAAGTCTACACTATGCCAAGCTTTAGTAGGACTGGTTCCTCATTTTTATAAAGGTGCATATGGCGGAAAGGTTATAGTTGACGGAATAGAAGTTGGTAAAAGTGAAGTAAGTGAGATATCAGGCAAAGTAGGCATTGTATTTCAAAATCCATTTACCCAGGTTACCGGCTCAAAGTTAACTGTTTATGAAGAAATTGCTTTTGGGCTTGAAAATATGGGAATTGACAGAGAAGATATGAAGAAAAGAATTGATTACTCTCTTCAGCTTTTAGATATATATAAATATAAAGACAGAAATCCATTTGACTTATCAGGAGGGCAGATGCAGAGAATGGCAATAGCAGGAATTATTGCTATGAGACCGGAAATAATAGTTTTAGATGAGCCAACCTCTCAGCTTGATCCCCAGGGTTCTGAGGAAGTTTTCAAAGCAATTCAGAATCTGAGCCATGAGGGAATGACAGTAATAATGGTAGAGCATAAGATGGAGAAAATAGCAAAGTACTCAGACAGGGTTATGCTTTTAAATGAAGGGGAAATAGTTGATTTTGATACTCCTCAGAAAGTATTTTCAAGAGATGATTTAGAAAAATTTGGAGTAGCTGCTCCTGCTTTCACAAAAATATGCAGAGGTCTGGGCATTAAAAATGAAGAGTCCGGGCTTTACCCAATTACTATAGATGAAGCTTATGATTTGGTGGTGAACTATAATGAGTAAGATTGAAGTAAAAGATTTACATTTTTCTTATACCAGCGGTGATGAAATACTAAAAGGAATAAACCTGACGTTTGACAGCAGGTCAACTGCTATAATAGGACAAAATGGAGCGGGAAAAACAACCTTTGTGAAGCTTCTGAAGGGACTTTTAAAACCTATATCAGGGGATGTTATAATTGACGGAATAAATACAAAGGAAACTACAGTTGCAGGCCTGGCGAAACATATTGGTTTAGTTTTCCAGAATCCTAATGATCAGATATTTAAAAACAAAGTTATAGATGAAGTAAGTTTTGGTCCATTAAATATAGGCCAGACTCCGGAAGCTGCTATGGAAAACTCTATAAAAGCTCTTAATATAGTTGGATTATATGAAAAAAGAAATGATAATCCCTATGACCTTAGTTTATCCGAAAGAAAGCTGATAAGCATAGCTTCTATTGTGGCCATGAATACAGATATAATTATTTTTGATGAGCCCACAATTGCTCAGGATTACCACGGAAAGGAAAAGATAAAGAAAATAATTAAGGATTTAAGTGCTGAGGGGAAGCTGGTAATTACAATAATTCATGATATGGATTTTGTTGCGGAAACCTTTGAAAGAACTTTGGTATTTGCTAAGGGAAATGTGCTGTTGGACGGAACAACAAGAGATGTTTATTCTCATAAAGAAAAATTAGAGGAGGCTTACCTTGAACCGCCAAATGTAACTCAGCTGTGCCAGAAACTAAATGTAACAGAGACATTCCTTACTGCAGAAGAATTTATTGAATATAAAAAAAGTAAAAAATAGAGTAAAACTGGAAAGCAGCAGCTGCCTGTAAATTTACAGACAGTTGCTGCTTTATTCTATTATTATATAAAAATTTATGTCATAACTGATAAAATTATGGCAGCTGTAAAATTTTGAGTTATAATTAATTATGACAAGGGGGCGAAAGAAATTAAAAGTGTATATGATTTGGGTAAAAAAATATTAACTTTATCAGAAATTCAGCGGTATTTTAATATAGATGATTATATAAAGCTTACAGAGTTTATAAACAGCTTAATAAATGAGGGTATATTGTGCGTAGTTAAAACCAGCGGCCTAAATGGTATGAATCCGCCGCTTTATAACAAGTATAGAGCAGCAGATAAGAAAGAGAACCTGGATAGTATATTAAGTGAGATAAATTATAATTTCCCAATAGAATTTCAGCGGGAATATTATTTGAATAATATCAAAAAGTATATGCTGGATAAAGTATATTTAGAAAAGCTGATTTTATTTTACAGGGAAAAAAGAGAAAGCCTTATGATGCCAATGTCAATAAATGAGAGGAGCTTTGCCATTTGGGGAGAAGAAAAATTTCTGAAAGACGGCAGAGGGCAGAGTATTCTTAAAAATATCGGTATATCCATAGATGCTTTAAATATATACAGAACTCCGGAGCCTTTTGTTTATTTTTCATTAAATAAAAGTAAAAATCAGGTAGTTTTAATTATAGAAAACAAGGATACCTGGTATACCCTGAGAAAGCTTATGATAGAAGGGAAAAATACTTTTCTTGGTGAAAGGATAGACACAATAATTTATGGAGCCGGGAAGAATATAGAAAAATCTTTAGAAGAGTATGAATATACAGTGGAAAAATATCTTTTAAATCCGGCTGAAGTATACTACTTTGGAGATTTGGATTTTGAAGGGATAGCTATATATGAAAGGGTCAATAAAAAATACAGGAATAAGCTGAATATTCAGCTTTATAAATCAGGATACCAGGCTATGATTATGCTTTCAAGGAAAGTGCAGCTTTCAAAGTGCAGCGAAAAGCAGAATAAAAATATTGGAGAGGTTTTTCTCTCTGACATGGAGCCCTATAGAAGTGAAATACTAAGTATATTACGAGGCGGCTTCTATATACCTCAGGAGATAGTAAATTATATGGTTTTGAAAGAGGATAATTCATATGTATGATTTTCTTAATAATTTTGATAAAAGGATGGAGAAGCTGTCCTATTCCTTTTTAATAGACAATAAGGTATCCACCTTAACTGCATTTAAAAACAATTTCAGCAGTATTGAGCTGATTAATCTGGTATACAGCCTGATGTGCTTTGTTCTTGATAAATCCTTAAAAGATGAGGAATGTATCTTATCTGATATGTCTTCATTTTTGGAAGATATTGCTTCTAAGTATTATAACAAAAGTTTATCTGAAACGGAAAGCTATGATATAACACATTTAATAATTTATAAAATACTACGAAATGACGGCAATCCTTTTATTTTTAAAACCATGGATTATAGTTTGGGAAAAGAGAAAGTGTTTAATTATCATCTTTTGCAGCAAAAGCCTTCAAAAAGGGATAATAATAAAAGTACATTTTCTCTGACTAGAGAAGGCTACAGGCTTATTTTAAGTGCTCTTGAGGTAGATGAAAGAACACAGATAGACTTAAATCAAATGATTTTAGAGTTAAGCCTTAAAAAGAAGAATTTTTCACAGGGACTTATGGCGGTAGAAAACTTAAATAATCTTATAACAGCCCAGGTAAATGTTATTAATAATTTTATATACAGGACAAGAGAAAACATATTTTCCATAAATCAGAAGGAATTTGAGGATAATTTTATAAAAAATATAGAAGTGCTTAAAGAGCAGAATAAAAAATTTGATGAGCTTAAAGAAGTAATTATCCTAGAAGAAGAAAGACTTAGAAAGGCAGAAGGAGAAATTAGTAAAAATAATTATGAGTCCCTAAAGCAGCTGGGAAGGATAAAGGAGCTTCTTATTTCAATTACATTTAAAGCAGGAGAACTTATAGGAAGGCATTTTCAGTTTAAGAATGAGTATAGGAAGGCATTAGAGGAAGCCAGCTTTTATTACAATAATAAAAGAATTGATATTAAGGAAGACTTAGTTAAGCCTGTGGAAAAGGATATGGAAAAGCTGCCTGAACTATTTAAGCTTTTTAATCCTTTATTTAAAATATCATTAGAT
>JAJBWD010000123.1:0-2728 GCA_032907345.1 Bacillota bacterium | reverse complement strand
TATTTTACTTTCATAAGTATCTGTTGATAATAGCTTGTCCTCATTTGGATTTGACAGGAATCCCATTTCAATCAGCACAACCGGTACCTTGGACCAGTTAAAACCGGTTAAGTCATTTCTAACTGTTATGCCTCTGCTCTTCATTCCCGCTTTTTTCACTAGTTCACTCATAATTACTTCCCCATATTTTCTGCTTATCTGGTAAATATTTTTTGCATAGCCTGTATCTCCCGGAACCAGCATAGTTGCTCCTGAAACACTTGTATTTGCAAATGAGTCTGCATGAATTCTAATTACTAAATCAGCATTATTTTTATTTCCTATTTCAGCTCTCTCTATATTACTTAATTCCTGGGAATTTGCTGTTTTTGTAAGAATAACTTTAAAACCTTCATTTTCTAATAACTTTCCCAGTTTTAATGCTACCTTAAGATTTAATGCATATTCAGGTAATTTTGAGTTAATACCACAAGCTCCCATGGTATCCTGAGCCTTCATAATTTCCGAACCCGGTGAAATCGGCTCAATTTTTGAAGTTATAACAGAGCTGTGACCGGGATCTATGACAATCACCTTTTTACTATTTATTTTTACGGATGGTGTTTTATCAGAAGAGCTCAGGGGTTTTGCTGTTTTCTTTGGAGCTTTAATATTGCTTTTGCCCGTGTTTGCTTTTTTATTACTGCTTAATTTGGCCGTTGGTGCTTTATTAGCAGTTTTCATATTAGTTTCCAAGTTACCGGTTTTATTGGAAGCTGTGCTGATGTTATTATTTTTTGATACTTTATCATTACATGCGGTAAAAATCATTATTGAAATAAGTATTAATATTGTTATAATATTCTTTTTTTTCATATTTACACCTCTTAAATATAATACCACTAATTATGTTAAATAAATACATTTACTTATTGCAAAGCAAGCCCCTATTTAAGAGATTTCAATTTTCATTTTCGATTAAAGCCTTAAGCCGGATTTTCAGCCTAATTGATTAGTTTCAAATTTTATGGTATAATTATGTTTCAAAAGTAAATACTATTGATATAAAATTAGTATATCAACAAAATAGTGTTTAACTTAGGAGGATATTTAATGAAAATCGGAACAGTAAAATGGTTTAACTCAGAAAAAGGATTTGGCTTCATTGAAGTTGAAGGTGAAAAGGACGTATTTGTTCATTCATCAGCAATTCAGGGAGAAGGATCAAGAAAGAGCCTGGAAGAAGGACAGAAAGTTCAGTTTGAAACTGAAAAGGGACCTAAAGGAATTCAGGCAGCTGAAGTTACTGTATTATAAATATTTTGATGTAAATATTTTACCACCCCAATAAGGGTGGTTTTTATTTTTATACAGATTTTTCTGGTATTTCTATATCTTTTTTTAATTAAATCAATTATCTAAGCAATTTTATGTTATAATAATTATTGAGAATTTAAGCATAAATTGGGGTATAAGGATAAAATGAACTACAATAAATCAAATGAAAATAGCAGCATATTTATTAAAGTCTTTACGGTAATATTGATTATTGCAACAATTGGAGTTGTTGATTTTGGGCATATCCGGAATAATAAAATAATTCAGCAAAACAAGGCTGCTGCAGAGCAGATTAAAAAGCAGCAGAATATTGAGACCAAACCACAGGATTCAATCATAACTTCTTCTCTTAAGTATGAAGGTAAAAATTGGCTGGCTATCGGTGATGGTATTACATCTGCCAATCAGTACCAAAACATGGTAGCAAAAGTATGCAAAATTAATAAAGTTACTACTGATGCAGTCCCCAGTCAAAAATTGGGTATGATGGCTGACAGATTAACCAAAGAAAGCCTTTCTGACATAGATTTAATAACCATATTTGGCGGAACTAATGATTACGGCAATGATAAGCTTTTGGGAACAAAGGATGATGACAAAACCGTAGATAAATTTTATGGCAATATCAGAAAAGTTATAGATAAGATACAGAGTTTAAATCCAAAGGCTAAAATAGTATTTATAACACCATTAAAAAGAGGCAGAGTTGGGAACCAGCCTGTATATCCGGCAGCTAATAACGCAGGTAACACGCTGGATCAGTATGTCCAGGCAATTAAGTACGTTTGCGGGCAGAATTCAATACAGGTTATAGATTTGTTTAATAACAGCGGTATTAATGAAAATAACCTCTCCCAGTATACAACTGATAATCTAACTCCAAATGCAGCGGGGTATGATAAAATATCCAAGGTTATAGCTGATGAACTGGAAAATCCAAAATAGCTTCCTGCTTAAGTTAATTGGAATTTTTTTAATGATTCAGGAATATTATATACATTAAAGCATCTCAATTTGAGGTGTTTTTTTACTGCTTTAATAATAGGCTTTTATTTATTTCACTTCAAAAAAAATTAGGCAGTTTTTAAATATAAAAACTGCCATATATTAAATCTTATTCACTACAGAATTTCCTGATTATTACTATAATGTATATAGCATTACAGTATATGCTGTTCCAACTTGTCCTAACATTCAGATCATTTTATACTGCCGGTTCAGTGATTGTGATACGTTTAATTCCATCACAAACCCCAATTAAAATAAAATAGTAAACAATTACCTTTGGTGAAGAGAAAAAACAATCTAATAAATTCATAAACAGCATTGAAAATAATGATATAAATACCCCAGTATAAAACCAGTTATAAAAATTATTGCTTCTGTTTTTTATGAATTTATATACAGTAAT
>JAJBWD010000122.1:0-2916 GCA_032907345.1 Bacillota bacterium | reverse complement strand
TTAAAGATAAAATATATAAAGAAATAAAGTATTTATTAAGTGACTTTTTAAATAATAATTTTAAAGAATTAATAAAAAAAGAAATAATATCTGAAATCACTAAAAAATATCTTAGAACAAAACAGTATAAAGAAATAAGAGAACAATTTTCGATAGAATCAGATAAAATTATAAAATCTGGATTAAAAGATGTGATATCTGAAATTGTTAAAAGTGAAATAAATAAGTGTTTTAAATGATAAAGGAGCATTACTGTAATGAGAAAAGAAGATAGAGAATTTTTAAAAGATCTACAACATGAAATGTTAAATCAAGATACTGTTGGTCAAGCAGATCCTAGATTTTGGGTAGTAATGCAAACTGTCAGAGATTATTGGGTAGATGATAACGTAGATGGCATTTGTATCTATGACAAAGATGGGTCAGAAAGTGCGTTTGAGGGTGAATTAGAAGAGTTACCAGACTGGTTAAAAGAAAATTTTGACGAAATAGTCAAATGTGAATATGATGGTATTTCCATTGAGATAGTTTGCGAAGATGAAAATAAATGTTTTATTGGTGACATAGCAGAAACAGAGAACTTTTTAGAAGAATATGCTCCTGGCCAATATTCAATTTGTAATTATAGAGATAGAGAAGAAATAGCTGAAAATACAATGTTTCTTACTCTTAGAGAATGTAACGAGCATATAAAAAAGAATGGTTATCATTACAACAAACCACACTCATATGCTATGACAGCATGGAGAAGCCCACAAATAGAAAGGCTATATAAAATATTGCAAAATACAGATTGGGAAAATATATATATGAATAATACATGGATTAATATAAAAGAAAAATTACCTGAACCAAAAAAATGGTGTTGGATATGGTTTGACTATGGGAATGGTGAAGGTTGTTGCGAAAAAATGTATCTAACTACGACTGGAAAATGGATGAAAAATGCTTTATCACAAGTTAAGGAAGAATATGTTGAATATATAAAAGCATGGCAACCTTATTATGAACCAGAACCATATAAAAATAATTCTTAAAATGCGTCTTTTAACGTGATTTTATAAAATAAATAATACACAAATTAATGAAAGAAGTGATTAAATTAAATGGTTATTTTAAGTTTATGTGACGGGATAAGTGGTGGACAACTTGCTTTTGATAAATTAGGGATTAAATTTGATGGAATTAAAAATAAATATTTTGCTTCAGAAATTGATGATAAAGCTATAAAAGTTACTCAATTTAACTTTCCTAATACAATTCATATAGGTGATATTACGAAAGTTAAATATTCAAATAATACTTTATATACAGAGAATGGGAATTTTAATGTAGGAAAAATAGATATCCTTATTGGAGGTACACCATGTCAAGGATTTTCAATTTCAGGTAAAAAATTAAATTTTAATGATCCAAGAAGTAAACTAATATTTGAATATTTTAGAATTAAAAATGAAGTTAATCCTCAATATTTCTTACTTGAAAATGTAAGAATGCCAGATAATATAGCGGATGCCATAGATGAATTAGTTAAAGTAAAAAGAATCTTTATAAATAGTGTGGATTTTACTGGACATATTAGAAAAAGGTATTATTGGACAAATATACATATTAGTGAATGGGAAAAGAAAGATTTATACATAAAAGATATAATAGATAATTCGATACCATATGATAAAGATATGAATTTTTTCTTAAGCAGAACTCAATATGCCCCAACAACAAGTAGTGATGGAATAATAACTATTAATCCAAAAGATAATAATGGGAAACAAACATGGCAAAGAGGAAGAGTATATGACATTGAAGGTAAATGTCCTACAATATGTGCAAGTTTGTTTGACTTAAATATAACTAAAGATCATAAAACTTATAGAAAATTAACTATTAATGAATGTAGAACATTACAAGGTATTCCAGAATGGTTTAAGTTTAATGTATCAAAAAATGATGCTGGTAAATTATTAGGAAATGGATGGACTATTGATGTGATAGCACATATATTAAAGAATATAAAAATAAATAATAAGACTAAATAAAATTCGATTTTTATACAGAATTAATAAAAAAAATAAATAGGAAGAAGGAATTAATTATTAGTAAAATTAAAAATGATAAATATTATACATCTCCAGATTTAGCACAATATTGTGTGGATAAAACTAAAGAAATTATAGGTGAAGAAAATATAACTGAGTATTTAGAACCAAGTGCAGGAGCAGGTGTGTTTCTTGATTATTTACCCAAAGATACATCAGCATATGATATTGAACCTGAAGACAATAAAGGAAGAATAATAAAACAAAATTATTTGACGTTAGATTTAGATTATAAGAAAGGTAGATGTATTATTGGAAATCCTCCATTTGGGGAAAAAATGTATTTGGCTCAGCAGTTTTATAAAAAATCTATTTTATTAGGTGATTATATAGCTTTTATATTACCTATTAGCCAATTGTGGAACGATAGTAGTTTATATGAGTTTGATTTAATATACAGTGAAGACTTGGGCAAGCAACAATATTCAGATAGGAAATTACATTGTTGCTTCAACATATATAAACGCCCAATTAATAATGAATTAAATAAAAAGAAAAACAATAAATTAAAAGATGTAGAAATAGTTAGACAAGATAGTAATAGATATAAAAATATTAATAATTATGATTTAAGAATGTCTTATTTTGGTGCTTCAGCAGGTAAAATATTAAATGATAATGAAGATTATTGTGGAGTATATAAAATAATAATACATAATATTGAATTAAAAAAACAAATAATTTTTTGTTTACATAACATAGATTGGCAAAAGGAATTAAATTTCATTGCTCAACCCAAGATTCAGCAGTTCCATATAGTAAAAGTATTGCGAAAGTATATTTCCAATATTGCTTAACTACATATAAAATAAATAAT
>JAJBWD010000121.1:0-2688 GCA_032907345.1 Bacillota bacterium | reverse complement strand
TCTTTCATTCATCCCTTGCTTAAATAAGCTATGCATAAAAATCCTCCCTGGAAATAATATCTATATCATCTCCAAAGAGGGCTTGTCTTATACAGAAAAAACATATATTCCATAAATTTCTGAACAAAAATATATATAACTAAAACTCACCAAATTCATTTCTTTTCATAATATAAAATGAAATAAATATTTGGAGTGGTTAATTATAAAAAAAATATTAAGCTTAATTTTAGCTTTTCTTGTTCCTGCTTCCATTTTAACCGGCTGTGGAAGTAAAAAACAGGACACCTCTCTGGTTAAGGTAAGACTAAATGAGGTGGTCAGATCAGTATTTTATGCTCCTATGTACATCGCCATTAATGAAGGATATTTTAAAGAAGAGGGCATAGATATTGATTTATCGACGGGACAAGGGGCAGACAAAACCATGCAGCAGGTTTTAAGCAACAGTGCAGATATTGGTTTTTGCGGTCCTGAACAGGTTATCTATATATATAACCAGCAAAAAGAAAATTACCCAATACTTTTTGCACAGCTTACCCAGACTGATGGTTCCTTCCTGGTAGGAAGAAATGCTGATCCTAACTTCTCTTATTCTGATCTTAAAGGAAAAACTATTATTGGCGGAAGACCTGCAGGCGTTCCGGAAATGGCTTTGGAATATGTTCTTAGAAATTACGGACTTGTAAACGGGAAAAATGTTAATATCGTTACAAATATTGCTTTTACTGCTACTTCAGGTGCATTTAAAGGCGGAACAGGAGATTATGTTGCACTCTTTGAGCCTACAGCCAGCATGTTAGAACAGGACAAATCAGGTTATATAGTATCATCTATTGGAAAAGAAGCCGGAACCATCCCATACACCTGCTTTTTTGCGACTAAGTCATATATAGAAGCACATAAAGATATTATACAAAAATTCACAAATGCCATTTATAAAGGACAAAAATACGTGTCTTCACATACTGAAAAAGAAACTGCAGAAAAAATAGTCTCCTTCTTCCCGGGCACAGATGTTTCACTCATTGAAAAGGTTATTAAAAATTATAAAGGCGTAGGAGCTTTCGCTTCAGATCCTATTCTTAAGGAAAATGAATTAACAAGACTTTATAATATAATACAAAGTTATGACAGTACTTTGCTTCCAAAACGTCCTGCTTACAAAGCAATAGTTAACACCACATTTGCTGAAGAAGCAATGAAAAACCTAAAATAGAAGGCTTTTGCCTTCTATTTTTTCTTTTTCTTTACTATTTTTAATCTAAAGAAATCTTCCCTGTCTTTTTCATCCAATATATCAGATATGGTTTTTACAATACCTTTAAACCTTGGAATCTGAATATTCTCTAAGGCATTTGCCCTTTTCTGAGTTTTCTTCACCTCAATTGCCAGCCTGTATACAGCATTTTCAACTTCTGAAAGTTCATATATCAGATATAATACGTCATTGAAACTTTTATAAGCCATATCCATCGCTGTATTTGTCCTGTAGAAACTGTATTTTGGCTCTATTTCCTTTTTATCAAAGGAAATATGAGGGACCTCAACTCCCATGACACTTTTAAAAATCACCTGATAATCCTTAGCTTCAGGAATGGTCATGGCGATGTCTTCTACTATAGATATACCCAGTGTCATGTTAGCTTTTTGAAGTGAATCATAGGCTTCAGAAAATATTTTATTTATCCTTTCCTGAAGGTCCTGTGCCTTTGATACATAGCTCATCATTTCCCGAATGAGAACATTCCTTTTCTTGTCCAGCAGTTCAAATCCTTTAACTGAAAAGTCCAGGGAGTTTTGAGCAGACATAAGATTGGCTTTGGTAGGAGCAATATTTTCCATTATTTATCACCCCTATAATATTTGTCTAAAATTTCAGGTGATACCCTGTCTAATTCCTCCTTAGGTAATATTGATAGGATTTCCCAGGCTAAATCAAGGGTTTCAAATATGCTTCTGTCTTCATCAAATCTCTGTTTTAAAAATTTATCTTCAAATACTCTTCCAAATTCCATATAAAGCTTATCTGTATCAGACAGTTCTTCTTCTCCAATTACCTGAGAAAGTGCTATTATGTCCTGAACTCTTGAGTAGGCTGCAAAAAGCTGGTTTGCAGCTTCAGCATGATCCTCTCTTGTGTAGCCTTCTCCTATACCATCCTTCATAAGCCTTGACAGTGATGCGAGAACGTTAACCGGCGGATATATGTTTTTCTGATATAAGCCCCTGCTTAAAACTATCTGTCCTTCTGTAATATATCCGGTCAGGTCAGGAACAGGGTGAGTTATGTCATCATTAGGCATTGAAACTATTGGAATCTGGGTTATTGATCCCGGTTTTCCTTTAAGCATCCCTGCTCTTTCATATAAGGATGCCAGGTCAGAATAAAGATATCCGGGGTAGCCCTTTCTTGATGGTACTTCTTCTCTTAGAGATGATATTTCACGAAGTGCCTCACAGTAATTTGTTATATCCGTCATAATAACAAGTATGTGCATTCCTTCTTCAAAAGCAAGATACTCAGCTGCTGTCAGTGCAGCTCTTGGAGTTACTATTCTCTCAACTACAGGATCGTCTGCTAAATTCAGATACATTACAACTCTGTCTAAAACTCCTGCTTCCTCAAAGCTTTTTCTGAAATAATCTGCATCATCATGTTTGATTCCCATGGCGGCAAATACAACT
>JAJBWD010000120.1:0-8725 GCA_032907345.1 Bacillota bacterium | reverse complement strand
CTTTCAAAATCCTTATGCCTGGTTTATTTTATATCTTTATTCCATCTTATAACTTTGTTTTTACCTAAACTTTTAGCTAGTGCATTTGCCTTTTCTGCTTTATTCACTATTTCTTCTGCATCAAGTCCATCATAAGGGCAGCAGGATAAGCCTATAGATATTGTTGTAGGATACTGCATATCCTTTGTTCCATTTTCTACTGCTTCTCTTATTCTATTTGCTGATTTTACAGAATTTATTTCATTTGTATCCTTTAATATAACAAGAAATTCATCACCGCTGAGCCATCTGTACACCTTATCCTCATTACGCACAGAACTCATAATAATAGACCCAAGCTTTCTGATCATTTTATTTCCATCTTCATAGCTTAATTCATTATATCTTTTAAGGTTGTCACCATCAATAAATAATACGCTGAATTCTGAATTATTATTTTTATATTCCTCCAGAAGATTATTGAGAAACATTTTCCCTGCTCTATGATTTCCAAGCCCTGATACGTCATCTACAAGAGCAATATTATATGCATTATTATAATAGGAAAGAGTATCTCTTACCCTCTCGATTATACTCCCTATTATATGTTTTAAAAGCCTTTCTCCAGAGAATTTATCTCCTGTCTTTTCTGATTGATCTAAAGATTTCTTTACAAGTAATTCATAATATTCTTCAATGGAATTAATCCTGCTGTCATAATGTAAAATCAATGTATGCAGCATTAAATCGTTAAAGCCTATAGAACTCAGCACTTTTTTATATTCCTTTTTAATTAAATCGCATATGTTTTCAGTATAAGATTTTGTACTGTTTCTGATAATAAGAGTAAATTCATCTCCGTGTGTACGAAATACTGCAGCATCCTTATTATCACCCATTACCTTATATATAGAGTCAGAAAGGCATTTTAAGCATAAATCACCATTGGATTTTCCATACTTATTATTGAAATTTAAAAAATTGGCAATATCAATAATTATAACTGACCCATTTTCTCCAAATATTTTCTGGAAATCTGATTGTATAAAGCTGAAAAAATTATCTCTTTCTGTAATAGGATCTTTATATAAACTATGCTCAAATATCTCCAATTGAACCTCTCTCCTATATTCAGTAATTTACTATATTATATCATAAATATGTTCATTTTTACCTATTTATAAAAATTATAATATAAAATCGTCTGTATCTCTCTATGCATCTGCCATATATTACAGTCTTGATTACACAAGATAATAACAGCTGCATCAATAGCGGGGTAATAAGAAAGCATTGCTCCTGCGCCATTATTAACACCATCTTTACGCATACAGAATACTTTCCCGTCTATTTCAACGAATTCAAAGGCATATCCATTTCTTATTTCAGCATCAGGTACCGGTTTCCATTTCCGAAACGGTTTTGCTGCTTTGCAGTGAGGAGAAAATATGAGATCAGTATATTCTTCATTTAATATCTTATATCTCTTCAGATTTCTTATAAATTTATCCAAATCATTTACTGTGGTATATGCTCCTGAATCCGGAGATCCAATAGGAGGATAGGAATATATGTTTTTATTCCATTTGATGAGATTATTATTCTTATCATAGCAGCCATAGTATCCTTCAGCTGTATTTTCATTCACCTCATCCATGGCACAAAATTTAGTGTTTAACATACTGCAGGGCTTGAAAATATTATCCTCTACAAAGCTTCTGTAATCCTGTCCTGTTGTTTTTTCTATAGCCAGGCCTAATAAAATAAAAGCTGAGTTATTATATCTCACATCACTGCCTGCCTTAAATATTGGCTTCTTATAGGCGAATTGAGGAATAAAGTCCTTTGTGTTTCTAATAGAATAGTTTGGCTTATTGATAAATAAATCAGAATAATTTTCTCCTGCTTCTTCATCTGCATCATCAGCAATTCCTGATGTATGGGTAAGCAGATTATATATAGTTACGTCTTCTGGAATTTCAGTTCCTTTTAAATCAATGATATCTGTAATTTTATCATCAAAATTCAGCAGCCCTTTTTCTATTAAAAGCAGAATTGATACTGCAGTAAAAGTTTTTGTAACAGATGCAGTATCAAATTTCGTATCTATGTTATTTGAAATTTTAAAACCCTTATGGGCTAAGCCATAAGCTTTTAAAAATAATGTATCATCTCCCATCTTGACTAAACATACACCGGAGAAATTTTTCTTATCTGCAAATTCATCACATATTTTTTTTATTTCATCTTTCATATCTTGCCTCATGTGTTATTAGTTTTAATTGCACAGATATCACTATAATGTAGAAGAAAAACATATTCAGCATCAGTAAATTTATAGTGATATTAATATCTCTTTCCATTCATCCAGCTTAACTTCAAATTTCACTGTATTAGCAGGACTGGTGGAGGGAAGAATGCATAGCTTCAGGTTTTTACAGTCAATTTTATTTATTACTAATTTTCTAAAAAGGGTCTCTGACTTTTTCCCATTGAAATAAATGCTTTTTATATCAGGATATTTTGTAAGCAGTGCAGTGAGCTGATATCATTTGCTTCAGGTCTTTTAATTTTTGAATCACTGCTGTTTTCCCTTTCACAGTTTTTAATAACATCCCAAAGGGCAGCACCATTTTCTAATAATAATTTCTTTTTTTCATCATAATTTTCTTTAAAATCTTCTTGAAAAACAGAGAACATAATCTTCCAAAACTGATTTCTGTCATATCCGTAATACTGCTGCTTTCTAAGAGACTCTGCCCCTGGCATTGTACCTAATATCAGCAGCTTGGAATTTTCATCAGCTATTGGATCAAAACTTCTAATCATACATTCACCCTCTGTGTAATAAATAAATGGTTTAATTTATCATTTATTTTAAACTTAATCATCTGCTTATATTATATCCATATTATATACTATACCGCTGTTTTAAATATATTTATTATTTTTTTATTATTTTTGCATTAAATTCTTTTATGAATAATATAAGAAATAATAGAATACTCTGAAAGTTATATTTGATTTTTCTCTTTAATAGAATAGTAGAAATAAAGTATGGAGGATTTATATTGAAAAGATGCAGTAAAAAACTATTAAAAAAAGTTGATTCTGCTTTAATTAAAAGTTTCTTTGATACAATTAATTGTTATAAGGACTTGTTTTTTGATTATGGGAAGCTCTGCAATATGATTGATACTTTAAATGAAATTTTGTATCCTGAGGAAATAGAGTTTCACTTAGAATCAGAAACTGAGGATAGTATAGTACTTCGCTCAGATGATGTTAAAGGCTTAACCATATTAATCACTCCTGTTGAGTATGAAATATTTATTAATCGTCTGCCTGCCTAAAGTAGTTCCTATATTATTATAGACATAGGAAAAAGCTAATGGTTGTTATGATGCCATTAGCTTTTTATTAAACTTTATTCTAATTTTCTTTAGACACTTTTTTCCTGTGGGACAAAAATCCCATAATTAATAAACCTAAAGCTCCGCCGGATGTATCTATCAAAACATCACGAAACTTTCCTGATCTTCCGGGGACAAACAGCTGGTGGTACTCATCAGTTGAGGCATATAAAAATACAAAAAACAGAGAAAAGAGCAGTGATGTTTTTTTATTAAAATCATTATATAAAGCATTAAAAATAAGCAGATATAAAATGAAATACTCTGTAAAATGCGCAGCCTTTCTGACTGCAAAATCCGCCAGACTACCAAAGGCGCTCTCAACATTTATTCCAAGAATATTAAGTATATAAATTACAAACTGGCTTTTCTGCTCGGAGTCTGCAGCTTTTTCACTGGAAAATATAAATATAGCTGTCATAAAAGCAATAACAAGAGACCATTTAAATATTCTTTTCACCATTATTCTATTATATTTAGAAGAACTTTTTTCATATCCTCTAAATCCCTTTTACCTGCAATTTCAAGAGATGAATTTTTATATCTGATTGGAAGAGCTAAAACTCCTGTTTTTATGCCGGATACCTCTTTATGAAGCTCTCCACCTTCCGATGAATCATCCGATACAGTCTTCTGAAGTGAAACTTTTGCCATTTCTGCTGCCTTTACCACAATTTCTATAACCTGATGATGGGTTATTAGTACCTTATCCATTATCCTGAGTACCGGTCCATGGTTTAGCAAAATATTTCCTTCTCCTCCCGGGTAATCATTAGAATTTTCTCCTTCTAAAATTAAAGCTAAATCTGGGTTTACTGTGTAAGCTGCTGCTCTTGCACCCCTGCCTTTAAGCTGGCTTTGAACGGTAAATACAAAGTAAACAGTAAAGTCTTTTGGCTCTGATTTTTTTATAACATCCAGCAGCATATAGCATAAGGCACGGCTTACTAATGCTTTGCCTGATATATAGGATGCTTCTTCGCTGAATTCGGACCTAAAGACAGCTGTATCTCCTTCATTTATATCCAATTTTTCATCAGTCATCATATCTATAAATACAGAATTTATATCATTTTCACCTTTTTTATTAACTATTTTACCGGTGAGTCCATTTATCTTTACTAATTCTCCATCTAAGCTGTCTACTTTAATATCTCCTATATTTGATACTCTTAGAAATCCTTTATCAACAAATGTTGTAATAAAGCCTGCTTCATCCATATGAGCAGATATCATAAGCTTTTTGTTTCCATTGCCTTTCTTAACCAGGACATTCCCCATGTTATCCTGCTGAAATTCTATATTATTTTTCTTTAATTCTTCTATTATCATATCTCTTACATTAGTTTCTCTTCCACTGACTCCGCTGGCATTAGAAAGTTCTTTCAGTAATCCCATTATATTTCCTCCTTAACAATTGCCTGTAAAAATTTAATAAGCAGCTTCTTCCCGTTTTCAATATCAGAAATACTGGCAGCAGATACTGATGAATGAATATATCTGGAGGGTACAGAAATTGCGGCAACTCTGCAGCCACCCTTAACTCCATGCATAGAGCCTGCATCATTTCCTCCAGCCACTGCACGCCTATTCTGACAGGGGATGTTGTTCTTCTTTGCTGTCTCTTCTATTTTTTCTCTTAAAGAAGCATCGTAAATACTGGTCCCATCCATAATTGATATTGCAGGTCCTCTTCCTAAATAAGTCCCGCTTATATGCTCAGGCACATTTGGCATATCTGCACAAACTGTCCCTTCAAGTGCTATGCCAATTTCCGGGTTTATTTTAAATGAAGAACCAAAAGCTCCTCTTCTTCCTGTCTCTTCCTGCACATTAAATACCCCGTATAAATCACAGCTGTAATTCTCCTTTAATGCCTCTATGAGAATAAAGCAGCCTATTCTGTCGTCAAATGCCTTTCCTTTTACTAAACCATCTCCAAAATAGCCAAACTTTGTATCAAAAACTGCATAATCTCCTATTTCAACATATTTTTCAGCATCAAGCCTGTCTTTTGCTCCTATATCTATACATAAACCATCATAGCCTATGCCTTCATTTCTGTCTTCCTTTGACTGAAGATGAATTGGTTTGAGTCCCACTACTCCTTTAACTTTATTAGTTCCTACATAAAGCACCTTACAGGGAGGAACTTTATCATTAACTCCGCCCAATGAGGCAAACCGCAAAGTTCCATCATCATTGTAGCCTATTATTATAAATCCAACCTCATCCATATGGGCATCTACTAAAACCTTTTTGCCATTTCCCCTTTTATGAACTATTATATTGCCCATTCTATCTACAAAAAGTTCATCTACATAGGGCTCTATTTCTTTAATTATTATTTTTCTGACTTCCCCTTCATAGCCGGAAGGAGATATTGCGTTACTTAATTTTTCTAAAAGCATAGCACTTCCTCCAAACTCTCATCGTCTAATTTCTCAATAAACTTTGCAAGAAGCAGACCGGTATTTTTAATATCATCCATATCAATTACCTCCACTGAGGTATGCATATACTTCTCAGGTATAGATACCAGAAGAGTTGGAATTCCTTCTCTTGCTATCTGAATATCCCAGGCATCAGTTCCTGTATTGCCTGGCTCAACCTCGACCTGGTACGGAATATTGCACTCCTTTGCGGTATCTATAATCATCTTTCTAAGTTTAGGGTGGCAGTTAGGTCCTATACAGACAGAAGGCCCTCCCCCTAACTTATTTTCCCTGTCGTCTGCCCCAAATTTTCCGCTGTCAAAGGTTACATCAATAGCTATACCTATATCAGGATTAATTTCATAAGCTGCGTTTTTAGCACCCCTATGGCCAACCTCTTCCTGGGCTGACAGAACAAAATATACATTTGTTTTTAAGTCTTTGCCCTCTAATTCTTTAGCACAGGTAAGCATTGAAACAACTCCTGCCTTATCATCTGCAGACTTGCAGGCCACATTATTATGAAGAAGCTCTGTAAAATCCCTTTTTACATAAGCAAAAGTTCCTATACTTATCTTTTCTTTTAATTTTTCATTACTTATCCCAGTATCTATCAACAGGCTTTGGAATGTAACAGCCTTATCTTTTTCTTCTTCATTCATCAGATGAGGAGGCTTAATACCAATTATGCCTGGAATATCTTCTTTCCCTTTAATTACCACTTCCTGAGAAACAAGGGTTTTGGGGTCAATTCCTATTCCTCTGAAATTTAAAAATCCATCTTTGCTAAAATCAGTTATTACTAAAGCAACCTCATCTAAGTGAGCCATAATCATTATTTTATTTTTCCCGCTGCCTTTTCTTTTTATATATATATTGTTTATATTACTTATTGAAATCTCTCCATATGGCTGAAAGACTTTTTTAATTTCTTCATATAAATAGTCCTCTCTGCCGCTGGGAGAAAAATTAGTGGTTAATATTTTTAAAAATTCTTTCTCCTCCATATTATCCTCCTGCTAAGTTTTCTCTATTAGTTCCAGATACCATTATATACTAATTTTATAATAAATAAAATAAAGCTCCCATTTAGGAGCCAAATATCTTAATACCTGTGAAATAAAATTCGATTACTTATCAGTAATGCACTCTTATGAGCCAAAACTTAACTTTTTTAGTGCTCCAGCCAAGATCCCAGGGAGCATCATTTCTATCTGTATTATGACAGGTGACCAGAGAATATCCTCTGGAGTCAGCACCGGTTACTACAGATATATGAGTTATATCCCCTTTTTTTTCGTATGCAACAAAATCTCCCGGCAGCAGTTTGTAAGAGGCTTTATAAACCTTATCATAGTTACCATAGGCAATGACTGATGCTCTTCCGCTGTTTAACATATAACTTTTAAAGCCATCTGCATTAACCCAGGCCCTTGAGGCACCTCCTTTATCGTAATTCCAGGCACCATTTTTCCTAAACTTGCCTCCTTCAAAAAGTATTTGAGATGCGAAATTTGCACAATCCCCGCCCTGAGGGTTATAGTTTCTATATTTCTTATTATAGGCATAACCATATTCCTTTTCGCTTGCAGAACCACAGTATTTTTTAGCATAGTCCACAGCATTATTTCTTCTTTTGACTAAATCCGACAAATCTCTAGGCTCATGAGATAATATATACTTCTTTATATCATCTGCTTTTATGTTTTCCAAATTCAGTGAATCAGCAAAGGGATCTGTATACCATTCTTTTGTAATTATTAACTCTTCATCTTTTTCATAAAGACTCATGTTGTGGTAGGTTCCAATTCTAAAACTATTTACAATTTCAGGCTGATTTTCATATACATATTTATATTCCGTGGAACATAGGATATTAGCTGAACATCTGCTGCCATTTGTTCTGATGCTTCTTATTACTACATCCTGGTTTACATCTGTAAACTGAATTCCTTGTTTTTCTGCCCAATTGTGAAGGTATTTTATTTTTCTTTCTTCATATTCAAAGGCCCATACTCCATATTTAGTATTTAAGTCATAAAAAGACCTGATCATTTCTAAATCCTTACTTAACAGTGCACTGCTCCTGCATTGAAAAATCTGTTCTATATCTTTTGCTGCTTCATCTTTAGAAATACTGTCCATAGGAATATTTGTATTTGAAGCCTTACATAAAAAGGTGCTGAAAATTAACAGGGTTAATATAATTACAGTTTGTTTTAATAACTTCTTCATTTATTAACTCCTTATAATTTATTTATTTTTTCAATGTATTCTCTTATTTTATTATCCTCCAGAGGAACACCTTCATACCATAACCTTTCATTATCACAATTACTGAAGTATCTGGACTTTAGTATGATTTCAGGCCTGTATTCATAATGTAAAATATCAAAATGGTTCCATTTTCCGCCCCATATGAAATTATTGCTTTCAAAAATTACTGGTATTTCATTAGGGTAAGACTTCAGCCTCTGCTGCCCCAATTCATTATCTGCCCATTTCCAATAATCTCTCTTATCCCTGGCCAGATCTATGGCATTACCAAAAGAATGGGGACTTAATCTGTTTGTTCCTGAAATTGTTCTATAGTTGTATGTTCCGCTGCAGGGATAAACACAAGCAGCTACTTTTTTATTTTGTCCTGCAAGTACCTGAAGCTCCTTCATGGATTTTTTTAAAGATTCCGCAGCTTTATTATTTTTGTTAAACTGAAATCTGCTTCCTATTTGAACATTAACAAGGTTTTTTTCTACCTGCTTTCTTGAAGAGCCGTAAACTTCTCTTAAAAGCTCATAGTTTCTAAAACGACCCGGATCAAAATTCTTCTCCATTAAAACACTAACTGAATTTAAAGGATAAATTTGCTCCAGGGTATCCTGAAGATCAGGATTAGCT
>JAJBWD010000119.1:0-21230 GCA_032907345.1 Bacillota bacterium | reverse complement strand
TATTTGAAGGGCTATTTTTTGAATATTCTGAAATTATTTTTATATATTTCACATTTTCGACTTATGCACCCATAATATACAATATTTATATTCCAGGGGTTTTATAATATGACATGAAAATTAATAATTTGAAAAAAATAAAAAACTATCCTTGTAGTAAAAAATCAGTATATTATTATCAACTCTTAAGTCGAAAATCATATACTGATTTAAATTAAATAATTAATTATTTATATCTTTTATTCCCATTCAATAGTAGCCGGCGGCTTTGAGGTACAGTCGTAAACTACTCTGTTAACTCCCTTAACCTCATTTACTATCCTTCGGGATACTATGTCTAAAACATCATAGGGTATTCTGGCCCAGTCTGATGTCATGGCATCATTTGAAGTTACTGCTCTTAGTGCTATGGTGTGGCAGTAGGTTCTTTCATCTCCCATAACTCCAACGGAAGCTATGTTTGGCAGGCAGGCAAAGTACTGCCAGATCTTTCTTTCAAGTCCTGCATTTTTTATTTCTTCTCTGAATATAGCATCTGCTTCTCTTACTATTTCCAGCTTATCTTCTGTTATCTCACCAAGAACCCTTATTCCAAGACCTGGACCTGGGAATGGCTGCCTCTGAACTATATCCTCTGGTATGCCAAGCTCGTATCCAACTTCTCTAACTTCATCTTTAAAAAGCTCTCTTAGAGGCTCTATTAATTTAAATGATAAATCTTCAGGAAGTCCTCCCACGTTGTGGTGGCTTTTTATTTTAGCTGAAGTCTTAGTTCCTGATTCTACAACGTCAGGATATATTGTTCCCTGAACAAGAAACTGAATATCTCCCAGTTTTCTTGCTTCTTCTTCAAATACTCTTATGAATTCTTCTCCGATTATTTTTCTCTTTTTTTCAGGATCTGAAACTCCACTTAGCTTTCCTAAAAATCTATCCTTGGCATTTACCCTTATCAGGTTCATGTCAAACTGATTCTTAAACACCTGCTCTACCTGGTCCCCCTCATCTTTTCTTAAGAGGCCGTGGTCAACAAATACACAGGTAAGATTCTTTCCGATTGCCTTATGAACAAGAACTGCGGCAACTGAGGAATCAACTCCTCCGCTCATGGCACAGATAACCTTTTTATCTCCGGCTGTTTTCTTTATTTCTGCAATTTTATCCTTAGTAAAGGAGGACATATTAAAGTCTCCATTTAAATTGCATATATCAAACAAGAAGTTCTTCAGCATGGTTTTCCCAAATGGAGTATGTTCAACTTCCGGATGGAACTGAACTCCGTATAATTTCTTTTCATCATTTCCCAGAGCAGCAACAGGGCAGCTTCCGGATTTAGCTAGTACTTCAAAGCCTGTTGGTGGTACTGCAATGAAGTCTGTATGGCTCATCCAGCATATATTATTTGCATCTATTTCATTAAAAAGCTTTGATGACGGGTTTAATGAAACCTCTGTCTTTCCATATTCTCTTGTATCAGCACTTTTTACCTGTCCTCCGAATATATGGCTCATTAGCTGGGCACCGTAGCATATTCCAAGAACCGGAATTCCTAAGCAGAATATTTCTTTATCTATTTTAGGAGAATCATCACCATATACACTGTTTGGTCCTCCGGTAAATATTATGCCTTTTGGGTTCTTTGCCTTTATTTTATTTATGTCTGTATCATAAGGCAGTATTTCACAGTATACATTGTTTTCCCTTACTCTTCTGGCTATAAGCTGATTATACTGGCCTCCAAAATCTATAACTAATACTAATTCTTTTTCCATTATTTCCTCCTAAACAGAAATGCTGTAATTAGGTGCTTCTTTAGTTATATTTATATCGTGAGGGTGGCTTTCTTTAAGCCCTGCACTGGTTTGGATAACAAATTTAGAAGTTTTATATAAGATTTCTAAATCCTTTGCTCCTAAATAACCCATGCCTGACCTTATGCCGCCCAACATCTGGAATATGGTATCAGATACTAAACCCTTATATGGAACTCTTCCCTCAACTCCTTCAGGAACTAGTTTTTTATTTCCTTCCTGAAAGTATCTGTCCTTGCTTCCCTGTGCCATTGCAGATAAAGAACCCATTCCTCTATATACTTTATAATTTCTTCCCTGGTATATCTCGGTTTCTCCTGGGGACTCCTCACAGCCTGCAAACAGCGATCCCATCATTGCAACCTTTGCTCCTGCAGCTAAAGCCTTAACTACATCTCCTGAGAATTTAATACCGCCGTCTGCTATAATCGGAATGCCATAAGGCTCAGCTGCTTCAACACAGTCCATAACTGCTGTCAGCTGAGGAACTCCAACTCCTGCTACTACTCTTGTTGTGCATATGGAGCCCGGTCCTATTCCTACTTTAATGCAGTCAGCTCCTGCTTTTATTAAATCTACGGCAGCTTCACCGGTAGCTACATTTCCTGCTATTACCTGAAGGTCCGGATATTTTGCCTTTATGGTTTTAACAGCCTCTAATACTCCTAAGGAATGACCATGAGCAGTATCAAGTGTTACCACATCTACCTTAGCTTTATATAAGGCATCTACCCTGTCCATCATATCCTTTGTAACTCCAACTGCTGCTCCACATAACAGTCTTCCCTGGGAATCCTTAGCTGCATTTGGAAATTTTCTGACCTTCTCTATGTCTTTTATTGTTATTAATCCTTTTAATCTATATTCATCATCTACTAATGGCAGCTTTTCTATTCTGTGAGTTTTAAGAATATTTTTTGCTTCCTCTAAAGTAGTCCCTTCCTTTGCAGTTATTAAATTTTCTTTTGTCATAACATCACTTATTTTTTTTGAAAGGTCTTCTTCAAATAAGATATCCCTGTTTGTTATTATTCCAACAAGTTTTTCATCAACACAGATAGGAACACCTGAAATCCTGTACTTTTCCATTAAAATGTCAGCATCTTTTATTGTATTATCCGGTGCTAAAAAGAAAGGATCCTTTATAACTCCGTTTTCCTGTCTTTTAACCTTATCAACCTCTATAGCCTGCTGCTCAATTGACATATTTTTATGAATAATTCCAATACCGCCCTCTCTTGCCATAGCAATAGCCATCTTTGACTCAGTAACAGTATCCATGCCGGCACTCATAAGCGGAATATTGAGAGCTATTTTTTTAGTAAGCATGGTTTTTAGTGATACCTCTCTTGGAAGCACCTCTGATTTGTTTGGAATAAGCAGAACATCATCGAAAGTATATGCCTGTTTCAAAATAATTGCCATAAAATCACTCCTTATTTATAATTTGTCCATTTTAACGAGAAAATTGCGCAATTTTTAATTTTTATTTTTCAAATTTTAAATTGATAATAATGAAAGTTAATTTTGCAATTTCCCTAAAGAGGAAAATGTAAAATTTAAAATTAACTTTTTCAGCTTAAAAAAACATTGATTACTTGTTATTTTTAAACTGAAAAATCAGCCAAAAGGTAATTTTGCAATTTTCTTAAATAAAAAAGCATACAGAATTCCATGGAATTTTGTATGCTGAAAGATGCAGGTAGCAACTTTAGAAATTAGTAAATACAAAAATCCACTCATAGACGGAATTTTAAGGTCTCCGGTAGAAACGCCCTGCCATATTCAGGGTCTATACGAGTGTGTATTAAAACTATTTTATTTAAAAAAGTGAATTTTGTCAATTAAAATTATTAAAAAATGAAGATATTATTGCAGAAATATGTTGAAAATTAAAATTTGTCATTTTTATACATAAATATAAACCAAAAAACTAAATCAAACTCTTCTTTGATTTAGTGCAATTGCAGATCCTGGGTATTTTTTTAAAATAAATACCGCTGAAAACCATAAATATTTTCAGCGGTACTATTTTTAATTAACTTTATACTTTTTAGTACATTCCGTCCATTCCCATTCCTGGTGCTCCAGGCATTGGTGCTGGATTCTTTTCCGGAATTTCAGCGACTGCAGCTTCTGTAGTTAAGAATGTGGCAGCAACTGATGCAGCGTTCTGAAGTGCTGATCTTGTTACCTTGGTTGGGTCAACTATTCCAACTTTAATCATGTCTACATATACCTGATGAAGAGCATCGTAACCTATGCCCTTAGCGCTGTTCTTAACCTTTTCGATTACTACAGCACCTTCAACTCCGGCATTTTTAGCAATCTGCTTAACAGGTTCTTCTAAAGCTTTCTTTATTATATCTATTCCAAGTTTAATATCAACTTCAGGTGATGTAACCTTTTCTACTTCTGGTATAACATTAACGAAAGCTGTTCCGCCTCCTGGAACTATACCTTCTTCAACTGCGGCTTTTGTAGCAGCTAAGGCATCTTCTATCCTCAGTTTTCTTTCCTTAAGTTCTGTCTCTGTAGCTGCTCCAACTTTAACAACAGCAACTCCGCCTGAAAGCTTAGCTAATCTTTCCTGCAGCTTTTCTCTGTCAAAGTCTGAGGTTGTTTCCTCTATCTGAGTCTTTATCTGGGCTATTCTGTCATGGATCCTGGATTTTTCTCCTCTTCCATTAACTATAGTTGTGTTTTCTTTTGATATCTTAACACTTTCTGCTCTTCCCAGCATTTCAATTTTAACATCTTTAAGCTCTCTTCCAAGTTCTTCTGATACTACTTCTCCGCCTGTAAGAATTGCTATATCTGAAAGCATTTCCTTTCTTCTGTCACCAAAGCCCGGAGCCTTAACTGCAACACAGGTAAATGTTCCTCTTAATTTATTCACAACAAGTGTAGCTAAAGCTTCTCCTTCTACATCCTCTGCAATTATAAGAAGCTTCTTGCCCTGCTGAACAATCTGCTCTAATATAGGAAGTATTTCCTGAATATTGGATATCTTCTTGTCTGTTAATAAGATATAAGGATCATCTAAAGCTGCTTCCATCTTTTCTGTGTCTGTTACCATGTAGGAGCTTAAGTATCCTCTGTCAAACTGCATTCCTTCAACAACATCCAGTTCTGTTCCCATGGACTTTGATTCTTCTACAGTTATAACTCCTTCATTTCCTACCTTTTCCATTGCATTTGCAATAAGTGCTCCTATTTCTTCATCAGAAGCTGATATTGCAGCAACCCTTGCTATATCTTCTTTTCCGTTTATTGGTTTTGATATCTTCTTTATTTCTTCAACTGCCTTTTCTACTGCCAGCTTTATTCCTTGTCTTACCAGCATTGGATTAGCTCCTGCTGTAACATTTTTTAAGCCTTCCCTTATTATTGCCTGAGCGAGTAGTGTAGCTGTTGTTGTTCCGTCTCCTGCTACATCATTTGTCTTAGTAGCAACTTCTTTAACCAGCTGAGCTCCCATATTTTCATATACGTCTTCTAATTCTATTTCCCTTGCAATGGTAACTCCGTCATTTGTGATAAGGGGAGCTCCGAACTTCTTATCAAGTACAACGTTTCTTCCCTTAGGTCCTAAGGTTACCTTAACAGTGTCAGCCAGCTTATCAACTCCGGCCTGCATAGCTCTTCTTACATCTTCACCAAACATAATTGTTTTTGCCATTTTCAATTCCTCCTATCACTATTCTATAATTCCAAGAATGTCATCCTGTTTTAAAATTATTAGTTCTTCACCGTCATATTTAATTTCATTTCCTGAATACTTAGAGAATAAAACCCTGTCTCCAACTTTAACTTCCATCTTGATTTCGTTTCCGTTTTCAACTTTTCCGGGTCCAACGGCAACAACCAAAGCCTCCTGTGGCTTTTCCTTTGCAGCTCCAGTAAGAATTATTCCGCTTTTTGTTGTTTCCTCTACGTCAACTCTTTTAATAACGACTCTGTCACCTAGTGGTTTTATCATTGATACCCCTCCTAATCTATTTAAAAAAAATATTTCATTTTATTAGCACTCATCACCTATGAGTGCTAACACTTATATAATAATTAAATGAATAATTATTTTCAAATTTAAATAGTATATGAAATGTGTAAAATATAGCCAGTATAACTTATTATGTCAATATAGCTTATTTATCCTTCTATTTCCTCGATTTTATTCTCTTTTTTGTTATTACCCTTATCATATTGTCTCCTTTAATCATGCCAAGTATAAAAAGCAGCGTCATAATAACTGTAATTATTATTACCATCTTTATGTCACCGCTTCCAAGTCTCTCTCCAAAATAAGAGGATACAGCGATACAGGGAATACGTCCCAAAGTAGAATAGGTTAGAAAATCACGTCTTTTTATACCGGAGATGCCGCAGATATATGCTAAAGCATCCTTAGGCATACCAGGTATAAGGTATGCTATAAATATTGCCGTATATAATGATTTACTGCCAAAATTATTTTGAAAATATTCAATACTGCTTTTAGGGATAATTTTTAGAATGAACCTGACTCCGAAAAAATTACCTAATGTATATGCTATGAAGCTTCCGGCAAGGATTCCAAATACAGATAATAAACTTCCAAAATATACACCAAAGATGTACCCTCCTGCAATCTCTATTACTTCTCCCGGCAGAAAAAAAACTACGACCTGCAGCAGATGAATTATGAAATATACAAGCCAGCTTAATCTGCCAAAGCTTACAATATAAGCTTTCATGCTTTCCTGATCTTTAAAAATGGAATAATATTTACTTTTAGAGAAAATAATAAGAGCTGTTATAAAAAAAATAAACAGCATAATATAGATAAAATATTTCCATTTATTTTTCATCCCAACACACTCCTATAAGCGGCTGCATAATTTTAAAATGTAATATCAAAGATTAAAGCAATTATGCAGTTTGTTACAATTCTATTATCTGCAAGTAAAAAAAAATAATGCCAGTATATTTTGGCATTATATCTTAATATTGTTTTCCCGCATATAAAAGAATAAATACTGCTGTGCAAATCCTGCTAAGCTTCCAAATTTATCTCCTGCATATTCCCTTATTTTTTTAAGTGATACATCTCCTGTTTTATAAAAATAATTCATTGCCCTTTTTACCCAGATATCTACAGGAAATGAATCTGTTTTCTTCATGGAAAAAAGCATGATGCAGTCTGCTACCTTAAGTCCTACACCGGGAAAAGAAAGCATATGGGATAAGGCTTCACAGCTGCTTAGTTTTTTTATCATATCTAAATCCTGCCGGCCGTTTTTTAACATGTCTATGGTATTTTTTATGTATTTTGCCCTGAACCCCGCTTTAAAGCTTCTGAAGTCTTCCTCTTCTGCTGATGATATCTCTGAAAGTGTGGGAAATGTATAATATATCTTCCCTTTATAGCTGATTTTTCTTCCGAAAGACTCACAAATATTTTCTATTACCTTTTTTATCATTGGAATCCTGTTGTTTGAAGATATAATAAATGAAATAAGCATTTCAAAAGGTTCCTGATTTAAAATTCTTATTCCCTCTCCATACTTTACTGCTTTTTTTAATATTTCATCTTTTTTAAGATTATCCTTAATCTCTCCATAATCTCTGTATAAGTCAAAATAATCAGCCCATATATCTATGAAATCCGACTTATTTGTATTATATAAATACAGGTCATTTCCTTTTTTTTCTGCTTCAATAACCCTTCCCAGGGCAACACCAACATAGTTTCCGTTTTCCTCCCTGTTCCACCTGAAGCATTGTCCGCAGGAAAATACCTGATATAGGTCGAAGTTTCTTACATCTTTAACTATAATGCCATTTTCAAAGCTTTCTGCATAACTAAAATCCATTACTTCACTCTTTTCTCTTCATTTTCCTTTATTATTTCATCTAAAACCTCTGCAGCTTTATATATCATAATGCTGCATCTTATTTCATCATTTCTGTATTTTGCTTTTAGCTGATCACAGTCTTTAGTTCCAAATTTAGCTTCAAACCTTTGGAAAAATTCCCTGGATAAACTTTTAATGAAATTGCTTTCGTGTCCCTTTTCTTTCACAAACATTATTCCAAGGACAGACAGTGATCCGGTTATGGCACCGCATATGCTCTCAATCCCCATGCCGCCTCCAAAGGAAGCCATCATTTTAAGAGCATCCCTGTTTAAATTCAGATTATATTCTTCATTAGCTGCATAAACAATAGTTTCGGCACAATTTAAGTTAAAGCTTTTATCGTAATACTTTTTTACTGTTTCTATAAGCATAAAATCACCTCTTAATAAAAATAATAGCAATTCATAAGAATTGCTAACTATTTTGCTTTAAAAGACAGCTTAATGTAAGAAGGCTCTCACTTAGGTGTACATTCTGCACTATTACATCTGAAGGAACATTTAAATCAAGGGGAGCAAAATTAAGAACAGCCTTTATTCCGCTTTCTACCAGTATATCTGCAACCTTCTGAGCTGCTGCTAAAGGTGTAGCTATTATGCCGATATCTATATGATTATCCTTTAAATATCCTTCTAATTCATCTATATCCTTTATTTCTATATCCCTTATTCTAAGGCCAATAAGCTTTGGATTTACATCAAATATACCGCGCATATGAAAATTCAGTTTATTAAACCTGGTGTAATTTGCTAAAGCCTGACCAATGTTACCTGCTCCTATGATAACAACCTTGTAATTTTTATCAATTCCCAATATAGAGCAAATCTCTCCATAAAGGTCTTTAACATTATACCCATACCCCTGCTGACCAAAGTCTCCGAAATTATTTAAGTCCTGTCTTATCTGGGAAGCAGTAAAGCCCATGTTTTCTCCCAGTTCCTTTGATGATATTCTCTCTACACCTTTATCCACTAAATCTCCCAGATATCTTTGGTATTTTGGAAGACGCTTTATAACAGCCATAGAAATATTCTTTTTATTATCCATCATTTCACCTCATATTGATCCTTTGATTGTTAACCATTTCACTTATTATAATTATAGATTAATAATTGAATTAGTACAACACTTAAAATTCACTATTTTAAAATTGCAGCATTAAAAGTTAGTTCTTGAATTATATCCGGTACTCATTTATTATAATATATGAGTAAATAGCCTTTAGGTGGTGAAATAATGATAGTACTAAGTGTAAAAAACCTTTCTAAGGCTTTTGGTATTGATGAAATTTTAAAAGATGTTTCCTTTAACATAAATGAAGGAGAAAAAGTTTCACTAATCGGAAGTAATGGAAGCGGAAAGTCAACACTGTTTAAAATAATTACAAAATCTCTTGATTACGATACAGGAGATATATTTATAGACAAGGGAAAAACTCTTGGATATTTAAGCCAGAATCTGTCACTTGACAGCTGTAATACCATATATGAAGAAATGCTGACTCCTTTCAGTTCTCTTACATCATTGGAGGAAAAAATCAAATCCTTAGAAGCTGAGCTTTCTCTTCCCTATGATGAAACTAAAGAGGATTATCATAATAAAATAATTGAAAAATACACAGAAAGCCAGGAAACATATAAGCTTGCAGGAGGCTACACATATAAGGGTGAAATCAGCCGTGTCCTTCAGGGCCTTGGTTTTTTTGAAGAAGACTTTAATAAAAAAATCAATATATTATCAGGAGGCCAGAAAACCAGACTGGCATTAAGCAAGCTGCTGCTTACAAAACCTGATATACTTCTGCTTGATGAACCTACAAATCATCTGGATCTTCCTGCAATTGAATGGCTGGAGGAATATTTAAAGTCCTATAAGGGAACCATCCTATTAATATCCCATGACAGGTTTTTCTTAGATGAAATTACAGGAAGAACCTTTGAGATGGTTAACGGGAAAATAATTGAATACAGTGGAAATTATTCCTTTTACATAAAACAGAAGGAAAAAAATTATTCCATAATGCTGAAAGCCTATAATAAACAACAGACCGAGATTAACAGGCAGGAAGAAATAATCGAAAAATACCGCTCCTTTAACAGGGAAAAAAGCATTAAAGCTGCAGAGAGCCGTCAAAAGAGGCTTGATAAAATTGAAGTATTGGAAAAGCCGGTTGAGAGTAAGGGTCTAGGAAGAATAGTATTTAAAGAGAAAATAAAAAGCGGAAGAGATGCACTTATTATAGAAGACTTATCGAAATCCTTTGGAGATAAAGAGCTATTCTCCGGAATAAATTTAGATTTAAAAAGAGAAGATAAGCTGGCTTTAATAGGAGATAACGGAATAGGGAAAACAACTCTCTTTAAAATAATACTGGGAGAGGAAAAACAATCTTCGGGGAATGTTATAATCGGCAAAAATGTTGTATTTGGATACTATGATCAGGAGCAAAAGAACCTGGATATGAATAAGACGATACTGGATGAAGTTTGGGATACTTATCCTGATCTTACGGTGACAGAGATCAGAAGTTATCTGGGACATTTCCTGTTTTCAGGAGATGATGTTTTTAAAAAAATCAGTAAGCTCAGCGGCGGGGAAAAGTGCAGGATTAGTCTTCTTAAGCTTGTACTTTCAAATTCCAATTTTCTTCTTTTAGATGAACCCACAAACCATTTGGATATTCCATCCAGGGAAGCCCTGGAGGAAGCTCTGCAGTCCTATGAAGGAACAGTTCTTCTAATATCTCATGACAGATATTTCTTAAATAAAATAGCAGAAAAGATAATAGAACTTAAAAATAACGGAATAACTACTTACTTGGGAAATTACAGCTATTATTCCGAAAAAAAGAAAAAACCTGACAGATTTGAAGAAGTTGAAAAGGAAACTTCAGTTAACAAAACTGAGCTTAACAATATAAAAAAGAAAAAAAGAGAAACAGAAAAAAAGGAAAGAGAAAAAAATAAAGAGATATTCTCCATTGAAGCTGAAATAGCTGCTACAGAGGAACATATTAAAAAACTAAACCAGATGCTCTGTAGTGTTGAGGTATATTCCTCCTTTCAGGAAAGCAGCAGGATAAATGAGTCTATAAAGGAGAATGAAGAAAAGCTGAAAAATCTTTACATAAAATGGGAAGAATTAATTTAAAGAATGTTAACAAATTTTTATATGAAAAATGTTAGAATATAGTGTATCAGATTATATTCAGAGGGTGCTGCATATGAAAATAAACGGAGTGTTTGAAGGCGGAGGTATTAGAGCAATAGGAATTATTGGTGCAATAAACTGTTTTGAAGATTATAACATAAGCTGGAACAGACTGGCCGGAACTTCTGCAGGTGCCATAATTGCTGCTCTTTTATCTTCAGGCTTTTCAGGAAAAGAGATAAATAAGCTAATAATTAATACTAATTTTTTAAAATTCATGGATAAGGATTATATCCAGAAGCTTCCTCTAATAGGGAAACCATTAGGCCTTATTAAAGAAAAAAGCATATATTCCGGTGATTATATGGAGGAATATTTATATAAGGTTTTAGGAAGCAAAGGTGTTTATACATTTAAAGATTTAAAAGGAAACGGTAAATGCAAGGCTCTGTTTGTTGCCTGTGATATAACAAGCTCCAAACCAATAATTCTTCCTGATGATCTTCCTGATTATGATATTGACCCTGATGAGTTTACCGTGGCAAAGGCTTTAAGAATGAGCTCCTCTATTCCGCTTTATTTTAAACCGGTTGTGCTGTGCAAGGATAGCATCCCTCATTATATAGTAGACGGCGGCATTGCCTATAATTATCCTATAGACATATTTGATAATGAAAATGAAAGTTTTAAGACAATTGGTTTCAAATTCGAATTAAATGAGACGGATTCTTTCACATCCAGCGGAAGATCTGACCCAATAGCCTTCTTATATGACTTGGCTTCTTCAGTACCAAACGAAAATAAAAGGATTCACCTTATAGATGTATATAAAGAAAAAACAGTGCTTATACCTACTATGGGAGTCAAAAGCACAGATTTTGAAATTAAGGAAGACATGGCAATTTCTTTATATAAGGCCGGATACAAAAATGCCAAAACATATTTGAGAAAATTTCCGGAAGAAAAAGCTGTTTAAAAAACAGCTTTTTTATTTTGGCGGCATATAAGACTATTTATTCAATTTTCAAAATATTTAGATTACTTGTTGACATCCATTCATATTTATAATATAATAAATACAAGGAAAGAGTAAACATAGAAGGGAGTGAGACCACCAGAAATATTTATTATCATCCCAGGCAGGAGGTGGTTTAGAAAACTTAATGTCAATTGATTACGTCTTAGAAAAAGGTTAGGAAGTTCACTTAAAGTTGTAATGTGAACTTCCTAATCTTTTTTGTCCATAATTACTATCTGTAACTTTTAAAAAATTAATTCATATTATGTAATATGCCCAAGCTTAATTTTAAAAGGAGATATAATTATGGATGAAAAAACAATGTATCAGAACTATCCGCCGGAATGTAATGATGAGTGTAAATGTGTATTAAAAAAAGATGTTAAATTCGAATGCTGCGAAGACTTTAAATGTGAAAATATATGCGGCGAAGTTAAATGTGAAGGAAGAATACTGAAAGTTAATGTAAAAATCAAAAAGGCCTGCATAGACAAGGCTGTATCTATAGCGGTTCTGCTCTGTGAACATGATAAAGTTATAGCTTTTAATGTTATAAAAGGTAAAAATGAACTTTGGGACCTAAAAAACCGCTGCTGCACAGACACTATAGAGAAAACCTTCTATTTTGTAATACCTGACGAAAATATTGCCAGAGAAAGATGCTTTACAATTAATGTACTGGCTCATTATATTGAAACTTGTATAGATTGCCCCTGCAAGATAAGTGAACTTTATTAGCTGAAGCTAATCATGGATCTTAAGATTTGGAGTCCCCCCTGCCTTAAGCAGAATTATAAGATCAATTAACTTCAGAAGCAGGTGTCTTGAGACTTGGATAAAAGTAATTAAAAGAGATTCGCATCAGTTTGCGAATCTCTTAATTAAATGACAACGACTCTTCTGTTTTTTTATTTGAAGTATCTGTTTAAAAGTCCTTTGAATGCCATTCCATGTCTAGCCTCATCTTTGCACATTTCATGAACCGTATCATGTATAGCATCGTAATTAAGCTGTTTAGCTCTTGTTGCCAGCTTCTTCTTTCCATCACATGCTCCATATTCAGCTTCAACTCTCATTTCCAGGTTTTTCTTTGTACTTGGAAGAACTACCTCTCCTAAAAGCTCTGCAAATTTTGCTGCATGTTCAGCCTCTTCAAAGGCTATTCTCTTATATGCTTCAGCAACTTCAGGATAGCCTTCCCTATCTGCCTGTCTGCTCATTGCCAGGTACATTCCAACCTCAGTACATTCTCCTGTAAAGTTTTCCTTTAAGCCTTGAAGTATTTCAGCATCTACTCCCTGTGCTGCTCCGATTCTATGCTCATCAGCCCAGTTTAGGACCTCATCCTTCTTCTCTATAAATTTTTCTTTTGGAGCTCCGCATTGAGGACATTTTTCTGGTGCCTCTTCTCCTTCATAAACGTATCCACATACACTGCAAATAAATTTTTTCATTTTTATTTCCTACCTTTCTATACTTTAAATTTTTTAATTGTTAATTGTTATCTACAATTGTTATTATATAATAACCATTGTTATTTATCAAGTCTTTTATAAATTTTTTTTGATTTATTTTATTTTTTCATCTAAAATTTACTATATGGAGGAAATTATGAATAGATTAGAGAGACTTAAAAGAAACATAAAATTGAATTATTTATTCACATTTTTATCAAGGCTTGATATTACAAGCGGTGTATGGATGATATACTTAGCCTCTAAGGGAGTAACCCTGACAAAGCTTGGCATTCTGGAATCTGTATTTCATATAACATCATTTTTTATGGAAATACCCACCGGAGCCATTGCAGATATATTTGGCAGAAAATACAGCAGGATTTTAGGCAGGTTTATGAAGATAATAGGTACAATACTCTTGATATCTTCAAATTCATATATGTTCTATTTAATTTCCTTTGCTCTTACAGCTGTTTCATATAATTTGGAGTCAGGAGCAGGAGATGCTCTTGTTTATGATTCCCTTAAGGAGCTTAAGGATGAAGACAGTTATATGAAAGTAAGCGGTACAAACGAGGTATTCTTTCAGATTTCTGATACTCTTTCTCTGGTATTAGGAGGAATTCTTTCAAATATAAATTATAGCTATGCTTATATAGCTTCAATAATGGTAGCTTCTTTTGCCTTTGCAGAATCTTTTTTATTTCAGGAGCCATCTTCCTATAAAGAGGATGATAAAACAAGCTTCTTCAGGCAGATCAGAGAAAGCTTCAAAATTATATATAGAAAAAGAAAAGTTGGATTTCTTATAATTTTCTCTTCTATTATTTCCATATTTGTGACTACCATGTTTTACTATTTTCAAAACTTCATAGTAGGAAAAGGATATTCAAAGTTTACATTGGGGCTTATTTTAGCATCAGCTTCACTTCTCAGCGCTTTTTGTGCCTTTTATACTCACAAAATAGAAAGAAGATTAAAGGAAAAGGGAATATTAATTTATCTTCCCATTGTTTTATCCCTCAGTTTTTGGGGAATAGCTGCCACTAAATTTTATGTATTTTTCTTTATACTGGCTAATGCTGTTGAAAGCATAATATTTATAACAACCTCAGCTTATATAAATAAACTTATACCTTCTGATAAAAGAGCTACCATACTGTCAATGGAAAGTATGGTATTCAGCCTGTTTATGATTATTCTATTTCCTTTAGCCGGTAAATTAGGTGATTTACTTTCATTAACTTTCTCATTTTATGTATCAGCAATTCTTATCAGTATATTAAGCATAATGAACATAATAATATTAACAGGGAGAAAAAACTGATAATTTAAAAAGCCGGCGTTTGCCGGCTTTTAGTTTAGCTTTTTATTAAGTTTAGACTTTTGGTGTGAATCACCAGATAACCAACAACTTTTATACATATTACCTGAACAGGAACCATTAAGGCAGTCTTAATTAATCTGGCCGGAAGAAGTGCCAAATATCCCTTCCCCAGTATTATAGAGAGCCAAAGGGTGTTCAATCCCAGATCTACTCCTATACCTATAACTAATACACATAATATTATCCTAAGGTAAGAATCCTTTCTATAAAGGAATATACCATACATGGCTCCTGAAATCAGAGCACTTAACGTAAACCCCGGGAAATAGGCTGACTTTGGTAATAGAAGCATCCCAAGAATATCAGATGCAGCATAGGCTAAGCCTGCAGCTTTGGGACCAAATAAGATCCCAGTCATGGCCATTGGAATGAACCCAAGTCCAATTCTCAGAGCTGGTGTTTCAATTGCAAAAAATCTGGTTAATACAACCTCCATTGCAATTAGTAAGCTTATTATTATAAGCTTTTTAGTTTTACTCATCTCATCTCCTCCTTTTTTACCACAAAAGAAGTGAGAATTCTTTTGTGGCAGCGGAATGCGATATACATAACACAAACTATAAAGTCTTTCTTCCAGAGGCAACTTCCCGTCCTGCTGGTACTTAATGCACGTATATCTACTCTGCCATTTAGGGAAACTTAATTATAAGCCCCCATTTAATATTATTATATATTAAAAACTCACTTTGTCTATATCTTTAAAAAAATAAAGACCTGACGGCTGTTTTCTTATCTTTTTATCATAAAGCAGGCGAAATCATACAATATAATTAAAATTTAATATATAATATAATTATAAGGATTGGGGGTGGATATATGGATAATATTATCTGGGCTTATTTCCATAAACTGCTTATGGAAAGCAGTATTAATAATGCTGATATTGAAATTCCTGTAACTTCAAGCTTTGAATCCTTTTTGTTAAGCAGAGAGGATGGAAACTTTCTGCTTAGTGACAGCCTTACCTCACTTTCTGTTCTAAAAGCTAAAAAATTCTATGAACAAGCAAAAGACATTGGAGTTCATTCACTTTATATTGGATATCCCATCCTTAAGGTAGATTTGCCTGAGATCTCATCTTCTTATATGCCCCTTATTTTATTTCCGGTTAATATTTTAGCTAAAAACAGTACATGGTATATAACTAACAACAAAGAAATGGATATTATGTTAAACTACAAATTAATATACCAAAATTTTGATTCAGACCGGCTTAAGTATGATTATATAAAAATGGAATTTGAAGACCTGAATCAATTTGGGGAAAATAAACTGGCCGGTATCATAAATTATCTTAATGAAAACAATTTAAAAATTCCGGAAATTCAGATCCATAAAGCCTGTTTATATCTTATATCCTCCTCATATTCAATGTTTAAAGATTACGTAAAAATACTCTCATGTGATAAGACCAGCTGCCTTTTTGAAAGTCTTATTAATGATTTACCCTATTATAAGCAGGAAGAAAATACTTTAAACCTTTCATCAAAGGATTTATTTCTCACATCTCCACTTAATACCAGCCAAACAGATGCATTAATAGCTGCAAACAATTTAAGCAATGTAATATTAACCGGTGCAAAGGGAAGCGGGAAAAAAGAAACTATTACAAATATAATTTGCGACAGCCTGGCAAAAGGGAAAAACATTCTGGTAATATCGGAAAACAAAGAAGCCCTGCTCAGCATTTACGAAAGGCTGAGCAAAATCAGTAATAAAACCTGTCTCCTATCAGATGATCCCCATAACATATCATCCAAAATAGAATTTCAGATGAATATTAAAAGGGAAAAACAAACCGGCAGAATATTATCTCAGATAAAAAGCAAATCTGAAAACCTGGAAAGAAAAATAAAATCAATAACAGATATGGAACAGGTATTATACAAAAAAAGGCCCTTTGGCTTATCACTTCAGGAAATGTACAGCAAGGCAGAGGCAATTAAGGGTAAGGAGGATTACAGATATGAAGCCTTCAAAAAATTTCAGTCAAAAAATTTATTTCAAGGATTTTCTTACAGTCAGCTGAAAACATCTGTTTTAAGGCTGGGACCTGAAATAGCAAGCAGATATGAAGAATACAGAAATTTAATTGAGGATTATCCATATCTGCTGAAAATAAAGAATGAGGCTGATACTTCAAGATGTGATACTGCATATAAAAACAGCGAAGATATAAAGGCTGCATTTTATAATCTTTATGAAAATATTAAAGGCCTGGAAAATTTTTCTAATATGACTTTGCTTAGCCTGGAAAAAAATTTCAATGTACCAAAACAGGATATTTTATTTGCTGCAGAAAGAATACTGAATATTTCAACAGGCAATTCATTCAAACCAGAAAACAGATTAATACATTTTATAAAGTATAAAAACAGGAAATCCAATGAAATATATAGAATCAGAATTGAAGAAAAGGCAGAAACTCTTACAGCTTATTATGATATGATATTGAATTATATGGAAATTATTTCTGTATTAAAGGATCTTTTAAACAATGATTTTTATAATGAATTGATAGAGGATGCCCTGAATGGACTTAATATATCCGATATACTAAATGCTTTATTTGAAGCTCTGGGAAAATTTAATATTTTTAGAGAATACGCCCATACCATATGGAGCTTAGATGATTTGGACATATTAATACTTTCCTATGCATATGAAAATAGTGAGCCTCCCTTTGATAATAATACTCTGATTAACCATATTTTGGATTTTTCGATTTTATCCCAGATAAAATATATTGAAAGTCAAACCAGCGAAAAGAAATCCCTTTTCACCTGCTTAAAATATAATGAGCTTAAAGATTCCATAGCCAGCTTCAGGACTGAAAAAAATAATCTTACCTGTGATTATATAAATCAGGTTTGGGACAGCAGGCTTTTAGAAGTATCTGCTTCAGAAGAATATACAAATTTAAAAAATGATTTAAAAATTGGTCTGACGGTTAAAGCTTTATTTAGTAAATACAGTGCAATACTCACAGCCCTGTTCCCTGTATTATTAGCTGCTCCTGAAAATGTTTCAGACATTCTGCCCTTAAAGGATATATTCAGCTTAATAATTTATGCAGATTCCTCACAAATTTCAATTCATAGAGCTGTTCCATCTTTATTTAGGGGAAATAAGCTGATAGTATCAGGAGATACAATGTTCTTGACTTCTGAAGATTCTCTTCTTAATAAATGTAAAGATAAATATTATAATATTTTCTTAAACTACAACTATTCATCAGAAAGAGAAGATATTCTGGCATTTCAAAATCAAAATTTTTATAAAGACTCTATTGTCATATCTCCGGATTTGAGAAAAAGAATAGAGAAACATCCCGGGATAGAGCTGATAAATATTGATAACGCCATAGATAAGATATGCAGGATAATAATAAACGGAAATTTAAACAGAATAGGAATAGCAGCATTCTGCCTAAAGGATAAGGAATATATAAACAGAGAGCTTGTTAAGATGGAAATATATATAAATAAAAATTATATATACACAGCTGAGTCTTTCTATACTGAAAGGGATACAGTATTTATTTTTACTTCAGGCTTTTCATCAATGGAGAATAATTATAAAAACAATATTCTTAATATGGCAGTATCTTCAGCCAAAAGAAAAATATACCTGGTATATCAGGATAATAAAGATGAAATAGTTCATAAATATAAAATTTATAAGGATATTATTAATCTGCCAAAGCATACAATACCACTTCCTAAAAATAAGGAATGGCTTATAAAGAGCCTAATCAATTTAAATTATAATATATCCTTTGATTTAGGATATCCTCCCAATATAGACATAGGAATATATGATAAATCCGGCAGATATGTTTTAGGAATAATCTTCGATAAAGAAATTCTATACCCGCTTTCACTGATTAGATTTTATGAAAGAATGGGATGGAAAATATACCGGGTATGGAGCCGGGATTTATGGCTGGATAAAGCTTCAGTTATTAATAACATCATTAAAATAATCGGACCTTTTCTAAAATAATTAGAAATAGTCCTTTTTTTTAATCTGATTTTAATCTTCTGCTTATTTTCGTTTAATATTTCTCCTATATCATAAAAATATAAAATAAATAAGGAAATGCATAATTTAAAAATTTATTTCAAATTAAAAAATGGTGAACATCCATTATTTCATCTGAAACCAGCCAAAATGCAATTATGCAATTCCAATAAATAAAGTTTTTAGGAGGAATATAAAATGTCAGCAGATTTAAATTTAGTCGATGAATTAAGAAAAAGGGCCAATGTTTCATATCAGGAGGCAGTAGATGCACTTGAGAAATGTGATAATAATCTTTTAGATGCTCTTGTTTATCTGGAAAAAGGAAATAAAATAAAATCAGAAAATAAGTGCAGCTCAAATGGATTTTTCAGCTGGGTAAAAGAAATAATCAGAAAAGGAAACAGGATAAAGTTTATTGTATCAAAAGAAGACAGTAATGTTATCAGCATACCTCTGACTGCAGCCATAATAATTACTATATTTGCGCCTTATGTTACCTTAGCAGGACTCATTATTGCCCTTGCAACCAGGCATAATATAAAGTTCAAGAAAGAATCCGGGGAGGAAACCTCAGTAAATAAAGTAATTCAAAATATTTCTGAAAATATTAAGTAGTCTGATATTCAGACTGCTTTTTTTGTTATAATCTAATTAAACAATTATTTTCCGGAGGCTTAATATGGATAAAATTTTAATAATAGAAGATGAAGAAAAAATAGCCAGGTTTATTCAATTAGAACTTATTCATGAGGGCTATGATGTAAAAATCGAAGGGGATGGCAGATCAGGTCTTAATACTGCAGTATCTGAAAACTTCAGCCTTATTCTGCTGGATGTTATGCTGCCCTCCTTAAACGGTATGGAGGTTCTGAGAAGGATAAGACAGGGTTCAGAGGTTCCGGTAATCATGCTGACAGCCAAGGATGAAATCACAGACAAGGTAATGGGCCTTGACCTGGGTGCAGATGATTATATAACAAAGCCCTTTGCCATAGAAGAACTTTTGGCAAGAATAAGGGTTTCATTAAAAAGAAGCAGAAACATTAAGCCAAAAGAAAATATTATAAAATCATCAAACATCACCCTTAACCTGGATAACTATTCACTTTTTTATAAGGATGAAAAAATAGAGCTGACAAAAACTGAGTTTGAGTTTTTAAGATATTTAATGGAAAATGAAGATATTGTTTTAACAAGGGATAAAATATTAGACAAGGTATGGGGCTATGACTATTTAGGAGATACAAATGTAGTTGATGTTTATGTTAGATATCTAAGGTCTAAGCTGGATGATAAATATAATATAAAGCTGATTCATACTGTGAGAGGGGTAGGTTACCTGTTTAGAAGTCAATTACACCCCACTTTAGAAGTGGGGGCTTGTAACTCTACTACACATGGTACTGACGATATTTAATATCTCCCATCTCAAACGTAGGTTACGATACGGTGATTGACAGCACCGTAACACAGCAAGTTTACTCACTATGCTCTTTGGAGTTGCTTTCAATATATTCAATACCTTTTCTCCAAAGATTTATTGCCCCAATCCTATCATCATTAGATTGATAGTTGCAATTTTTACACTTAAAGATATGTTTTTTCTTATCTCTATTAGCTTTTTCAATATGCCCACATTTAGGGCAGGTTTGACTTGTATATTTAGGATTAACTACTATAACCATAGAGTTATTCATTTGAGCCTTATATTCAAGTAGTTGCCTAAATTGATAGAAAGACCAAGATACAGAAACATATCTATTATTTATATTTACTTTCTCGCTAACAGTTCTAACGTTAGTTAAATCTTCAAGAACAAATAATGTATTTGCTCCATACTTATCAACGAGTGCCTTTGTAATGATATGGTTAATATCATTAACATAACGGTTTTCTCTTGAACCAATAGATTTAATTCTACGTTTAGCTGATTTACTGCCACACTCTTGTAGTTGTTTTCTTAACATCTTATAATGACCTCTTTTAGCTTTTATATGTCTACCATTATAGAAAGTGGTTTTACCATAACTATCATAGGTAGTTGCTAAAAAGTTGATACCGAGGTCAATGCCTACAATTATATTTATTTCAAAAGGTGTGGTTTGGGGATAATCTTTAGTCATTGGTATGTGTAAAAAATATTTATTATATTTATATACAAGTTTAGCGGTACCAAAACTATAAGAGCCATCAAAATACTTTTCCATACCTTTAGTTTCATAATGTATTTTAAGTCTACCTTGTAAACTATTAATGGAGAACATATCTTTAGTTAAGGAATAATCTCTATTCCAAACAAGGTCATATTCTAAATTTTTAAACTGTACTAAATTAAAATCATGTCCATTGGACTTATTGGTTTTGTATTTAGCAATAGCAGTTTTCATACAACTTTGAGCCATTTGAGATTTTAAATTATACGTTTCTCTTAAATAATAATAAGTATCAGTATTTATCTTGCTTTGGGTTAAGCAATTATTA
>JAJBWD010000118.1:0-6458 GCA_032907345.1 Bacillota bacterium | reverse complement strand
TTATTTGTATTTTTGTATAAAAAAACATTATAAGTAAAGAATAGAAATAGAACTGATTTTGGAGGAAAAAATGAAGAAGATTTTAATAACTAGTTTTATTATCACTCTATTTCTTATATTTACCCCCGCTTTTTTATTCAGCAGTATAAAAAGGAATCCTGTTATAGTTGATGATTCAAGTAAAAAGGAAACAGTATCTGAAACTTCCGAAACCGAAGTAGAGGCAGTTTTTTCATCGACGGATTGCTTTAAGAAGACTTATTACATATCAGGAGCAAGCGTAAATGTGTTTAAGGACTGTACAGGTCAGGATTCTGTAATTCATACACTTAAGAAAAATGACGTTATAGTCGCATATAACAGCTTCAATGGATATTTGTACTGTGAGGACAACGCCGGAAACTTCGGCTGGATCAGAAATACAGATTATAATATTTCACCGGATATGGATAAGGAATCAGAATATACAGTAGACACATCAATAAATAATCAGTTAATTAATATATATAATAATGATAAATTAATTAAAAGCTTCAGGTGTTCCACAGGATTATTAGGAGATCAGGACAATGAAACTCCATTAGGTGTATTTTTTATTCAGGTAAAAGGAGAAAGTTTCTTTTCTGATAAGTTTGGAGAAGGAGCCAAATATTATATTAAATTTTTCTCAAATTATCTTTTTCACTCTGTACCTGTAGACAAAAATGGTAATATAATAGAAGAGGAAGAAAAGAAGCTGGGAAAACCTGCTTCTCATGGATGTATAAGATTATCCATGGATGACATTAAATGGATGTATAACAACATTCCTGAAGGTACTAAGGTAAATATACACTATTAGGAGGAAATTAAATGGACTATGATGTTCTTATTCTGGGAGGGGGCATTATTGGGTGTGCCGCTGCCTATGAACTTTCTAAGTATAGTCTAAATATCGCTCTTATAGAAAAAGAATATGATATTGCAGATGATGTATCATTAGTAAATGCAGCAATTGTCTATGACGGTATAGAGACAAAAGATGATGCTATGGCAAATCTGGAGCTTATCGGCAACAGAATGTTTGATGAGCTTTCAAAAAAGTTTAATATACCATTTAAAAGAAATGGATCCTTGCTGCTCATTCAAAATGATGATGGCAGTGAAATAACCAGCATATACAAAAGGGCAAAAAAAAGAGGAATTGAAAATATAAAGCTGATAGACGGAGCAGAAGCTAAAAATATTGAGCCTGCACTTAATATTGATGTAAAGTATGCTCTTTATTCTCACAATATAGGTGTTGTATGTCCCTATGATTTAGCTCTTTCCTATGGAGAAGTAGCCTATGATAACGGTGTTAATTTTAAGCTGGAGGAAGAAGTTCTGGCCATTAAAAAATTCAGGAATGGCTTTCAGGTCAATACAAATAAAAATAAATTTACCTGCAGGCTTGTCATAAACACTACACCGGTAAATACTTATTTCAGTGATTTTCCGGAAGAGGATAAGGTTTTAGAAAACAGGATAAATCTGCAGTACTTTATTATGGATAAAGAAGTAAAGCCTAATTTTAAAAATAATCTTTTCATATTAAACAACAAAAGAGAAAGGATATATGCCGTTCCAAATGCATACGGTGATACTATTCTGGCTCTAAGTACGAAAAATGTTATGTCCATAGCAAAGGCAAAGGACAGGATTAATTCTGCTGCCCAAATATTAGATGAGGACTTTATTAACACTCATTACAGGCTGCCATTTTATAATGAAGGCATGGTAATAGATGACAGATATATAAATGAAGGGTATCTTAGAGTGGTAGGCAAGCATTATGGACAAGTTACCATAACTCCTGCTTTGGCAGATAATATATGCAAAAGCATAGTATCTATATTAAAATGCAAGCCTAAAAAAGAATTTTACGATAAAAGAAGAGAATACTATAAGTTCAGGGCTATGAGTAATGATGAAAGAAACAGCCTGATTAACCAGGATAAAAGATACGGTAATATAGTATGTGTATGCCAGAAGGTAACAGAGGGTGAAATTATTGATTCCATAAGAAGACCTCTCGGAGCCAGGACTATAGAGGGAATAAAAAGAAGAACAGGGGTACTTTCCGGCAGCTGTAAAGGCTCCTTGTGCTATAATAAGGTGGCAGAAATTTTAGCCAGAGAAACAGATAAGGATCTTAGGGAAATTGTAATTGATTCCAGTGGTTCAAATGTCTTTAAGGGAAGAATAAAAGAATTTGATTCAATTTAAAAGATAAATTTCCTGAAAACAGGAGGAAAGATGATTAGGGAATTTTTATGCAGTGAATGTGATAAAAAGTGTATTGTATCAATAGATAATATTGATGGTTATATAGAAATAACAGGTCATGAATGTGAAGTCGGTAAAATTTTAGCAAATAAAAGACTGAAAGAGAAAAAAGAGATTTTAACTACCCTTGTAAGGATTAAGGGAGGATATAAAAATGTAGTTCCTGTAAAAAGCTCTGCACCTATAGATATAAGTCTTCATGTAGAGTGCTCAAAGGCTCTTTCCAGATTAAATGTAGGAGCACCCATAATTATTGGGGATATTGTATGCTCTAATATTTTAAACACAGGGGTAGATATTATTTGTGTGGAGAATGTGGATAAATTATATTAATCTGTTGACATTTTTTAATGTTGTCTAAAGGAGGAAATACTATGCTTGATATCAGGTTAATAAGAAACAGCAGAGATAATCTGAAAGATAAAATGAAAGACAGAGGAGAAAGTTTTAATTTAGATGTTATAGATCAGGTTTATGACCTGGATGAAAAACGGAGAGAATATCTTGTGCATGCGGAAGAATTAAAGAGCAGAAGAAATAAAGATTCAGAAGAGATTTCCAGACTTAAAAAATCAGGAAGCAGCGTATCTGAATTATTTGATGATATGAAAAAATTATCAATTGAAATAAAAGAGTATGATACAAAGCTGGCCAAATTTGATGAGGATATTAATTATTTAATGCTTAGGATTCCCAATATCCCAAATGAAGCTGTACCGGATGGGTTGTTGGATTCAGATAATGAAGAAATAAGAAAATGGGGAGAGCCTGCCAAGTTTCAATTTGAGCCTAAGGCCCACTGGGACATAGGAGCAAACCTTAATATCTTAGATTTTGAAAGAGCATCCAAGGTAACCGGCTCCAGATTTGCATTTTATAAAGGACTGGGAGCGAGACTTGAAAGAGCAATAATTAATTATTTCCTTGACCTGCATACTGAGGAGCAGGGCTATACTGAAATGCTTCCTCCCTACATGGTAAACCGAAAAAGCATGACAGGAACAGGTCAGCTGCCAAAATTTGAAGAAGATGCCTTTAAAATTATAAATGATGATTACTTTCTCATTCCAACAGCTGAGGTACCGGTCACAAATTATTATACCGGTGAAGTGTTAAAGGGTGAGGATCTTCCCATAAAGATAGCAGCATACAGCGCTTGTTTCAGGTCAGAAGCAGGATCTGCAGGAAGGGATACAAGAGGGCTTATAAGGCAGCATCAGTTCAATAAGGTGGAGCTGGTCGAGTTTTCAAAACCTGAAGATTCATACAGAGAACTGGAGAAACTGACAAAGGATGCAGAGGAAGTTTTAAAAGGACTTAAGCTTCCATACAGAGTAGTTAAGATTTGCAAAGGAGATTTAGGGTTCACAGCTGCATTAAAATATGATATTGAGGTATGGATGCCAAGCTACAACAGATATGTGGAGATATCAAGCTGCAGTAACTTTGAAGCCTTTCAGGCAAGAAGGGCAAATATCAGATATAAGGAAACTGCTAAATCCAAGCCGGAATTCGTTCATACATTAAATGGTTCAGGAGTTGCTGTAGGAAGAACCTTTGCTGCCATTCTTGAGAACTTCCAGAGAGAAGATGGGACCGTTGAAATTCCGGAAGTTTTAAGGGCTTACATGGGCGGAAGAGAATTTATAAAATAAACTGCATTAAGAATTAATATTATTACGTTAAAGAAGCATATCAGGATATGCTCCGGAAGCACCCAAAGTTTGTGTAAACCTTCAAACTGACATAAGATAAATATAATCAGTTTGGAGGTTTAGTTTATACCTAAGAGCTTACGTAACCACATGGGACTAACCTAATAAATAAGGGGGAATTTAAATGAAACAAAATTGGTGGAAAGAAGCAATTGTTTATCAGATATATCCAAGAAGCTTCTGCGATTCAAATGGTGACGGAATAGGAGACTTAAGAGGAATCATTTCAAAACTTGATTACTTAAAGGACCTGGGAGTTAATGTTATATGGCTCTGCCCTGTTTATAAGTCACCTAATGATGATAATGGATACGATATATCTGATTATTACGATATAATGGATGAATTTGGAACCTTAGCTGACTGGGAAGAAATGCTTAATGAGATTCATAAAAGAGGAATGAAGCTGATAATGGATCTGGTGGTTAACCATTCTTCCGATGAACATAAATGGTTTCAGGAATCCAGAAACTCAAAAAATAATGAAAAAAGGGATTATTATATATGGGAAAAAGGAAAGGATGGAAGAGAACCAAACAACTGGGCATCATTTTTTACACCTTCAGTCTGGGAATATGATGATAAAACAGGTGAATATTATCTTCATCTTTTCTCTAAAAAACAGCCTGACCTTAACTGGGAAAATCCAAAACTGAGAAGCGATGTGTTTTCCATGATGGAATGGTGGCTGCAAAAGGGAATTGATGGTTTCAGGATGGATGTAATAAACTGCATTTCCAAGGCAGAAGGATATCCTGCCGTTCCAGCTCAGGATTCAGGTTATAAATGGGGAGGTAAATATTTTATTAACGGACCCAGGGTACATGAATACCTGCAGGAAATGAACAGGAAGGTACTTTCAAAATATGACATAATGACTGTTGGAGAAACCCCTGATGTCAATGTAGATGATGCAGCTTTATATACTGCGGAGGAAAGAAATGAACTTAACATGGTCTTTCAATTTGAGCTGATGGGCATTGATTCAGGAGATTCTGGAAAATGGGAATTAAAACCCTGGAAGCTGACAGACTTTAAAAATATAATTAAAAAGTGGCAGCATGGATTAGAAAATAAAGGATGGAACAGCCTTTTCCTTAATAATCATGACCAGCCCAGAATGGTGTCCCGTTTCGGGGATGATAAAAAATACAGAAATGAATCTGCAAAAATGCTGGGGACTCTTGTTCACACTCTTCAGGGAACCCCTTACATATATCAGGGTGAGGAAATTGGCATGACTAACATAAAATACAAATCCATTGAAGAGTATAAGGATATTGAGACTATAAATTTTTATAATGAAGCCATAAAATGCGGAGATAAGAGTTTAGATGAAATTATGGAGTCTATTTACAGCAAGGGAAGGGATAATGCCAGAACTCCTATGCAGTGGAATGATGAAGAAAATGCAGGATTTACATCTGGTGAGCCCTGGATAGAAGTTAATCCGAATTACAAAGAAATAAATGTTAATAAGGAAGAGAAATATAAAGACTCTGTTTTAAATTATTATAAAAAACTTATTAAAATAAGAAAAGAAAACCCGGTCATTATTTATGGCAGGTATATTCCTCTGATGGAGCAGGATGAAGAAGTATTTTCATATATAAGGGAACTTGGCAATGAAAAAATATTAGTCATCCTGAATTTTAAGGGTAAAGAAGCTGATTTTAATCTGCCGGAAGGCATAGAGGTCAAGGAAGATGGACTTTTGATTTCAAATTATGAGAATCATAGTGAAAGATTAAAGCCTTATGAGGCGAGAGTTTATAAAATATAACTGATTAGGTGGGGACTTTAGGCTTGGCAGTGTGCTATTTTATAGAATTCTGCGGGAATTGTATTTATATATTTAGAATTTGGCTTCAGCTTAACCATATTCCTGTACCATAGGGCATTAAATTCCGTCTTCTCTTGATGAGGCAGCTCTTGTTGATGGCTGTGACAGATTCAGGACTTTCTGGCTTATTGTATTCCCTATGTTAAAGCCAGCTGCAGTTACAGTTATCGTGCTTTATATGATGTGGATATGGAATGATTACCTGCTTCCTTCGTTAGTAATAAATAAGGAAGGAATGAGAACACTGCCGCTTATGATATTCTACTTCCTGGCTCAGAAACAGATAATTAAAGGAATTGTCAGCGGAGCAGTAAAGCAATAATTAATTAGTTGTCCCTATTCCTATATAGAAAGGCTGCTTATTATTAATTTAATATACAGCCTTTTAAAAATTAGTATATTTAAACATAATTTACCTGAATACTAAGAGTTAATTGAAAATTTAAATTCCATCGATTAAAATTTATAAAAAATGCATGACTAAAGTCCATTTCACAGGATGTCATGCATTTGTTTTTTTAGAATTTTAGGTTACAATATAGAGGTAATTGATCTAATCTAATTAAAAAAATGCATGCTAAATGGACAACTGG
>JAJBWD010000117.1:0-9609 GCA_032907345.1 Bacillota bacterium | reverse complement strand
TAAATATATTTCACCTCTTTATCTTCTTATTTATATAATAGCCTAACTAAAAAGAAATGTCATAGCTTTATATTACTGCCATGACATTTTTTTCTATTAATAATCTTCTCTGACTACATCAATTAAATTTTCTTTTTTTATTCTTGAAAGTGGGGATAAAACTGATATATATGATATTACTATTGCTGCAATTGCTGCAATAATCATGGCATTCCAGGGAATGCTCCATGTAAATTCCCTTACATTGTAAAAGCCTTTATACATTATATAGGATAATCCGCAGCCTATTACAGATCCATATACAGCACCAGCTATGCCATAGAGAAGTCCTTCCAGTACAATCATTTTCTTTAAACCCTTTTGAGTCAGACCTATGGATTTTAATGCAGCAAACTCTCTTCTTCTTAATATTATATTTGTTGTTATCGTATTTATAATATTAACACTGCCAATTAATGATACAACTATGACAAATCCATATATTAGTATTTCAACCATTAGTATAGCTGTCTTTGCCTGCTTATTTCCATCTATATTATCTACAGCCTTTAATGATGAACCGGGTTTTATAACATTTTCTATCTGCGATTTTGCTGCTTCCTCATCCTTTATATCTTTAATTGAAATATTTAAGCTTGTAGGATTGATGTTTTTCTCTCCCATTAATTTCTTAGCCATACTTTCCGTGGTTATTATTTTTAATGTACTTGGATCTCCATAAAAATCAAAGGGGTCATCATAAGCTATGCCCATAACTTTAACTTTTATTACATTGCCTTTTCCAAATTGAATATTTTGTTTTGAAGACCCGTCATACTGAATATATATTTCATTTCCTACATTTAAATCAGCCACTGACCCCAGATAGCTATTTTTTGTTTTTGGATTATATATTCTGCTTTTTCTGATTATTATTACTCCATTTTCATTATTTAACTTTTCTTCATCTATATTTCCTGACTCTAAATACTTTTTAGCAGCCTTAATTGAATTACTGTCATAAACTATAAGAGAGCTGCTTATAAGTGATTTCTCACTGCCATTTACTTCCGCTTTTTTATATATATCTGTTCTCATTTCTTTGACTTTAGCAATTTCACTGCTTTGATCCATAGCTGCATGGAAAGAATAGGGTTCATATTGTTTATATACTTTATCTACCACTTTAAGCGATTTTATATTTTGAACCAGATTATCATTTATTAAATCTTTCTGTTTACTTCCTCCATCCTCCATAACTGAAAAGTGAATATTTTTTGATTCATTAAGGCTGTTTGATATATGCAGTGTCATATCCATAAAGGATTTAAATGCAACAAACAGTACAACACTTATAATTATTGAAAATACAGTGATTCTATATCTTTTTCTATTTCTTTTTATATTTTTAGAAGCCATTGCTCCTTCAAAGCCAAATATTTTTTGAACTATTGTGTTTTTTCTCCTTTTTATTTTTTCCTTTGTAATTGATGCTCTGCTGCTTATAGCTACCAGAGGTGAAATCCTTCCTGCGTAAAATGCGGGTATTAATGCAGAAATGTATATAGATACTATTCCTACTGCACCGCTTATTAACATAATTTTGGAATCTAATACTACTTTCATAGGCATTACAGAATCCGCACCAATTAATTTAAATACAAAGTTTATTCCATAGATAGCTATAATTCCGCATAGAAGCCCTATTGGAACACCTATTAAAGCCAGCACCGTTGCTTCCCGCAGTACAATTTTCCTAATTTGCTTTGGAGTTGCTCCTACAGCTCTTAAAAGTCCAAACTGCTTGATTCTTTCCACTACACTAATTTGAAATGAATTATATATTACAGCTATTGTTGATATTACTACTATTCCTATTATTATTAAAAGGACCGTGTATATACCGCTATTCACTGAAGCATTACTTCCTGCTCCCTCCACGGTAAGTACATATTCGTTTAACTGATATTTACCTAACTTACTTAATTTGCTTAATTCATCTACAGCAGCTTTTAACTTTGTCTTTGAGCTTATCTCTGCTAATAATATTGAATTTTTCTTATCTATGCTATTGCTTTTGCACATTAATACAGCCTTACCATCAATTTGATTTTGTGTATTGTCTTCCAAAATACCTACAAGTTCATACTCTTTGTTATCAAATTTAATTTTGCTGCCTATTTCAGCCTTATTGCCTATTTTAGACAAGAACCATTTTTCCATAGCCGCTTCATTTTCATTCTTAGGAAGTCTGCCCTTTTCTACTTTGTATGGAAGAAGCTCTAAAGCTTTATCAGTGGCTGTTATTTGTTTAACTTTTATTTTATCAAAATTTTCTTCTTTGCCTTCACTGTAAAATCCATACCTGGATACTTTAGGATTATTAATTACTTTTGAAACTAAGCTGTCATCAACATTTGAATAGGCTATATGCCAGGATCCATATGTGCTTTTCATACTTTCTATCTGCATATTCTGAACTCCATTGACGAAAAGGCCTATTGTACATATTAATGCAACAGATAGAATTATCCCTATAATAGTGAGCAGGCTTCTTTTTTTATTAGATTTTAAATACTTTCCGGTAAGCTGAACATAACTGCTTAACATTATTTTATGACCTCATTTCTTAAATATTTGTCAGAAACAATCTGGCCATCTTCAATGTTTATTATTCTATCTGCCATGGAGGCTATATTAATATCATGAGTAATGAGTATTAATGTCTGATTATACTTTTTTGCTGTAAGCTTTAAAAGTTCAATAACTTCTCTGGAATTTTTACTGTCCAGATTACCTGTCGGCTCATCTGCAAGTATAATTGAAGGCTTATTTAAAAGCGCCCTGCCAATGGATACCCTCTGCTGCTGTCCTCCTGATAATTCTGAAGGAAGATGATTTTTTCTATCTTTTAATCCTAATATTCCAATAATATCTTCCAGATAATTTTTATCTACTTTATCATTGTCCAGTAATGCCGGCAAAGCTATATTTTCCTCTACATCCAGAACGGGAATCAGATTAAAAAACTGAAATACAAACCCTATTTTTCTTCTTCTGAATATTGCTAAGTTTTCTTCCTTGTAATCATAAATGCTTTCCCCGTCAATTATTACCCTGCCCTCTGTAGGTCGGTCCAGACCACCTAGCAAATGCAGCAGTGTGCTTTTTCCTGAGCCGGAAGCACCTACTATGGCGGTAAATTCACCCTTAGAAACAGTCAGATTTATATTTTTCAGTGCCTCTACCCTATTCTCGTCATTTCCATAGATCTTGCTTAAATTTTCTACCTTTAAAATTTCCATTACTTTTATCTCCTAATATGAATTATTTCCATATTCACATTATACCTGTCTTTAATATTACACTCTATATCACCTGACTTACAATAATAAAGACTTATCTTACAGTTTAGTAATATAAAAAACAGGAAGTAATACTGTATTTTCTCCTGGTTATAATTTTGCTTTAAATAAACTTTTTATTATTAACTATATTTTCCACTTTTTTCGAAATACAGAATGATTTGCATTCTTAACCCTCTTATTTTATACTGTTTAAGGGGAGGAAGTTAATAATGCAAAAGATAAGAATTTTTTATTTAGATTTTATACGTGCCATATCAATAATAGCTATAGTAGTTTCTCATTTTAATAGTTCTATCCTTAGTCATTCCATTATTGGGCATGAGATATTAATTGAAACATATAAAAATGGTGATTTAGGTACTATGGGAGTTTCGTTATTTTTTATAATTTCAGGAAGTGCATTAATGTACACTTATAATACAGATTTTTCCATTAAAAAATTCTTTAAGAAAAGATTTTTAGGAATATTTCCAATGTTCTGGATAGCTTACGCTAGTGCATTTTTATATATGTTTTATTTTAATAAAACAATTAATCATTCAATACCAAAGGTAAACTTCATTCTAACAATTTTAGGAATGGACGGGTATTTCTTATATAAGATACCAAATTTCTATATACTTGGAGAATGGTTTTTAGGATGTATAATTTTCTTATATTTTTGCTTTCCGCTGTTAAGGAAACTTGTAATCGAAAGGCCCAAAACAACATTTGCTTGCATAATAGTTTTTTATATTATTTTTGTAAAAAAATATAACTTTGAAATGCCGATTGTCCGAAATTTTCTAGTAAGGATCCCTGAATTTTTAGCAGGGATGTATTTTGTCCAATATATTAAGAATGTAAAATTTTATCAATTTATTGCTGCATTAGGTGTATGTACAATTATGTTCCTTTTTAGTATTAAGACTGATTTGATTTTTAGGATTACTATTACTGGTATAGCGCTTTTCTTTGTATTAACTTATATTGCTCAGTATGTTAAAAATAAGAATATGCAAAACTTATTTTATGTAATCAGCAGGTATTCTTTTGCTGTTTTTTTAGTTCATCATGTAGTAATTGGACAGGTTGTAGAAAGATTTAGAGGGGTAACAATATCTCTGCCTGAAACATACTGCTTATTTGTATTCACTTGTACCATCATTACTATACTTTCTGTTTATTTATTTAAAATGTCTAATAAATTTAACAGATTTTTAGGCGGATTACTAAATACTAATAGGCATGTATACCAAAACGGCGAAGCCTCAATTTCAGAATAATGGAACCATCACATCGGTATATGTAATATTTTAGCTTTGTTTAAATAACTATTAAAATTTTTAATCCATATATCAGATAGCTGGTTTTATTAAATAGCGAAGTAAACAGCCCATACACAAAAATAAAATGTGTATGGGCTTTAAACTTTATTATTCATTAGTTTTCTCATGGCGTTCTTCTTCTGAATATTCCTAAGTTTTCTTCCCTGTAATCATAAATGCATTCTCCGTCAATAATTACCCTGCCCTCTGTAGGCCGGCGCAGACCTCCCAGCAAATGAAACAGCGTGCTTTTTTATCTTACAGTTTAGTAATATAAAACAATAAAATAAAAGCATGAAGCTGCCTAGGATTTTCTCCTGGTTATCTTCATGCTTTAAAGTTAGCTTTCATCTAACTAATAGGCCAATTGATTATTTAAGCACTTTTTTAGCTGATTTTTCATTTAAGATCGCTGCTGCTCCCGGGATCAGGGATATAATAATTATGGCAATCAAAACAATTGAAAAATGCTGTTTAATAAATGGCAGATTACCGAAAAAGTATCCTCCTCCTAAAAAAAGTAAGACCCATAATAATCCTCCAAGAAGATTATAAGTAATAAATGTTGGATAATTCATCTCACCAATCCCGGCTACAAAAGGTACAAAAGTTCTTATAATTGGTATAAACCTTCCCACAACAATAGTCATTGAACCATGCTTTTTATAAAACATGTGTGCTTTATCCAGGTGTTCTTTATTTATCAGCTTATTTTGTTTTTCTACAATCCTGTTTCCAAGCTTTTGCCCTATATAATAATTGGTCGAATCTCCTATAACTGCAGCTATGTAAAATATAAAAAATAAACTAAATATATTAAAGGATCCTAAAGAAGCCATTGCTCCTGCCGCAAACAGGACAGAATCTCCAGGTAAAAACGGAGTAAAGACTAAACCAGTCTCACAAAATATAATTAAAAATACGAGTCCGTATGTCCACACACCATAATTCTGCAATATTATTACCAGATATTTATCAAGATGCAATATTACATTAATAAAGCTTTCTAATATTCCCATATTCTTCTCCTTTTGTTTTCAAGTTTACTAAATATTTTATTACCAATTAAGCTTGTCTTATATATCTATATCTGTGAAAATTCCAGCCAAAAAAACTCTGAATTTGTCTTTTTTAGCTGAAAAGCCAGTGAAAATGTTATTTAATATCCTTATCCAATATACACTATTTTAAGCCAATAAACAATTAAAACAGTAAGGTCAGTACTTTTTCATATTTTTAATACGCCATATCCCCATTGTATTAATTTTTATGATTTAAGGTTGAACCTGCATCAATATTAATGTTAATATATCTTCATAAACATTGTCAGCAGAAAGAAAGGAATTATAAAATGGTAAGATATCACATCACAGTAACCGGCTTAGTTCAGGGGGTAGGATTTAGATACTTTGTTTATCATTCTGCATCAAAATCAGGATTAACAGGCTGGATACGAAATTGTTATGATGATTCGGTGGAATTGGAGGTTCAGGGCGAAATTAAATCTTTAGATAAATTTATTACGGAATTAAGGAGAGGAAATGGTTTCTCCGAAGTAGAGAATATAATCTCTGCAGTTATTGATATTAAAGAAAATGAAAAGAGCTTCAGAATAACTTATTAACAATTAATAATGAACAATTGTCAACCGTTATGTACCTAAACAAGTCTGTTAAACTTTATCTTTGTTAAAATTAAAACTATTATTGTTTAAGCGCATTTTAAGTAATATAATGGTAAAAGTGTTAAAAATATATGAACTTCAGAGGAACCATTATGGAAGAACTGAAAGAACAGCTTAACAAGCTTATTGAAGAAAAAGGAATATCTTCAGATGAAGTACTGAAGCTTAGCAGAATAGTAGACAAGCTAATAAATGATTATTATAAAAGCAATGCCAGCGGCTTAGCACCGGCAAATCCTTAATATATTTAAGAAAAGAAATGTTTAATTCTTCCTTCTCTTAAATTTCGTTCTTTACAACTGTAAATGAACTCTGAAAAAACTTCTTGAAATGTCAGTTATTTACTTGTAATTAACTTCTTTCTTTTCAGATAAACCTCCTAAAATATACAGAAAAAGACTGCACACATCATTAAAATTTTACTTAAAATAACGTGAACAGTCTTTTAAATTTGTTTTTATTCAGTTTATACAGCGTAAACCCTTTATTTGTTCATTGCCTGCTCTACAGCAACTGCTACTGCAACGGATGCTCCAACCATTGGGTTGTTTCCCATTCCGATAAGTCCCATCATTTCAACGTGAGCCGGAACTGATGAGGAACCTGCAAACTGTGCATCTGAGTGCATTCTTCCCATTGTATCTGTCATTCCATAGGAAGCAGGACCTGCTGCCATATTGTCTGGGTGAAGAGTTCTCCCTGTGCCGCCGCCTGATGCAACTGAGAAGTACTTCTTGCCCATTTCAACACATTCCTTTTTGTATGTTCCTGCTACCGGGTGCTGGAATCTGGTTGGGTTTGTTGAGTTTCCTGTTATTGAAACGTCAACTCCCTCTTTATGCATTATAGCAACACCTTCTCTTACGTCATCTGCTCCATAGCAGCGAACCAAAGCTCTTTCTCCCTTGGAGTAAGCTGTTTCCTTTACGATGCTGAGCTTTCCTGTATAATAATCAAACTTAGTCTGAACATATGTAAATCCATTTATTCTTGATATTATAAACGCTGCGTCTTTTCCAAGTCCGTTTAATATAACCTTAAGAGGCTCTTTTCTTACTTTATTAGCTGATCTGGCAAGTCCTATAGCGCCTTCTGCAGCTGCAAAGGATTCATGTCCTGCTAAAAATGCAAAACATTTTGTTTCTTCTTTTAAAAGCATTGCAGCTAAATTTCCGTGTCCGAGTCCAACCTTTCTGTCATCTGCAACTGATCCTGGAATGCAGAATGCCTGAAGTCCTTCTCCGATTGCTGTAGCTGCATCTGCAGCCTTACTTGCGCCCTTCTTTATTGCTATGGCAGCACCTAAAGTATAAGCCCAGCATGCATTTTCAAAGCATATTGGCTGAATTCCCTTTACTATACTATAAACATCTATTCCCTTTTCGTCGCAAACTTTTTTAGCATCCTCTATGGTTTCCATTCCGTATTTTTTACATACAGCCGTAATACCATCTATTCTTCTTTCATAGCTTTCAAATAATGCCATCTTTATATCCTCCTTTATTATTCCTGTCTTGGGTCTATGACTTTTGCTGCTTCATTAAATCTGCCATATTGGCTTGTTGCTTTCTCTAATGCTTCGTTAGCATCTATTCCCTTTTTAATCATGTCCATCATTTTTCCAACGTGAACAAATTTATATCCTATTATTTCATCATTTTCATCTAAAGCAATTTTTGTAACGTATCCCTCTGCCATCTCTAAATATCTGGAACCTTTAGCTAATGTTCCATACATAGTTCCAACCTGGCTTCTAAGTCCTTTTCCTAAGTCTTCAAGACCTGCTCCTATTGGAAGTCCGCCTTCTGAGAAAGCTGTCTGTGATCTTCCATATACTATCTGGAGGAATAATTCTCTCATAGCTACATTTATAGCATCGCACACTAAGTCAGTATTTAATGCTTCCAGAATTGTTTTTCCAGGCAATATTTCAGATGCCATAGCAGCTGAGTGAGTCATTCCGCTGCAGCCTATGGTTTCTACTAATGCTTCCTGTATAACTCCATCTTTAACGTTCAATGTAAGCTTACATGCTCCCTGTTGTGGTGCACACCAGCCTATTCCATGTGTTAAGCCAGAAATATCTTTTATTTCTTTAGCTTGTACCCATTTTCCTTCTTCTGGTATTGGTGCTGGTCCGTGATTTGGTCCTTTAGCAACACATACCATATTTTCTACTTCTGCTGAATAAATCATATATTTCTCCTCCTATTAAGATGTTATATTTACACAACCTTCTTTATTTTATCAAAGTTTGTTCCTTCAAACAATAGATATGATAAGATTTTAACAATGTAATCATTTTCAATTATAAAATTTCTGGCTTGACTATAATTTATCTCTGTGATATTATATCTTTGTTATGCAGATGTGGCGGAATGGCAGTCTCACAAGACTCAAAATCTGCTGGAAACCGCAAAAGATTTTCTGAATAATTATTAGTCGCTTTCAATTCTCTTTATTATGCTCGTGTGGCGGAATGGCAGACGCACTGGACTCAAAATCCAGCGGTAGCAATATCGTATCGGTTCAAGTCCGATCACGAGCACCATCGAATTTTTTATTCTCTTATAAAGTTACATGAAATCATTTAGATACATCTAATATATGTATCAAAAAAAGTAGATTTTATGTAATTTTTTTTTACTCTAAATAGGTAAGGCAGCCCAGGATTATCCATTAAATATTAAGTATGTAAAATAAGGTTATAAAGCCATTGTCATAATTTAATATAATATTTTTCATATTATATATTTTATTATTAATCAGGTTTTTCCAGGAGGCGTACAAAAAGTCCATCATTTCATATGATAGACTTATAATTTTAGGAATATGTAAAAAAAGCTTTACACATATTGAAAAAGGACCCTTTATATTTAATATAATGTCATGGAATGTAAGATTACATAGTCCATGGCATATTTTTGTATCCATCTATGAAGGAATTTGTAGTATAGTGTAGAATAAGTAATTATTATGGCAAAAATGTAAACAGATAGGTAAATGTATAGTATGTTTCATTTGAAAAATAAATATAACTTAATAGTAATGGGAAGAGGCAGCATAAATAAAGTAAGGTGTAATGAAAATTTAAGAAAGGAATTTGTATTAAGCTCATTTTTTTTCATAAGGAGGATAAGCGGAGAAAATGTTAACAGCTCATAGTGATAATAACGAAATTAGACTACCTAATATTTTTGATTTTATTAAAACTGATGTTAATAAAGTATTTGGTGGTTATGGTAATTTTATAGTATTTAATATATTTAAT
>JAJBWD010000116.1:0-3913 GCA_032907345.1 Bacillota bacterium | reverse complement strand
GGTTAACCTTTCTCATGAGAAGATTACTATGGTGGTAGTTACCCATGAAATGGGTTTTGCAAGACAAGTAGCTGACAGAGTTATATTTATGGATGAAGGAGAAATCATTGAAGAAGGAAGCCCGGAGCATTTCTTTAAAAATCCTTCCAATGAAAGAACAATAACATTTTTAAGTAAAATAATAAGATAAATAGGGGGAATTTATTATGAAAAAACTTATCAAAATTTCATCACTCATACTAACACTGGTTCTTACCCTTACATTAGCTGGCTGTTCATCAAAAAAGACCAGCAGTGCATCAGATGAAATCCAGAAAATAAAGGACAGGGGGACTTTAAAGGTTGGGGTTAAAGTTGACGTTCCTAAATTTGGTTACAAGGATCCGGCTACAGGTAAAATAGATGGATTCGAAATTGATATTGCCAAGGCAATAGCAAAGAAAATCTTAGGAGATGAAAACAAGGTTGAGTTCCAGGCAGTAACTGCTAAAACGAGAGGACCACTTCTTGACAGCGGTGAAATTGATATGGTAGCTGCTACTTTTACAATTACTGAAGAGAGAAAGAAAAGCTATAACTTCTCAGATTCATACTTTACTGATGGCGTAGGATTACTGGTAAAGAAAGCTTCAGGATTTAAAAGCTTCAAAGATTTAGATGGAAAAACCATAGGTGTTGCTCAGAGTGCTACAACAAAGAAAGCACTTCAGGCAGAAGCAGACAAACAAGGATTAAAGATTAAATTTGCTGAGTTTGCCAGCTATCCTGAAATAAAAACAGCATTAACCTCCGGAAGAGTTGACTGTTTCTCAGTTGACGGTGCTATTCTTGCGGGATATTTAGATGACAACACAGTTATATTATCAGATAAATTCAGTCCTCAGGAATATGGAATCGCTTCAAAGAAAACAAATACTGCATTAGCAAAAGCAATAAATGATACAATAACAGAACTTAAAAATTCAGGAGATTTACAGAAATTAGTGGAGAAATGGGGTCTTAAATAATGAATGGTCCTTTTGCATTATTTAAGTGGCAGGCTCTATTTACTGACTGGACAATATTTGCCAAAGGTTTTTTAACTACACTTTTGGTATCAGTAATAGCACTTGCACTAGCTTTAGTATTAGGAATATTATTTGGAATATTTTCAACTTCCAAGATTAAGGTTTTGGAGGCTGCCAGCAGAGTATATGTGGAATTCATACAAAATACTCCGCTGCTGATTCAGGTATTCTTCCTGTACAACGGACTACCACACTTGGGAGTAGTACTTCCTGTAATTTTAATAGGTATTTTAGCACTTGGAATCTACCATGGAGCATATATAGCTGAAGTAGTAAGAGCGGGAATAAATTCTATAAATAAAGGGCAGCTGGAGGCTGCTCTTTCCCAAGGTTTCACATATTGGGAAGCTATGAGATATATTGTAATACCTCAAGCTGTAAAGATAGTACTTCCTCCTCTCACAAATCAGGCTGTAAATCTTATTAAAAATACTTCAGTGCTGTCTATAATAGCCGGAGGAGATCTGATGTATCAGACAGATTCCTGGTCCAGCGGAAATCTATATTATGGACCAGCCTATGTTGTAACCGGACTTTTATACCTGGCTCTGTGTCTGCCGCTGGCGGCACTGACAAGAAAATTTGAAAGAAAAGTAAGCCAGGTTCCTGAAAGTAAAAGTGAAGACAAGGAATTGACATATGAGGAGGATGCTATAGCATGATAAGTAATTTATTTTCGTATACCAATATAAAATTCTTACTCTATGGCTTTGGGCTTACTCTTTATATATCTTTAGTAACTATTATATTAAGTACAATATTTGGAACAGTGCTCGGGATTTTAAGAAACAGTTCAAAGGGGATACCGGGAAAGCTGTCCGCAGTATATATTGAAACTGTGAGAAATACTCCCATGCTTTTATGGATTCTGGTAACCAGGTTTATTGTAAATATGAAGCCTGTGAATGCTGGAATACTGGCTCTGACTATTTTTACATCATCAATTATTGGAGAAATAGTACGGGGCGGCCTTAATTCCATAAAACTGGGTCAGTGGGAAGCTGCTACTTCTCAGGGGTTTACCTATGTCCAAACGTTAAGGTATATAATAATCCCCCAGGCATTTAAAAACATGATACCGGCTCTGGCGTCGCAGTTTATAACAGTAATTAAGGATACTTCCTTCCTGTGGGCTGTTGGTATAGAAGAAGTTACAGGAAAAGGCATGATCCTGATGGGATCTTATGCAACTACAACCCAGGTATTTTCAATATTTGGTTTGATTGCATTAATGTACTTCACCATAAACTATGTATTATCAATACTGTTCAGAGCCCAGCAGCGAAGACTTGTGCTGCAGAATTAACCCCTGGGGCGGGAAAAAATGGAAAATAATTTAGAAATAGACTCTGCTGTAAGTTGAAATATAATTTCATTTTATAGCAGAGTTTTTTTATTACAAGATATCCATATTAAAAACTATTAACTGCTATTTACTGAATAAATTTTTACATTGCAGGGGCAGTGTTCTCAGTCATGTAACTTATCTATATTTAAGGATTTGTCATTGTTCCTATAAAAAGCGGAAGATTTGTTTTATTATCAACTATGGCATAAACAAAAGGGCGGTTAAGAGTAATATTATGCTGACTGGAAGCTATTCCTTTACATGTCATTTCAACCTTGGTAACTGCTCCGGCCTTAGTACCTTTAGTATCTACAGCAATAAAAGTTTTATGAAGTACATTACTTAAATAAATCTCTCCGGCATTGCCGGCAGCCATCTTTGAGAAGTTTGCACTGCCGCTGATAAAGCAATCCTTAAGTCCCATTTGCTTTAAAGTATCATTAAGCTCCATCTTATAATCTGCTTTAAATTTAGGCAAATCGGCAGATACTGTTTCATTTGATTTATTTTTCAAGAGGTTAATAAAATCTTCTCCTGAAAGTGAACTAATAAAGCTGTCAATATTTACTCCTTCATCAGGAAGCAAAGCTGCAAAACTGTATTTCCCATTCTTGTAGGGTTTTATGAAGCCCTCAGCTTTATCATCTTTTAAATAGCCGTATTCTTCCGAATGCATAAATTCTGTAGTTTTATTTGTTCCATCCTGGAGCTTAAAAGGGGCTTTCCTGACATCATTTTTTGTATAAGGGATTTCCCATTCATCTTCAAAGTATACAGTGTTAATCAGATACATAATAGTATTACTGTCTATTTGGTCAATGATTTTGTCTATTTGATTGTGAGTATTATTTTTAACCCAGTTATTAATGTCATTTATAGTACTTTTGGAATTGAAATCTGCTTTATAAGCTGCAGCACCATAATAATCTGCATTAGTTTGAAGAAAATCCTTTTTTATATCCAGGTTTTCATTCTGTCTGTACCAAATCGAATTTGCTATACTGAACTTTTCACTGGTTGCATCAGTTAGTTCTCTGGTCAAACTGTTATAAAATGTGTTTAGATCATTTATATTTAAATTATGTCTGCCGAGGACAGCTTCAAATTCTTTTAATGTATTTCCATCTGCTCCATTGGCGGTCATGCCAAGAGCTAGATAAACGGAAGCTGGAGATATAAGTGAATTCTTGCCCTTTGTATAGGATTTTTTAAATAGTTCTATTGAAAAATCTGAGGTGGATTTAAGGAAATCTTCACTTAATGAGACAGACTCTGCCTTATGGGGAGTAACTCCTTTCATAAGGTCATCTGCATATACCTTTGAAAAGCCATGATTAAAAATACCCGTAAACATTATTATTAAGGCAAGAACAGAAGCAGCTGCCGGGAAAATTATAAAACTTAATTTCCTAATAGATGTTCTATATGACTTCTCCGCTTCATTGATAAGTTTACATTTGGTATTTTCAGACATATTTAGCTTATCTAAATTTGTCTT
>JAJBWD010000115.1:0-5369 GCA_032907345.1 Bacillota bacterium | reverse complement strand
TCTTTCCACAAGAGTTGAATTAAAGATAATATGTTGAATATGCGCTTTTTTAATATCCTTTTTTTCTATGTTTTCAATTATTATTTTTGCAGCAGATTCTCCCATTTCTTTTCCGGGCATTTCCATGGAAGTCAGTGATGTCTCCAGCATATTTCCAATATAATAACCTGTTAAACTGATGATTTTTACTTGTTCGGGGAAAGCTATACTTCGTTCTTTTAAAGCCCTGATAGCCCCCATTCCCTGCGTATCAACTTCTGTGATAATAGCATCTAATTTAGAATCTTGTTCTAATAAAGTATTTGCACCGATGTATCCTTCTTCAAATGCATTGGAATTCTTTTTGTGTTCAGTAACATTTACAGATAATTTATATTCTTTGAGAGCTTTATTATAACCTCTATATCTTTGATTGAATGGTTCGATTTTTAAATCACCAACAATTAATCCCATGTGCCTGCATCCTTTTTTATATAAATATTTAATACTATCATATGCACATGAAAAATAATCTGCTATAACACTATTTATTGATTTATCGAAGAATCTAACTACTTGAATGATAGGTATTCCGCTGGCTTGGATGTCTAATAATAATCTGGTATTATAACCGGTTGCAGCTATTACAATTCCATCGACTATTCCTGTTCTTAGTCTTTCTAAACATTCTTTTTCTATAGTTGCATTATCTTCAGTATCGCAGAATAAAGTTTCGTAGTTCATTGACCTGGCTTGCTTTTCTATACTTTGAGCTATTTCAGCAAAAATAGTCATTTGGATGTTAGGAACAATTACAGCAATAAGATGATGTTTTCCCTGACGCAATCCCTGAGAAATAAGATTAGGCTGGTAGCTTAATTCTTTTACTGCTTCATAAATACGAGCTTTAGTATCCGGATGAACATAAGAAGTATTATTTAAAGCTCTTGAAACAGTACTGATATCTACATGCGCAAGTTTTGCAACGTCCCGTAATGTTGACATTTGAAATTTACCTGCTTTCTTACTTTAATTTATAACATACAATTATATATGTTATTAAAGAATTACTTTTCAAATAACTAATCAATTATATTTTCAGATATAATGAAATATAAGTCAATAAAATTATTAATATTAACACACAAAAATATGCATAAATAATTAATTTTAAATGGATTTATACAATTCATTGTAGAAATGGGGTATTTTATTGACCCAAATATTTGCATATGATATATATAAACATAAGCAAAGCAAACGTTTGCAAATTTAAATATTAAAAGACTTTGTGCCTCAATGGGTTAAGGAGATTATAAAAATGAGTAAAGTTAAAAATTTTAAAACAATTTTTCCTGCTATTTCAATTCCATTTAATAATGACAATACTATTAATGAACCGTTATTAAGAAAATATGTAAAATGGCTTGCATCCTTTGATGAAATTGGTGGTATTGTTTGTAATGGACATACTGGGGAAATAACCGCTCTTACAAGAGCAGAAAGAAAACATGTAACAGAGATAGTCGCAGATGAGGTTGGAGATCAACTGACAATTATATCTGGTGTTAATTGTGAAAATACAGCTGAATCAATTGAAATGGCAAAAGAAGCGAAGGAAGCTGGAGCAGACGGAATTCTTTTAATGCCTCCACACATGTGGTTACGATTTGGAATGAACAAAAATGCTCCTTTTGAATATATCAAAGATGTTGCAGAAGGAGCAGATATTGACATTATTATTCACCTTTATCCTGCTACATCAAAGGCTTTCTATCCAGTTGACACACTGGTTAAAATGTGTAAAGAGATTGAGCATGTTAAGTGTATTAAAATGGGTACACGTGTTACGTCCATTTATGAACATGATATCAGAGTATTACGTAAAGAGTGTCCTGATATTTCACTTATTACTTGCCATGACGAAACACTTTGTACTACCTGGTTCCCTCGCATGGATGGAGCACTAATCGGATTTGCAGGATGTGTTCCGGAAATCATTTGTGCTGCATGGAAAGATTTTAAGGCTAATGCACCAATCAATACATTACGTGAACATGCAGATAGAATCTATTATATCTCACAGGCTATTTACGGTGGTGGACAACCAAGTGGTGAGGCACATGCAAAACTAAAAGAGGCTCTGGTACAGAGAGGAATATTTGATAATGCTCTTATGAGAAAACCTGTTCTTCCCTTGACTGATGAAGAAAAGGCTTGGGTACATGAAGGCCTTGAAAAAAGTGGAGTCGGGAAAGTAACCTTATAAATTTTGGCCAAAATAAAATTATGGCATCAAGTATAACAGACTTATTTGCTGTCATAATTTTTATTTTAATATTTTTAGAAAGGAGAAGTATGATTATTAGGCCAATCATACATTAATTATATGAGTAAAACTGATAAAGCAGCTGCTGCCTCATTAGAATTTAATGAGACAAAAGTAAAGAGGCTTCCAGTATCTGAATTATTGAAAAAGATAGGACCTGGTGTTATTCTTACCGGTATTGTTATAGGTCCCGGTGCAGTTACAACTGCATCCATGTTAGGAGCAAAATATGGATACAGCCTTTTATGGATGTATATTTTAATTGCTTTCATGGGAACCACTTATCTGTTAGTAACCTATAGACTTTCTATGTTAACGGGAATGCCGACTATAGATGCCATTAGACATTATTACGGTAAATTTGCAGCCGGATTCACTGGAGCGGCATTATTTTTGACTTGTTGTTTCTTTACAATTGGTAACATATCAGGTACAGGTGCAGGTATGAGCCTTATATTTGGGATTGACTGGAAGTTAGGCGCTCTTATTATGATAGCAGTTCTTATTTATTGCTATTTTTCAAAAGGAGTATATTCCAAGATAGAGAAAGGCGTAGGACTATGCGTAATAGGTATGATAATAGCTTTTTATATAACTTTGTTTGGAACCGGCGGTCCTGATATAGGACAAGTAGGAAAGGGACTCACTCATTGGCAATTTCCTAAAGGAAGTATTGCATTAGCTTTGGGATTCCTTAGTACACATGCAGCATTAACAACTGGTATTTATGGAACATATTTGGGAAACGAGAAAAAATGGAAAAAAGAAGATCTGTTTAATGGTTCCATGTTAGCTGATTCAATAGCTCACGTTGTAGGAGTAATATTGATTAGTATTGCAATCATGCTTGTAGCAGCAATTGTTTTGCATCCATTAGGCAAAGTGGTAAAATCTCCAACTCAGTTAGCAGAAATGTTAGTACCTGTTATGGGTAGTATTGCTAAACCTATCATGGGAATAGCACTTCTTGGGGCTGGTTTTTCCTCTCTTTTAGGGAATACACAAAGAGGAGTTGTTCTTTTGAATGCAGGTTTCAATAAACCTACTTCCCTAGAGGATAAAAGTATCAAAATAGGCGCATTTATTATACTAGCAATTTCTACTTTAATTTGTTTTCTTTATGGAGGATCACCAACAGAATTGATTTTTATTGCAAATCTTGCAACAGCAATAGCAACTCCTATATCAGGCGCATTTATTCTTTTAATGCTATGGAGAAAAGACACAAACGGTGGATTAAAAGATCCTACAGCTTTAAGAATTTGTATGACAATCTGTTACATTATTTGTATAGTATTGACAATTTCATCTTTACAGCAATTGCTTTAAATTATTAGTATTTTAAATAAGAAATCTACTGGTTGTGTATTAGGCATAATATGATAGTGTTTATGTAAACGTTACGGCAGACAATTAAAGAGGACAGCAGCTATTCATATTGCTCCTCAAATGTTTGAATTTAAAACAGCTAAAATACCTTAAGATCCTTAAGGTATTTTAGCATTCTAGGAGTACATTGTTAATAAATTCATCCCTAATAATAGCAGACTACAGGATCGCCTGCTTCAATGACGTTGAATACTGTCTTCGCTAAATAGTAGGGGGCATTTACACATCCATGGGAACCGCTTGTTTTATATATATTTCCGCCAAACACGCTTCTCCAGCTGGCATCATGAAGCCCGATACCTCCGTTAAAGGGCATCCAGAAGGTAACAGGAGAGCTGTAATCAGGCCCATTTAAGACTGCATTTTTTTGCTTGTATTTTACCCTGTAAATTCCGGCCGGCGTCGCAGTATTATGGCTTACATTTCCTGTAACTACATCTCCCTGTACAACAAGAGAACCATCTTTATAAAACCACAAATGCTGTTTCGTTAAATCTATTTCCAGATAAGTGTTTCCTATATCATTATCATTGTAAGAAAATGCAGTCTGACTATATGTTGGTTTTTTTGATATAGTCTGTCCTTCTTTTATTGCTGCAACTAAATCTTCAGCTTCCTTGTAAGTGTTAATCAGCCAGCCATAATCACCACCGCTTATTTTTATTGTTTTTCCTGATGATGTTTTGAAATTCCTTGCTTTGCCAACTGTATCATAAGTCCGGGAAAGCTCAGCTAAATAATTTTTAACCTTTTCTTCGTCAAACGTAACTTTTAAATTATCATCAATATTAATCCATTTGTTTATTATTGATCCATCTAAAATTTCCCTGTGTTCTCCCAAGGTATAAGTTATTTTTGAAGATACATATTTGTTCAGTGTATTTTTAACATCTGTAACTTTTTGTGAACTTGAATTGTATTCAGGATTTACATAACAATTGATTGATTCTAAATCTATGGAATTTTCCAGCTTGGATATTGATTTTGATGCATAATCCAGTAAAACTTCGTAATTTATCTTATTTCCTTTGACTTCCGGCGTTATCACATAGCCATTATTTGCATACTGAAAACCAGGATTTTTAGGCTCAGTTATATTATTGCTTTTAATACAGGACAGATTGCTTAATCGAATTTTCAGGAGCTCCTTATTATATAAAATTCCGCCTGTGATTTTATAATTTTTTGTATTGTAAAATGAGAAAATCCATCCAAAAGGGCTCTGCTCATTTTTTAAATTCTGAACTTGTCCATCTGGACTATAAGTTAATTCAATATCAGCGCCTCTGATTTGCTCCGTTTTGCCGCCGCGTTCTTTTAGGTTAAGTATATATGATTTAACCTGGTCCGGCAGTTCATTTTCTGCCTCCTTAACGGTTTTACCTGAAACATTTATACAGTTAATTGAAGAACCAAAATAAAAATGATTCATAAAATATGCTGTCATTCCAAAGTATATGATAAGTAAAATGGAAAATGAAATTATAATGCTGATAATAAGCTTGTTATGTTTTAGTTTCTTCGTAATAACCTCCCCCTTAAATATTACTTATTTTGTTTACATTTTATTTTATGTGGCAGTATTCATAATTAAAACTATTATTAAAATTCTTTAGAAATTAACTTCCCAGGTTTCATATTAATAACCTGACATAAGAGAACTGCAAATTTC
>JAJBWD010000114.1:0-17374 GCA_032907345.1 Bacillota bacterium | reverse complement strand
TTATAACTTTAACATTTATTTTATATGCAGTACTTATATATATATCATACAGCCCAAGATTTATCAGATTATAAAACTCATAAAAAAAGCCCCTGAGGGCTTTTTTATTTAAGCGTTAAAAATGAAAGCATGATAAGGTCGCTGACAGACAGATTAATCAGGCTGTTTGCCAGTTCCTTCAGCGGCTGATTATCCGGAAAATCATAATCTTTTATCATATCAGCTACCTGAAGCTTTATGGCTCCTTTTACTGCTCCTTTAGTGTTTGCGGCCTTTAAAGCTACAGCAATCAGCGGAAGAATCTTCTGATCTATTTCCCCGCCGTTTTCCTTTACTGCTTTAAGCAGGAACCTGATTGATTTATTTATCTGGTTTAAATAGTTTGTTATCTCAACCTCAGATAATGCGAAAGAAAGAACAGCTATTGAGGTATTTCTAAGTTTAATATTAATATTGCCTTCTGTAATATCAGAAAATGCACCATCTGCCAATTGGTTTCTTGCCAGGTCTCTTAATATATTTTCTCTGGTATAGGATGGTACACCATTCTTCTCCTTCTTATTAATAAATTTGTTCAAGGCTGGTTTTTCCTTTTTAAGTGCCTTATAAACAAAGCTGGGGCTTTCTATAAAATATGCTTCGTTCAAATTTTTAATTGCAGACTCAGAAACTATAAGAGGAATAATATTATTAATAACCAGGCCCAGTACCGGCTCTTCGAATTTTTCTACCATTATATAAGAAGTAAGGGTGCTTAATATGCCAGACTCTTTGGATATCTCAACAACCTGATTCTGCATATTATTTCGAATATCCCCCTTTTCAGCGTTTGCCTTTTCCTCAAGGGATTCAATTCTCTTTCTGTTCCACACCTTTCTTACCAGGTTTGCATTTTCTCCTAAATCAAGTGTGTCTAAATTTATAGTATACTCATAGGGTTTATTCCTTACAGAGCCATATATTTTTATTTTTCCTTCTATTTCTCCATTTACCTCTGCAAATATGGAAAATGGCTCTAAATCATACAGGTAATCTATGGTTTTAGGATAAGTAGAAACTACATTCATTTTACCATAGTCTATTTTTGTAATGTCAATTTGAGGATTTTGAATCCTTCCAAACTGCCTTATAACCATATCCTCTATTTTTTCATCAGGATAAATGAACTCTGCTTTTCCATATCCTACTTCTGCTAATTTATTTATAAAATAGGAAGAAGCTGATGCATCTATACCGAAGGTAAATAATCTGTTGTCGCCTATATTATCCTTTACAAACTTTACTATTTCCTCGTCTTTTTCACCTTCGTCATCTGTAAATATAAGAATTGTACTGTATCCAACTTTATTTTTTTCTTCTAAACAGTATTTAAGTGCATCTAAAATCTCTGCATCATCTAAAGCTTCTAATTTATCTATCCATTTCGTTGCTTTCTCCAGGTTTTCATCATTATAAGGAACCTTGCCGTTTTCCGAGAATAGATGAAGCTGATCCTCTGCAGCTACTATATTAAAGGTATCTCCCTCTTCTAAGTTTCTAAGGCAAAGGGTAAGTGCATCCTTAGCTTCCTGCAGTTTTTCTCCCTCCATAGTTTCAGAAATATCTATAAGGAAATCATAATTTCTTTTTTCAATAATCTCGTCGTCTTCTAAATCCGGAATGAATCTTAAGTAAAGTACACCCTTTCTTTCTTCATCTTCTGTGTACTCATATATCATACCTGCAGCTTCTTCTCTTTTTTCTTCATGGAAAATCAGTTCTAAATCCTGGTCAAGATATTGATTATCATCTGCAAAGGTAACTCTTCCTAAATTATTATCCTGCCACTCAACTAAAATATTATGGGTGGCAGACTCTATATGCGTCTTTGATATTGGTTCAACAAGAAGATTAAGGGATAATTTATAATCTTCATCGATTCCGGACAGCATCTCCTGGTTTCCCTTAACATTTATATTTCTAGGGGATAAGATAGCAGGAATAGTCAGTTTCAGGTTATCATCTTCATAAATAAGCTGATCTATATAAGATATCTTTATCCTTACTATTTCATTTCTCATAATTTTTCCCAGAGTTATTCTATAGATATTTTCATCTATTTCCTCAAGAGATAACGGCATCCTGCCTCTTCTTGAAGCATCAGAATTTATTTTTTCAGCCTGAGACTTCTCTTCAATCTGAGCCTTAAGCATTCTGCCTCCAAGATTCACTTCAAAGCCTGTCATAACTGCAGTATCCGGCAGCGGGAATATATACTCTCCCTCGATGTCATCTCTTCCTTTATTTTCAAATATCTGATTTAATGAAAGCTCAATGAATTCTCCGCAGACATTTCCGCTTACTTCTACTTCCTTAAGCTCTACTGTATTTATATTGTTAATGTTTTTTAGTCCAAAATCGCCTGACATAAAATACCCCTTTCGTAAACTAAGACTTTACTATAATTATACCATATAATGCTTATTTTTAGTATGAATTATGCATACTGGTCATATTATATTATTTTCAATTATCATCATTTTATTACCAAATTATTTAATATTATTTTAAAGCCATGACAGCTTTTTAAAAAATACTCTTGATTCATAAAAGCAGAGGGTTCCTATTTTTAGAAACCCTCTATTTAAATTATATATTAGCTTATAACAAGATTGTTAATCTAAAAAAGGATCTCACTTCTGTGAAATCCCGTTTAAGGCAATAATTTATTTTGAATATAAAACCAGTGCAATAATTTCTAAATCTTCATGGGTATCATTTATTAATTCGTGCTCTTCTCCATCTTTAGTTAAAGTAAAGTCTCCTTCATATACTCTTTTTTCTATTCCATTATCCAGATATTTGCCTTCACCTTTTAATATATAATAAGCTTCAAAATCACCTGTATGCATATGCTTACCGATAGAATTTCCAGGTTTTACAGTCATCTTGGAAAAAAGTCTTCCCTTTTCACAAAATTCATCTGCCTTCATGAGTTCAGTAACCTGAACATCACCAATACCTTCCCGGATATTTTTTGAAACAGTAATTTGATCATCTTTCCTTCTTATCATTCCGATCCTCCCAAATTTTTCATCTTAATTAAATTCTAATATAATTATAAGTTTTTCAAACAAAATAGTAAATACAATACCTAAGCCATGTATAAAATAATAAACTCTAGAAATACTAATAACAAAATTTATGAAAGGTAGTGCAGCTGATGCAGTTTCATGTTGATAATAAATTTCAGCTTAGAGTTTTTCTAATTTCCTTATTACTTCTGTTTATTCAGTTAAAGCCTATAGAGGAGTGTGTTTTCGCAAATTACTTATTGCTTTCTTCGAAAAATTTATATTATATATTATTTATAGCAGTATCATTTATACTTACCCTTACTGTTTTACATGAGTCAATTCATGCATTTTTTTACCTTGTTTTTGGAGCAAATATTAAATTAGGTTTTATTGGTATTAACCCATATATAATCGATGTCAGCAAGAAGCATTTTTCTGCTGTCATCTATAGTATAATAATTCTGTCTCCCCTTGTTTTAATATCACTGCTTTCTTTATTTTTCAGTTCTGAATTTGGCAGCTTAATATTTTATTTTAACTTGTTTTCCTCTTCTGGTGATATTCTGCTGGCTTTTAGTCTGTGTCCTTACCCTAACTCAGAATTTATAGATGAAAGCTTTGGATATACTGTTTACCATAAATAATTTATTTGTTAACAAAAGCTTAGATATGAGTTAAAATAGTAATAAGAAAATATAAGGAGAAAATTCATGAGCGATATTATAGATTTTAACAAGATTAAAAATAAAGCGACTGATAAGGATTTATTAAAATTTGAAGATTATATCTATCAGCTTTATTATAAACTGGGTGAGGGAAAGATAAATTTTGTAGAACTTAATATAAAGATAAAGCAGTATATGGAGGACAACAATATATCTCAGGAAAAATTCAACGATATTCAAAATAAGCTCCTTCAAAAATACAAAGATGAGTATGGTATAGATTTTAATAATTTAGGTGACCAGATGGAAGACTTAGGTATAGATTTAAGTAAGTTAGGCATCCCAAAGGAAGCCCTGGATTATGAATCTCTTAGGAAAAACTTAAGTTTTAATGAAAAATATAATAATAAAATAGGACAAAGTCTTTTTAAAGCCTACTTGATAAAGAATGAAACTAATGACTTGTCAATTCTTCTTAAGGACGATTCTGTTATAATAAAAAGTGAAAAGGTTATTAATTTAAAAGATAATGAATTAAATGAATTCTTAGTATCCTACAAGAAAACCCTGGATAACAAACCATTAAATATTGAACTTTGCGAATATGTAAAGAAATATGAATATTAAAGACGGCATAAGCCGCCTTTAATTTTATTCTCAATATATCTTATTAATCCAGTTACCTGCCATAATTTGTAATTTACTGTGATAAATACTTGTTAACAGCCCTTATTCCTATTATAATTAGCTTAAAGGAGTATGAGTATGTATAAGTTTAATTTTAAAGAAGAAGGCAAACATATTTCAGCAATTTTATTTGGCAGCTTTGTAATTTCAATTGCAATTAATTGTTTTGTAGTTAAGGCTAAGCTTCTCAGCGGCGGAGTTTCCGGTATTTCACTTATCGTACAGTATATCACTAAATTTCCGGCAGGCTATACTATTTTATTATTGAATATTCCTCTTCTTATTTTAAGTCTTATAAAGATAAACAGGAGGTTTACTGTTTATACCATTATAGGAACCCTGTCATTGTCATTTTTCTTGATATTAACAGGAAACTTAGGAAGGTATATACCGGTAAGTGATCCAACTCTTCTTTCCATATACGGAGGAACATTAAACGGATTGGGCATTGGAATAGTATTCAGTAATCACGGTTCCACCGGAGGTCTGGATATTGTATCTGCACTGGTTAAGCAAAAATACGACCAGTTTGAAATAGGAACAATAAGCTTTTCTATTAATTTAATTATAGTAGCTGCAGCTTCAGTATTGTTTTCTTTGTCAGTTGGTCTGTATACACTATTTTCAATGTATCTGACTTCATATTTTGTAGATAAGGTAATAAACGGATTCAATAAGAAAAAGCTTTTGTTTATTATATCTGACAAAGAGAAAGAAATAAGTAGAATAATAATGAATGAAATACATAGAGGAGTTACATTTTTATACGGAGAAGGAGCTTATACAGGAGAAGAAAAGAAAATCCTTTACTGCGTAGTATCATTAAGCCAGGTGCCAAAGGTAAAGCAGCTGGTCAAGCAGACGGATGAAAAGGCATTCATCTCAATAATGGATGTATCCGAAGTAGAAGGCAAGGGATTTATTAAATCAGGATTCTGATTTTAAGGGAGCTGCATCAAAAGAAGCTCCCTTTTTTATTTATTTTCTGTTTACCAGAGAATTAATATAGTCTTTTTGAAATTTTACTATCCCTTGGTCAGTAAGAGGATGCTTTGTCATACTCTCTATTATACTATAAGGCACTGTAGCAATATCTACTCCAGCCAAAGCACATCCCGTAACGTGAATCGGGTTTCTGATGCTGGCAGCTATAATTTCAGCTTTTATACCCTGAATTTTAAACATTTTTGAAATAGTTCTTACTAAGTCGATGCCCGGCACAGATATATCATCTAATCTTCCCAAAAAAGGAGATACGTAAGCTGCACCGGCTATCGCGGCCAGAAGTGCCTGATTTGCAGAAAATATCAGTGTTACATTCACTTTTATCCCTTCTGATGACAAAATCTTAGCTGCTTTTAATCCTTCAATTGTCATTGGAATTTTTACCACCATATTTTTATTAATTGCCGCAATTTCTCTTCCTTCACTAATCATGCTTTCAGCATCAATACTGGTAGCTTTCACCTCTCCGATGACAGGACCATCAATAATTGACACAATTTCAGCAATAACTTCTGTAAAATTTCTTTCCTCTTTAGCAATAAGAGAGGGATTTGTGGTAACTCCTGATATTACGCCCATATCATTTGCCTTTCTTATTTCATCTATGTTTGCAGTGTCTATAAAAAGTTTCATATGATTCCCCCTATAATTTTATACTATATGCATATGTTATAATGAATCATAATATTAAAAAAGGACGTTTCCGCCCTTTATTTAATGCCATTATCCAAAACTTCCTTTAGTGTATCTGCTGATTTTTTAAGCATTTTCCCTTCCTCGTCATTTAAAGGAATTTCAAGAATTTTCTTTATTCCTGATGAGCCCACAATTGTGGGTACCCCCATATATATGTTTTCAATTCCATACTCTCCCTGAAGATAGGAGGATACGGTAAGAATTGAGTTTTCATCCCGGAGTATTGCCTCAACTATCCTTTTAATGGCTAAAGCAACTGCATAATATGTGGCTCCCTTCTTTTTTATTACCTGGTATGCAGCATTTTTTACATCTTCAAATATTTCATCCTTTATACATACCCTGCATTGCCTGCCTGATCTGCTGCAATACTCATTCATATCCATACCGGCTATATTTGTAGTACTCCAGGCTGCTATTTCTGAATCTCCATGCTCACCCATTATATATGTATGGATATTTCTTGCATCTATTTCAAAATGAGAGCTTAACATATACCTGAGCCTGGAGGTATCAAGAACTGTTCCTGAGCCAATAACTCTCTCTCTTGGAAAGCCGGATAACTTATAAGTCATGTATGTCAGTATATCAACAGGGTTTGAAACTACAAGGAGTATTGAATTAGGGCTGAACTTCACTACCTGAGGAATTATGCTTTTAAATATTGCATAGTTTCTTCCTATTAAATCAAGTCTGGTTTCCCCTTCCCTCTGAGCTGCTCCGGCAGTTATTATAACTATATCTGAGTCCTTTGTGTCTTCATAGTCTCCTGCTTTTACTTCCACCGGTTTTACAAAGGCTGCTCCGTGGGATAAGTCCATGGCCTCCCCCTCTGCTTTTTCCTTATTTATATCAACAATGATAATATCTGAAGCTAAGCCTGCCAACATTAATGCAAATGCAGAAGCTGCTCCTACATAACCTGATCCTATTATTGAAATCTTAGTATTCTTTTTCATAAATACCTCCTATCAATATTAATTATCTATCAATATTAATTATCTATCAATATTATATATCATTTATCTAAAAAATTAAATACTATTCAGCCGATCCCTTAACCTTTTAATAAATACATCTATGTCCTCATCCTTTTGAAAAACACCCTGAGCCATTTTGTTTCCTCCTCCGCCTTTTCCTGAAAGTCCCTTAAGCTCTTCTCTGAAAATCAAACCACAGTTTACTTCGTATTCTCCGCTGTGAGTTAATAAAACTCTGTTTTCTTTTGAGGAAAGCAGTGCCATTTTCCCCTTTTCATTTATTTTTTCAGAAAGAAGCTGGATCTCCTCAAAGGTTTTATCCTTATAAGTCTTTGATACTAAATCAGATTTTTCGCCTAATGCTAATTCTTCAGCTTCAATGGCATAGAGCTTATTCTTCATTTCCTTAATCTGAATATAAGAATCTTTAAGCTTTTCAGCTTCACCTTCAGCTTTACTGATTAAACTTTCCTGATCCGTTGAATAAAATTTACTGAGACTGCTTAATACGCTGTAGGATTTCTGGTACTCTTTAAAAGCTCTAAGTCCACAGACAAAGTATACCCTGGTCATTTTTTTATATTTTTCTGTCTTTAGAACCTTAATTACTCCAACCTCACTGGTAAGCTTAGGGTGAGTTCCGCAGCAGGCAACCATGTCAACTCCATCAATATCAACTATTCTGATATCTGAATCCACCTTAAGTTCTTTTCTTAAAGGGAGCCTTTCCGCCTGCTCCTTGTCTACTACATAAGTCTTAATTTCCCTGCTTTCGTATATATCCTTATTTGCCTGTTCTTCAGCTCTATTTACCATCTCTTCTGTTATATCTTCTAAATCAATGTCTGCTGTTACATAGTCCTCCCCCATATGAAAGCCTTTATTCTTTCCTCCATACAGTTTTAAAAATACTCCTGATAATATATGCTCTCCACAGTGCTGCTGCATATGATCAAGCCTTCTGTCATAATCCAGTTTAATCAATACCTTTTTTTCAGAAATTTCTTTATCCACCTTATGATATACTATTCCGTCCTTTTCATACACATATGAAACTCTGGCATCATTAATATAACCAATATCACAGGGCTGTCCTCCGCCTTCCGGGAAAAATATGGTTTTATCCAAAACTACTAAAAAGCTTCCATCACTTTCTATAACTTTAATCACATTGCTCTCCAACTCTTTAATGTATGGATCATTCTCATATAACTTTATGGTACTATTCATCATATCACTCCTATTATTCTCTTACTTGTGTTATATTTTATACCATTTATCAGTATTTTAAAATATTTTATCAAATATTTTCATTTATGTTCACTTTGTATGTGTTTATTGACAATTGAACATAATTGAACTATTATAATAATAAAACATCAGAAACTTTGCATAAAACTTACATAAAGAGACACATGAGGAAGTGATTAAATGTTCAGCCATGAAAGAAAATCTGATATATTAGACAGGATTTCACAAGATGGAAAGGTTCTTGTAGGTGATCTGGCAGAAATATATAAGGTATCTGAAGCTACCGTGAGAAGAGATATCAGGGAACTGGAAGAAAAAGGGCTGCTCACAAGAACTTTCGGAGGCGCAGTACCTCTTGATTATAAACGCTTTGAGCCAAGCTTTAAGGAAAATGCAGAAAGATATTTGGAAGAGAAGAAAAGCATAGGAAGATATGCGGCATCTCTAATTCAGGATGAAGACACCATACTTCTTGATGCAGGAACCACAACCCTTGAATTAGCAAAAAACCTGAAAGCTAAAAACACTACTGTACTTACCAATTCTATAGACATTCTATTGGAGCTGGGCATGAGAGAAGATACAGAGGTATTTATAATCGGCGGCTCCTTCAGGAGAAACACAAGGGCATTAGTAAGTCCATCCTCTGCGGATTTTTTAAAAAATTTCCGGGTAGACAAGGCATTTATGGGAGCTAACTGCATTTCGCTTAAAAACGGATTTACAACTCCTAACCAGACTGAAGCCATTACAAAAAAGGCAATGATAGATATAAGCAGTAATGTATATGTGCTTTGCGACCATTCCAAATTCAATAAGACTACATTTTCAAGAATCTGCGCCCTGGATCAGATTGATGCAATAATAACAGATGAAAATATAGAAAAAAACATCCTGCTGCAATATAAAGAAGCAGATGTGGAAATATTAATCAGTAAATAAAGAGGTTATATTATGATAATTACACTAACACTAAACCCGGCAATTGATAAAACAGCAGAAATAAATGAATTCCTGGTTAACAAAGTTAACAGAGTAAGTTCCATAAGGCTGGATGCCGGCGGTAAAGGCATAAACGTTTCTAAGGTAATAAATGTCTTAGGGGGAAGCAGCATCGCAGTAGGAATCATAGCTGGAAACAACGGCAACTTTATTAAAAATTTCTTAGACGAAAATGGTATAAGAAATGATTTTGTTTTAGAAAAAGGCGAAACAAGAGTTAACCTGAAAGTAGTTGACAATATAAATCATACCCATACAGACATCAACGAAAGCTTTGCAGTGTCTATGGATGTACTTGGTAAGGTAGAAGAAAAAATAATTGAAAATTTAAATAAAAGCAAGGATGAAAATAATATAGTTGTACTTTCCGGAAGCATTCCACAGGGTTTATCTAAATCCTGCTACAGGGAAATTATAGATTCCTTAAAAGGAACAAAAGCAAAGGTTATTTTAGATGCAGAGGGAGAGCTTTTCATAAACGGCATAGAATCATCCCCTTACTTAGTAAAGCCAAACATTGATGAACTGAAATCCACATTTAATAAAGAAATAAATTCATCTTCTGATATAGTAAATGTGTCCAGGGAATGCATTATTTCAAAGGGAGTTGCCTACGTGGTTGTTTCAATGGGGGGAGAAGGCTCCTTATATGTATCTAAGGATAAGGCTTTTGTGGTTAAAGGATTTAAGGTTAAGGTTAAAAGCACAGTAGGTGCAGGAGATTCCATGGTGGCAGCACTGGCATATGCCATTGAAAAGAATTTTGTAATAGAAAAAGCTGCAGCCTTAGCATCAGCTTCCAGCACAGCAACTGTCATGACTGAAGGATCTCAGCCGGGAAAAATAGAAGATATTAATGAATTCCTTAAAAAAATCCAGATAGAAAATCTTGAATAATAGTACTTCACCGTCTCAGAAATGATACGGTGATTTTTATCTCATTATAGCTTCTTACTTTTATGTCTTTTCAATTTAATTCCCCTCAATAAAATTGAAAAAGATAAAATAACTGGTATTATCCAAATTCCAATAGATTTAAGAATTTGTACAAAGTCTTTTTCATTATTTATTATTTCTGTTACCATGGAAAAAATAAAAAATAATAGCAGAAGTGTTCCGAAAGAAATTGTGTACACAGGTGTATCAAATGCTTTTTTTGTACGAAATGGCATCAGTCCGCCATGCCAGTGTCCTGGGTTATTAGCATGTCTTTGCCAATCTTTAATTTTACTTAATTCCTTTTCAAAGTCTTCTTTATCGGATTTTTTATTCATAAATATCGCCTACCTATTTACCTTAATATACCATATTTAACATAAGTTCATTATATATTTATAATCCATATAAGTCAAAATTATAATCTTTTTCGTTATAAAAAAGCACCGCTCCTAACTTAAAGTTATTAGCGGTACCTTCAATATACTTATTACTCTTTGAAATCCATCATTAACTGAACTAATGTGGTAGCTGCCTCTGCTTCGTCTTCTCCTTCAGTTGTAATTGTTACAACCTTTCCTTTTGCAGCTCCAAGGGATATTATTCCAAGTATGCTCTTGGCATTAGCCTTTCTTCCGTCACATACTACTGTAACTGAGCTCTTAAACTTTCCTGCAGCCTTTGCAAACATTGCTGCAGGTCTTGCATGTAATCCTGTTTCATTTGTAATCTCAACTTGTTTTTCTACCATTTTATTTTCCTCCTAATATAATTTTTTTAGCTTTAAGTATTGACGTTGCACTCATTGATAATTCATCAATGCCGTAACCTGCAAGGACTGGAATTGCATCCGGGTCTCCTGCCATTTCTCCACACATTCCGCACCATTTTCCTTTACTGTGGGCAGCATCTATTGTCATCTTAATAAGCTTTAATACTGCGGGATGGTTTGGATTATATAAATAAGATACCTTCTGATTTAATCTGTCAACAGCTATAGTATATTGAATTAAATCGTTAGTTCCTATTGAAAAGAAATCAACATAATCTGCCAGTTCTTCTGAATTAACGGCAGCTGCCGGAATTTCTACCATTATACCTACCTGAAGCTTCTCATTAAATGCTTTTCCTTCAGCTTTTAATTCCTTCATGCATTCTGCAAGGACTTCCTTAGCCTGAAGTATTTCTTCCTTTCCGCTTATCATAGGGAACATTATTCGAAGGTTGCCATATGCTGAAGCTCTAAGAAGCGCTCTCAGCTGAACCTTAAATATGTCCTTTCTATCCAGACAAAGCCTGATAGCCCTGTAGCCTAAGAATGGATTCATTTCCTTTTCTATATCCAGATATGGAAGTTCTTTATCGCCTCCGATATCAAGAGTTCTTATAACAACTGGTTTTTCTCCCATCTTTTCTACAACTGTCTTATATGAACTGAACTGTTCTTCTTCTGTAGGAAATTTTGTTGAGTTCATGTATAAAAATTCTGTCCTGAAAAGTCCAACTCCTTCTCCGCCATTTTCAATTACCTTGGCTACGTCTGCCGGGCTTCCTATGTTTCCTGCTATTTCTATTCTTCTTCCGTCTTTACCATATACTTTAACGTCTTTAAGTTTTTTAAGTTCTTCTTTTTCCTTTAAAAATTCTTCTTTCTTTTTCTGATATTCAGAAACTAAATCACTGTCCGGGTTTATTATAACCTCGCCTTTTACTCCGTCAACAATAATTAAATCTCCGTTTTTTACTGTTCTGCTTATATCCTGAAGACCTACAATTGCAGGTATCTCCAAAGTTTTTGCCATAATTGCAGTATGGGAAGTTTTGCCTCCTATATCTGTTAAAAATGCTATAACCTTATCCTTATCCAATTCTGCAGTGTCTGATGGAGTTAAATCATGAGCTACAATTACAGTATCATATCCATAATCATCTGACTCCTTCATTTTTCCTGACAGGTTAAGTATTATCCTTTTGCATACATCCTTTAAGTCCGCTGCTCTTTCTCTCATGTACTCATCTTCCATGGTACTGAAGAATTCCAGATACTTATCGGTTGTTTCTGATACAGCCATCTCAGCATTCAATTTATTATTTATTAATTCTTCTACTTCACTTAAATATACCGGATCTTCAGCCAGCATGATATGTGCTCCGAATATCTCTGCCTTGTCCTCTCCCATTTCCTTTTCAGTCTTTTCCTTAAGCTTTTCAAGCTGGGATACAGAAACCGATATAGCTGCCTGAAGTCTGCTTTTTTCTGCCTCAACATCTGAAATCTGGTGCTGGTCTAAAACTATTTCCTGGCTTTCTTTAATTAAAACCTTTCCAACAGCATAGCCAAATGAAACCGCTATTCCTTTTTTCATAATCCACCTCCATATTGTTCTCATAGTATAACTAGCAATATCCGTGCCAAAATAAAGCCATTAAAATCATTAACTGGTTGATACTTTTTACCAACTATTTTTATTAGTTATTAAAAAAATTGCATCTATATCATTATATTTTCCTTAAACCCTAAAATTATTATACTGTCAGAGAAATTAAACAAATTACTTTATTCCCTTTCCTTTTAGCTTGAAAACAAAGCATAGGGGACATTTTTAAATTGTTATAACTTGTTCTGTTAATTAATATTCAGGTATAGTATAATCTAATTGATAAATTTTATCATACCTTCTCATGAATCTGATACTTTTTATCATCGAAGGAGGAAATATGTATTCAAGAATAACTACAGTTAAAAATAAAAACGGACTTCATATCAGACTGGCTGCCATGCTGGTTAATAAAGCAGCAGAACTTTCCAAAAAGTATAATACAACTTTATATATCAGAAGACCAGCCATGGAAATTCCTTTTGCTTTCTCTATTCTTGCAGTAATTTCTTTAAAAGTATTAGAAAATGAAGAAGTAGAAATATGCAGCAAGAGTGATGATAACAATTCTAAATTGGCAGTAAGGCAGCTTATTTTTTTCATTGACCATGAGTTTGGTGAAAATGAGGAAGCTTTGTCGGGTATCGATGAAATTCTGGCAGAGAATAACATTGCAAAAGAACAGCTTATTGAAAGCGTGCCTATCGGAGTTGTGGTAACAGATCCATACTGCAATATAGTAGATATAAATGGCTATGCATTAAACATTTTAGCAGTTAAAGAAGATGATGTTTTAGGAAAAAATATTGCAGATGTAAATAAAAGCTCAGAACTTAATGAGGTTCTTAAAAATAACAAGAGCCAAAAGGGAAAAGTAGAATATATTAATTCCCATATAGTATTTGTAAGCCGCTGTCCTATAATAAACAAGGATCAGGTAATTGGGGCCATAGAGACATATCAGGATATTTCAGAGCTGGTTGGAATGAAAGAGCTTAATGAGAAGTTTAATAAAATACTGGAAACTTCCCATGATCTGATTTCATTCATCGATGAAAATGGCAAAATCACTTATGTAAATCCGGCTTATAAGAATTATTATAAAGTAGAAGATAACCAGATTTTAAACAAGAACCTGCTGGACATATTCCCAAACCAGCTGGAGATAAACGTATTTAACAGTAAAAAACCCATTGAAGACTATTTATATAAAAAGGGAGATGTGGAAGCTCTTTTTACGATTCAGCCTATATATATAGAAAGCAGCTTTAAAGGTATAATTTCTATAGCTAAACCTGTAAATGAACTTAGAGAATACATGTCTAAGCTGGAAGAATCAAAAGAGGAACTTGATTATTATAAGGAAGAGCTAAGACGCCAAAGCCCATTAGGGGAAGCATTTTCTTCCATAATAGGACAAAGTCAGAGCCTGAGAGAGTGTTTATATATAGCAGAAAAGGCCTCAAAGTCAACATCAACAGTGTTGATAAGAGGAGAAAGCGGAACGGGAAAAGAGCTTATAGCAAAGGCTATCCACGAAAACTCAGATAGACATGACAAGCCCTTCGTAAGGATTAACTGCGCCGCCATACCGGAAAACTTATTGGAAAGTGAACTTTTTGGCTATGAAAAGGGTTCCTTTACAGATGCCTATAAGAGCAAGCCCGGTAAATTTCAAATAGCTGACGGCGGAACTGTATTCTTAGATGAAATAGGAGATATGAGTCCTGCCACCCAGGTAAAAATATTAAGAGTCCTGCAGGAAAGGGAATTTGAAAGAATCGGCGGATTAAAGCCAATTAAGGTGGACGTAAGGGTTATTGCCGCAACAAACAGAAATTTAGAAGATATGGTGGAAAAGGGAGAATTCAGAAACGATTTATACTATAGGCTGAATGTCATAGGTGTTATCCTTCCCCCCCTAAGAAAGAGAAAAGAAGACATCAATCTTCTCGTTGAACATTTTTTAAATAAATTATCTCATAAATTCAATATGGATTTACCAATTATTGAAAATCAGGCATTAAAACTTCTGAGAGAGTATGATTACCCAGGAAATATAAGAGAGCTGGAGAACATATTGGAGAGAGCTATAGCCATGAGCGATGGAGGAATTATAAGGGATAAGGATCTTCCCATTTATATAAAGAATGTTAAAGAAGAGAATCATGGATTAATCAATATGTACAATGATGAAATGCTTCCCTTTGAAGAATATGATAAGGAAATAATAAGGCTGGCCATGAAAAAATACGGAAGCTTTAATAAGGCAGGAAAGGCTTTAGGGCTTACGCACAGAACAATATCACTTAAGTGCCAGAAATATGATATAAAGTAATCAAAAGCCTCTGCATAAAGCATTTAACTGTTTTCTGCAGAGGTTTAATAATTTAGTTTACCCTTTCTTCGCCTATAAAAGCAACAGCAATCATATTCGGTCCCACATGAGTTGCAATTGTTGTGGATAGCTGTGATATCATTATATTTTTAGGCTTATATTCTTCCAGAATATCCTTTTTAAGAATTTTAGCCTCCTCCGGGCAGTTTCCATGCCCGATAATTGCCAGTTCAATTTCATTATCCCCCTTATATTGGGTTATTTTATTTGCCAGATACCTGAGAGACTTTTTTCTTCCCCTAATTGCAGTATAAGGTCTTAGCTTTCCCTCTCTGTTAACTATTAAAATAGGCTTAACATCAAGAACCTTTCCTACCTTTGCAGCAGCTGACGGAATTCTTCCTCCCTTCTCCAGGTAGTTCAGATCGTCAACAGCAAACCAGTGATTTACTTTCATTTTATTTTCTTCTACCCAATTTATAACTTCCTGATAAGAAAAGCCTTCCTTAATTTTATCACAAGCTTGTACAACTAGAACTCCAAGTCCAATGGAAGCTGATACTGTATTAATTATGGAGATATCTGCATCCTTATTTTCTTCAACAAAAGCATCTCTTGCCATAACAGCAATGTCATAGGTTCCGCTTATTCCGGAGGATAGTCCCAGGTATATGATGGCATTTCCATTATCATAATGTTCTTTAAATTTCTGATAAAATCTATAAAAATTTATTCCGGAGGTCTTAGGTATTATACCAGCTCTAAGCTTCTTATAAAATTCATCATTATTCTCAGTTTTTCCAAAATCGTCAATAAACTCATGACCCTCCATATTTATAGGCATACCTAAAAAATCAATATATTTTTTATTGTTTTCAATATATTCTATGGGAAGATCTGAGCTGGAATCTGTAAGAATTATAGTATTCAAAGTTTGTCCTCCTTTAGTCTTTATAATAATAAATTATAATTATATAATAGCTTTTTAAAAAAATCTTTAAATATTTACAGGTTTATAAAAAACCAGGCTAATGTCTGGTTCAGATTTACTTTTTAAGAAGTCTGTGAAGCAGATCCGGATAATTTGTTATTATACCATCTATACCCATATTTATCATCATATTCATATACACTTCTTCATTTACCGTCCAGGTATTTATTTTCAGACCATTTTTCTTTATTTCTTTCACTATGTATGGCTTTAATGTGTAAAAATTAGGATGACATGCATCTAATCCTAAAGATTTCGTATAAGTGCCGGCACCATGAAGAACACACTCATATAATATACCACACTCTATTTCAGGGGATATCTCTTTACATTTCTTTACTGAATAATGATTAAAAGAGGATATTATTACCTTGTTTTGTAGGCCATAGGAATGAACCATATCTATGACCTTATCCTCTAAACCCTTATATTCGATAACACTGTTTTTAAGCTCCAGGTTCAGAATAATTCCACTTTCCTTTACTAAATCTAAAAGTTCCTTAAGAGTTGGGATTTTTTCATTTATATTTTTAAAATCAGCTGAAGCATTAAGCTTTCTCAGCTCATTAAATGTATAATTAACCAAAAGTCCGCTGCCATTTGTAGTTCTCTCCAGCAGCTCATCATGGCACAGTACCATCTCCCCGTCCCTGGTAAACTGCACATCTGTCTCAATACCATCACATTTTTCTTCAATTGCTTTTTCAAAGGCTGTCATGGTATTCTCCGGATATTTACCGCTAAAGCCCCTATGCGCAATATTTAAAGACATAAAAACACCTCTTTTAAACTATTTCATATAATATATTTTAATACTAATCCTATTTTTAATCCAGCTTTCTTCTGAAGCTTAATATACTTAATATAAGCAAAATAAAACCCAGCATAAATAATGGGACCAAATCCTTCATAAGGTATGATATGTCCAGTCCTTTTAATATTATATCCCTTAGAATATTTAAGAAGTAAGTTAATGGAAGTGCATATCCAAACAGCTGTATTATCTTAGGCATTGCTTCTCTTGGAAACATAAAGCCGGAAAGCAAAACACTGGGCAGAATTATAAGTACAGAGAGCTGCATGGCCTGAAGCTGAGTCTTTGATACTGTTGATATTAAAATTCCAATAGCCAGTGCGCATATTACAAAGCCAGACCCAAGAAATATTAAAAGAGGCATGCTTCCTGCCATGGGTACATTAAAATAGTACAGCCCGAAAAACAGTGAGTAAAGAAAATCAAAAAAGCCTATTATAATATATGGTACAAGCTTACCGATTATTATCTCAAAAGGCTTAAGAGGAGATACAAGCAGCTGCTCTATGGTTCCTCTTTCCTTTTCCCGAACTAAAGCAAAGGCTGTAAGTATTATGGTGATATTCTGCATTATA
>JAJBWD010000113.1:0-2902 GCA_032907345.1 Bacillota bacterium | reverse complement strand
GCAGGCAAAAATATTTCAATAGTTGTTTTTTCCCTTCTCTTTTGTTAAATCCACTCATATCCATTTTCTCCTAGTTTTATTTATTTCAGTATAACAGACTATTTTGAATTGATAAACAATTTTATTATATTTTTTACCTTACAGCATATTTTATCAAAGGAATTGCTTAGCTTCTCAGATATACCTAAGTCATAGCTTATATCCTCCGCCTCTATTCCAATAATAAACACTGTAATTTCTTTATAATAAAGGTTTATCAGCTGTATTAAATTTAAACTATGCTGAGTAAAAGCATTTATGTCAATGCTGTCTATTGGAATAAGTTTTACTTCTGCTGCATCTTCCCCTGTAAGCATAGCATCTATGATTAATACGAAATCTTTTTCCTGAATATTTGACAAGGCATATTCAATATCAGTTTCGCAGATATAAAGCAAAACCCCAATTTTTATTAATTCCTCTTCTATCTCTTTTCCAATCAAAATCCCTATTTTATCATCTTTCATCAGCATGTTTCCTACAGCAAATACTTTTACCATTTATAATTTCTGCTTAAGACATGAGTTGCACAGGATACACAGGGATCATAGGATCTCACTATTCTGCCTATCTCAATTGGATTTTTTATATCATTAATTTTAGTTCCCAATAAGGATTTTTCTCCAGTTCCATATACCCCATCACTGCCCTTTGGAGACAGGTTCCATACTGTAGGAGTTATTATATTATACCTCTCTATTATTGAATTTTCTATTTCAATACTGTGATATAAAGCACCCCTGGTGGTATCTGTAAGCCCAAATCCTATATATTTACCTTCAAAATTATATATTCCCTGATTATTCTCCTTAATTCTTACCCTATTAATCATTTTATCCATAATATTTATGATTTTCTCAGTCTCAATTACCCTTGCTCTGTTTCTGTCCATACAGGAGCTTCTCATAATATATTCCCCTGCTAATATAAGTCTTGCTAACGGACCCACTTCCATTGGAAGCCCATTATACCTGGCTGCCTTAATAAACGTATAGGAATTTTTCTTATCCAGGTTCACTTCGTTACCTTCATAATAAGAATATTTAATATCCTCACTTATCTTATCTCTGGAAAATTTATAATATTTGCCATTCATGATTACACTTGGTTTTATATAGGTAATATCCTCTTCATTATAATTATTAAATACACCAAAGCTTAAGAAATTACTGTATGATTTACCTTTCTTAAAATAATCTGAGTAGTAATCAGATATTATATCCATATCTTCCATCATATTTTTACTTATAAATTCATTTAGTCTTTTTATTATAGATTTAACCTTACTTATCTTATATGAGTCTATAGTGGTTGTTACCCCTCCCGGAAAAACTCCATGATTATGAGGAGCCTTACCTCCTAGTTCCGCTTCCCCCTCATGAGCTAATCTGCTCAATTCTATGCCTTTTATATAATTATTGCTGATTACTTTTTCTATTTTTTCCGGAATCCTAAAGTCTTCATAAGCATTTTGATATAAAGGACTAACATGGGGCATCCTTACATAACTTGGCACTGTGAATAAATAGAATTGTCTTAAATGGTTTTGAATAAATTCAAAGCCATGGATGATATCTCTTAAATACATATCATTTATATCAACTTTTAGGTTAATAGCGTTTTCAATTGCCATAGATGATGCAATAGAATGAGCAGCTGAGCATATTCCGCAAATTCTTTCTGTGAGGAAAACAGCATCCAGCGGCGGTCTTTTTTCCAGTATTTTTTCAAATCCCCTATATAAAAGTCCTGAGGTTTCAACATCTGTTACTTCATTTTTCTCTATATTTGCAGTTATCTCTAAAAAGCCGCTGATTCTTGTTACTGGATCTATAATTATACTTTTACTCATATTGCCTCCTAGTACCTGACGAAAGGTTCCATTTTATCAGGAAAGTTTGGCTGGGCGCAGCCAATACAGGGAGTATTATTTCCTATAGGCCAGTTTACATACCCGTTCCATTTTCTTCTTGGGCAATCAGCTTTAGTAACCGGTCCTCTGCAGCCAAGCTTAAACATGCAGCCTTTCTCACCTAACTTTTTTGCAAATATCTTTTTTTCGAAATATCCTCTTCTTGTGCAATTATCATGAATGGTACTCCCATAAATCATAACCGGTCTATTGAGTTCATCTAAGTCCGGTATACTGCCAAAATCAACAATATGTGCCAGTACCCCTATTATCCAATCAGGATGACAGGGACATCCCGGTAAATTTATTACAGCTCTTTTTAAAACCTCTGATATACTTTTAGAACCGGATGGATTTGGAGATGCCGCAGATATTCCACCAAAGGAAGCACAGATACCGGCAGCAATAATATATTTAGCCTTTTCTCCGGCAAGTAACGCAGCTTCTAATGCTGTTATTCTCTTTCCATTGTAATTTGCAATTATATTATATCTGCCGTCCTCTATTGTAGAAATGGCTCCGTCTACAATTAAAACAAAATCATCATTCAATGTTAAAAGAAATTTTTCATAAGCTGCTTCTCCTTCATCTGCCATAAGAGTATTACTGTATTTTAAATCCATAAGGCTTGTCAAGGCGTACATAAGATCCGGGTTTTCACAGTTTAAAAATGATATTATGTTTCCCGAGCAGCCTGAGGCTTCAAGCCAAATTCCTTTTAACTTTTTTTCACTGTTTTTTTCTATTATATCTTTAGCATCACTAAACATTTTTTCTGTAATACTATCCATAACAACTCCTTACTTTATCAGTATCCCTACCTTTGGAATATTGTCCAGTATGTCCTTTTTATGACAGGCATTAAATTCTCCGGTTAAATCCTTTCCTGCTGTATATCCAAAATGAGTTCCACCGCCCCAGGCCGGTACATTACTTACATCATAAACAATT
>JAJBWD010000112.1:0-3652 GCA_032907345.1 Bacillota bacterium | reverse complement strand
GCAGCAAGGATAAGCTTACCATAGAAGAAATTTTAATTTTGGCAGATACCAGAATGTATAATAACAAAAAACTAAAGGGAGTTAAGAGATAATCTTAACTCCTTTTGATTGCTATTCAATTACTTTTCTTGCTTTTAATATTTCAATTATTGCTATTGCTATTATGCCTCCGATTAAAGCGGTTATAAGCTGTGGAACTCCCATCATTACAGCCAGCTTTGAAAGGGCCTTCTTTGGAATATTAAGGCTGAAAAGCGTAACCAGCTTTTTAGCTGAAAGAAACAGGAAAAGGAATTTTAATACCGAGCCTGAAAGCATACCCACATATTTACCAAATTTAACCTTATCCTTTAGTAAACCAAATAATAAAACATAAATTGCATTTCCAATCATTATGAAAGGAACAAATGGACCTAAGGCTGAAGGCAGCTGCCCTACAAGCAGTGCAACAAGCGGTGTTAATAGACCTACTCCTATTCCATAATAGGTACCGCAGATATAAGCTGTCAGTAAAAGAACAGCATTGACTCCCGGTCCCGCAAGGAACTGATTTATTGTAGGAACATTTTTTCCTGCAAATATTATTACCACAGCGATAGCTAAAAGAAGCCCGCTTCTTACTAAATTTTGGACACCTTTATTATCCATAATATCATCTCCCATCCTTTGTTAATTATACTACAATCCCAAATATTATCAACTTATTTTGACTTTTCTAAGCTTAACGATAGGAGCGATACTTTGAGTTATTATTTTTGCAGGAACTCCGACTGCTGTTGAATTACTGGGGACATCTCTTAAAACAACTGCATTTGCACCAATTTTAGATGAACTCCCGATTGTTATTGGTCCGAGAATTTTAGCTCCGCTTCCTATAACTACATTATCCTCAATATTTGGGTGTCTTTTGCCCTTATCCTTGCCGGTTCCCCCCAGAGTTACACCCTGATACATTGTAACATCATTTCCTATTTCGCAGGTTTCTCCTATAACTACACCCATACCGTGATCTATAAATAAGCCTCTTCCTATTTTAGCTCCGGGATGTATTTCTATGCCTGTCAAAAATCTGGCAAGCTGTGATACAAACCTGGCTAAAAAGAATAATTTTGCCTTGAATAAAAAGTGGCTTATTCTATAAAATACAATGGCATGAACAGAAGGATATAGAAGTATAACCTCAAAAAAATTTTTTGCAGCCGGGTCATTTTTCATTACATTATTTACATAATATCTAATATTTTTAAACATTTATTCCTCTCCTTTGAAAAGGGGCAGACTTAAATATTTTTCTCCGCCATCCGGGGCAACTGTAACAATTTTCTTAAGTTTCGGGTATTTATTTGCTATTTTTACTGCAGCCGCTACATTTGCTCCTGAGGATATTCCAAGCAGAAGTCCTTCATTTTTGGCAAGCAGCTTAGTGTAATTCATTGCTTCCTCATCAGTTACCCTAATTATTTCATCAACAATATTTTTATCATAAAGGTCAGGAACAAAACCAGCTCCTATACCCTGAATTTTATGCATCATTGGGGTATTTCCGGACAATACTGAGGAATTTTCAGGCTCCATGGCAAAAACTAAAATTTCAGGTCTTTTTTCCTTAAGATACTTCCCAATGCCGGACAATGTTCCGGAGGTCCCAACTCCTGCTATAAAGGCATCAATGTCCGGTATATCATCCATTATTTCTTTACCGGTGGTTTTATAATGAGACATTGAATTATTAATATTTTCAAATTGGTCCAGTATAACGTAGTTAGGATTATTAAGGGCCAGCTCTTTTGCTTTATCTATGGCTCCCTTCATTCCTTTTTCTCCATCAGTTAAAACAAGCTCTGCTCCATAGGCCGTCATGGCATTTCGCCTTTCCACTGTCATGGTATCCGGCATAATTATGATTACTTTATAGCCTTTTAATGCACCGATCAGAGATAAGGCTATACCCATATTTCCAGAGGTAGGTTCAACTATTATGCTGCCTTCTTTTAATATTCCATTTTTTTCAGCAATTTCTATCATATTAAGAGCAGGTCTGTCTTTTATACTTCCGCCGATATTAAATTTCTCCAGTTTTATATACATATCAGCGTGAGTACTGAAACTATTTAATTTAATTATTGGTGTATTTCCGATCAATTCTGTTGCACTTTTGTAAATCATAATATCATCCTTTCTCTATTTTGATATAAATAAAAAGCACTGCCATAGAGACAATGCTTATAATCCACCCTAAAACATCAAGTACATACATACCTTATTGCTATAACGGGCAATACCGGTGCAGCCTACTTAATTTCGGTGCATAACTCAAAAGGGCACTTCACATAAGCTTCCGATAAGATTCATTTCACCAAGAGAATCTCTCTCTGTAAATTCCATTTATGCTACTTTCCTTTATCATCGTATATCAGAGTATTTTACTATGAATTCTTTACTTATATTATATTATATTTTTCAGAAAAGTCAACTATTTTATAGAAACTGTATTTGATGTACTTATTATATTCCACCAGGTATTTCCTATGTTAAATGGAACCACATTTCCCTGGCTGTCTTTTATTACAGTCTGTGAATTAATTGAAGATCTTTCCCAGGTAATTTCTATTGCTTTGCCATTACTTATGAAATAACCTGTTCCCTTACCAATCAGTTTTATTGTCAGATGAATGTTGTCTTTTTGAAGATTAATGGAGGTTTTTTGAATTATCAGGTTAGTAACAGCAATCTGATTATTTGTTTCTTTATCAAGGCTTGGCTTTCCATCCATGTACTTATAATATTTGCCGTCTTTATACTCGTAGCTTGTGCTGTAATACGAGCTTAGCTTCATATTGATATTTAAAGCCGGTGTACCCGTCTGAGTATCCCAATAATCCTTGTCAAAGGTTAATTTAACCAGAGGCTCAGATGTGTAACCTTTATCCGTAACGGTAGTAATCATTTTTTCTGATGAGGTATAAAGGTTATGAGGAGCCTTTCTTGCCTTGTCCCTCCAGTAAGTTCCGGAGTAGGCAAACTCGTTTAAGCTCATAAGACCTTCATTTTGAATTCTGTTTATAGCCTCTGCGCTTCCGCCGCAGTGCCCAAAAGGAAGATTGTATTCCTTTGCAATATCTAAAAAGTAAGGTCTGGCGCTTCTTACAGGTCCAATTTTATCTGTTTTTTTGCTTTGAAAGAGTGCTATAAATCTGGGGATACCGCCCTCTGCCATAGTTTCATAAACTATATCTGCGGAGGTAAGACCTGACTGTGGTCTGGCAGCTTTTAGATTTTCTATAATAACAAAATAGGGAACATTTTTTGAGTCTTCTTCTGTAACTTCTTCCCCTGTAAACATAGCATAATATTTTGGTTCTTCTTTTGCAGGTTCATTAGTTTCCTTATTATCTACTTTCGTATCTGTTTGTACTGCTTTACTTTTCCCGCATCCAAAAATCATTAAGGATAACATAAAAGCTAATATAATTGAAATAATTTTCTTTATAATAATCATCCCCCTGCTAAATTTTGATAATATTAAATATACCACATAACACAAAAATTAACAATTCAAACAATTCAAATTGTTTAAATAAATTGACAAAAAAAATTCCTTAATATATAATATTGTAAAGTAAAATGCTATGAAAAGGAAAAGTAACTTAAG
>JAJBWD010000111.1:0-3286 GCA_032907345.1 Bacillota bacterium | reverse complement strand
TCCCCCTGCCATTCCAACAGTAATGCAGGAAGCAATGCCGGATAATAATAAAGCTATAGCAAATATTGCAGAAGCAAAATTTCCAAGCATAGGCTCCAACATATCATGTGCCTGAGATAGTTCAGAAACAGGTACCCTTTTTGTAAAAAAGGTAGCTGCTGCAATAATTATCATAGCACTATTTATAGCCCAGCCAACCACCATGGAAAGTGTGGTATCTAAGAACTCATATTTTAATTGCTTTTCTATAATCTTCTCATTTTCCAAATGCCACTGTCTGCTTTGGATAACTTCTGAATGAAGGAATAAATTACTCGGCATAACAACTGCACCCAAGACGCTCATTATGGTAAGCATAGAACCATTGGGAATATTAGGTAATACACAGCCTGTAAGAGCAGCGTACCAGTGAACATGAACGAAACATAATTCTATTATAAATGATAAGCCAATAAGGGAAACGAATCCAATTATCCATTTTTCAATTTTTTTATATGAATTTGTAAGAAGCATTATTACAATAAATAATGAAATAATAACCATTCCAACTATTAAAGGGAGCCTAAAAAGCATATTCAGAGCAACCGCACTGCCTAATATTTCTGCAAGTGCTGTGGCAATAGCAGCAATCATAGCAGAAAAAAGAACTATTTTACTCAGCCAGGATTTTAAATAAATAGCTGCAGCTTCCGAAAGGCAATATCCAGTTACAATACCAAGATGTGCTGCATTATGCTGAAGCATTATGAGCATAATGGTAGCAAATGTTATAACCCAAATTATAGAATATCCAAATTGAGATCCTGCAGCAACATTTACGCCCCAGTTCCCCGGGTCAATAAAACCTATGGTCACCAAGAATCCGGGGCCAATATATTTTACAAAGTCAAGTGCCATTAATTTTGGATTATGTTGTTTGCTTAAATCATTTTTAATTAAGAACAATTATTTTCAACCCCTTAGATGTTTTTATTTAAACTATAGAAACATTGATAATGATTATCAGTTTCATTATAGTATACAATACTAATTTTGTAAAGAAAAGCAAATAAAATATTGCTTTATGCATAGTGAAGATGAGTTATTTTTTCAGCAGCAACTGATTTAGATGAAAGTTTAGAAGGGGGCTATGTTAAATGAAAAGATTTTTTTAATTATAAGTGTTTTGTATTATAAGCAGTGATAAAAAAATATTGATAATTAAACGTATAAAAACAAAATATAGCAGCAGTAATGCCCTATGGAACCATACCTGCCGTATCCCTTTCAGGCTGGTTTAACAGGACCTCGTATATTTTTCAGCATAATACGGATGTAGTCCGCTATTCCTTTAGGATTTTGTACCTTTACAATGGCATAAGCCAGTTGAGGAGTAAACATTTTGGGATAATATGCAATAAATCTTGGCTGCCATTCTGTAGGCCCATATTTCTCTTTAGCATGTTTCAACTGCTTAAATCCATAAATATAATTCAGATTTTCGTATACATATTCAAAAAGCCTGGTAGGTACCTTGGCAGGAATACCGTCCTCACGCACATTGCCCAATGGTATCAACCCCATATTTCCCCAAACAACTCCTTCTTCCTTTAACGCCATAAAGCCGTCATAAATCAATTTTTCTATAACACCCTGGGGTGCATCTTTACGCCTTCGTGTCACATCAGCAAGATAAGCCTTTTTCCCGTCATAAGGCACAAATACAACAAAACCAAGCATTTTCCCCATTGCATCATATGCTGTGAAAAATCGTCTGTCATAGGGCTCAGCAAGTCCTATCCCGCCAAGCATGAAGGAAAGCTCTCCAATTTTTTTTGATGTAAGCCATTCATTTGATATTTCCCTGATTTCCCTTTCTGTTTCAATATTTTTATGCTCCGTTGGTTTATATTCTGAAACCGTAATGCCTGCCTTATTTGCATGATTAATGGCAGCCCTCACCTTTGCTGCCCTGCCACCGGCAAGACTGTAATCTGACAATTGAAAACATGCATCCTCACCGTATTTTATGCTCTCAAATCCCATTGAATTGTATAAATCAAGAAACTTTTTAGTTACATTAAGAAATAATATACTATAATTGTTTTCTCTGCAAAATCCCATAAACTCTGAAATAAAAATCACAGCATCATCATCTGAACATATAATATCCCCACAGACTACAACAGTATCCATGACAACTGCATAGGCAACAGCACCACTGCTTATTACTCCAAAAAAATATTTTTTATCATTTTCTAAAGCCAGATAAGACATAGGGTTCTGTCCATACTTGTTTACAATATGAAACATTTTTTCCTTGTCATGTTTAGTTATAATTGGGTTATACATTATAGGCTTTAATATAAGCAGCAGTGCAGCAATAATAAAAATCCAATTAAATAATACAGTTATATCTGCATAAATCATACCAAGCCTGGTTGTGGCAAATGCCGAAGTTTCCATAAAAAATAATAGCTTTATGGATTGCAGAAAGCTATCAGCAAATCCCTTTAATCCTTTATAATGTTCTTTTAAATTCAAAAATCCTAGTGAAGAGGTCACAAGTATCAATATAACTGATCCTATAAACAGAACCACTGCTCTCTTTACAGACATGGTATCTGTTTTGCGCCTGAAATCATATTGAAACACAAATAATATTACAAGTATAAATATTTCTATATATACCATACTTCTGAAAAAAATATGAACCCTTGTAAAATGCATAGTTATTGATACTGATAGTGCAATAATTGTAATCAGCCATGCAGACCGCATTCTTTTGTACAACCGGGAAGATACAAAAATCAATATAAAACCAACAATTCTTCTAAGCAGCCAATAAATCTGCATATTTGGTATCATAATGTCTGAGGAATAAATCATGAATTTATTTAAATGGGCCGGAATCCTGGGCATTGACAAAATAACATTAGCTATTCCTGAAATAATTAATAAAAATATGGCAACATTCTCTATGCGTTTTCTTATGTTATAAGTTTTATTAATAGACATACTGATTTTTCTCCATTAGTATTAATTATAATTGATGCTTATTATGCACTCTTAACTCTATATCATTTATATCTAATTATATCATGCTTTATCAAAATTTCAGGTACACATTTTCTCCTTGTGGATATTCAAATTTAAATGTTACGATAATATATTTTTCTGCATATATTGATATTGTAATTATTTTTGCAGCAGGTGATTAACATTAAGCTAAGTCCTGATATAAATATAAAAGATTTAGAGTTTATAGGCGAAGGTACCCAAGGTAAGGTATATAGAATAGATTCTC
>JAJBWD010000110.1:0-5393 GCA_032907345.1 Bacillota bacterium | reverse complement strand
GTCATTGCTATTGGAGATAGAGATGGCATTCCAGGTCAGAGGAACTTGAAACTCACATCCGCCTTCATTATAATTTATAGAGGGTATGAAGGGTACATTTTCTCCCTTGCTGTTAGTTAATTGAATATTTATATTAGTATTACCAGTAATATCGCTATCCTGAATTATAACCATCATCGTGGAATCATTACTAACCTGTCCACCAAAGAAATCAGTATTATTAACCTTCCACATAATTAATGGCTGACTCTTATCAATTCCAACAGCATACTGGCCATTATGATCTAAATCCATGGATATTGTATGGTTAGTCTTATCAACTCTGCCTCCTCGTTTTATCCACTTTCCAGATATTTCGTCAAATTCATATATAACACAATTATCTATTGGTGTAGTTCCTAATTTCGCAGTATCAATATTTAATTTTAGTACAGTTCCAGTAATGTCATTTACAACCTCACCATTATTGTCGAATAACTTCAAGAAAATACCTCTTTGCAAAACTTCCTGGTTAGAATCTATGACTACCTTTTCAACTTGGCTTTGTTCATAATTAAGAGGTACACTTATGAAGGAAGCATTACTATAATTAACCGGTGCAGATACTGCAGCTGTATTTCCATCCTTTGAAAAAACAGCTTCTCCATTTTCAAAATTTACATATTGAGGAGATATTTCAGTTGCTATACCTGCAAATACATTTTTAATAGTCTCTATTAATCCCTCTTCTTTTATAGGTACAAAATATATACTTTGTTTATCACTGATTAATTGCCCGTTACTTAATTTTCCTCTATCAATAACTACTTTTATATTTTCATCATATGAGCCGCCAACCCCAATGTCAACTTTGGGCAAAATGCCAACAAAAGGCAGTTTGTCAGTGGAAACTTTTATATTAAGTGTTTTATCAGTGATTTTTTTTGTCAATTCTACTTCATATTCTATATCAAGAGATTGTTTTAATAATTGAACTACAGAATTCATTTTATCACTAATGTTACTGATTTCTGTCCAAGAAAAGCCAGAGCCTGTACTATTATTATTTAAATCTATTAAATTCTGAAAATCACTTGTATTAACATCTAATCCTCTTAAAGTATACGTATATGTCTTAAAATATCCATTTTCATCATCTGACTCATTTCTTATAATTATTACTAAAGTATTCGTTTCCTTATTATACTTTGCTTTATAAAACAATTTGCAGCTTCTTTCTGCCAGTACGATAGAGGGTATTTTCTGGAAATATTTAAGATATTCAATGTCCTCAGGCATAAATCCCTCTATTTCTATGGAACAATTCTTTGGTTTAATTTCAGGTGCCAAGCTTATACTTCCAGACATTTCTATCTCTAAAGAATTATAATAATCTGTAGATTTATCCTTATTGTATTCTTTACTAGTTTCTGCAACTCCTTGTGCATTTAGTTCAGCTTGGACAATGGATAAATTTCCTTCAGCAGCTAAAGTAATGCCTACTCCTCCGCTTTTTGAATAACTTAAAGGATTATCATTCACCCCAGAAACTCCCTCAATATAATTAGCTATTATATGATTAATGTAGGTGCTAGGATATCCAGGATTTACATTATTTTTTAACATTCCCGCAAGTATTAATCCGCCTATTTTATTATAAGATTCATGATCGTTATAAATATAATGGTACTCATCTCTTCCTCTAACCAATCTTCCATCAGAAACACTAGCAGAGGATGATACTATGTTTGTATAATCACCTATAAAATTATCATCGTTTAATAATCCTGCACTAAATTCTCCCTTAACATTATATTCTTCTATTTTTTCTCTTCCAACTCCAATACTTAATGTATTGTTCAGCTTATCCTTATCTATTATTAAAGATAACTTAGCACTGCTGTCATTATTAAAGCTTATGCTGCTTTTAGTATCTACTGCCACACCTTCTGTACCAGCTTCCAAACCAATGCCTGCTTTAAAATCAGTGCCAAATTCCATCTCTCTTTTATATCCATCAGCAATATCAGCAGTTTCCGATACAAATTCATTATTTAAGGAATTTAGATTTGTATTTAAATTATAAACCAATCCATCACTTGTAAATGCTAAATTTGACCCGCTTAAATCCTTATCATAAAAATTATAACCTAAAGCCAGAACTGTGGGAGTATTATCTAAATAAGATGAATTAGCTATAACTAGGTCCTTAGTCTCATCACTTGCTATTACATATGCTATATTATCCTTGTCCAGAGAAGGTGCACTATTAGATATACCATAACTAAAGGATACATTTTTCATCTTCCAGGTATCTAAATCTGCTACTGATATATCTGAATTATCAGATGCTAATGTTTCTCTTCCTGAAAAAGCCAGTTCACTTCCATATGTGTCCATATTGTTAATAAAATTATATTTACCCAGCATGTAATATTCCATTCCAGTGTCCAAATCAATTTTGCGCATAGTATCATCTGTGCTTTTATAGATGAGATACCTGGAGGTAATAACAGGCTTTACAGAATCATCTACAACTAATGTATCTGTAATACTTTTATTGCCTGTCCCTGTAATTATATTAATAAAATCAAGTTTTCCAGGCTCTGTCCATAATATATAATCATCATTTAAATAAATATCCCTAACATTAGGAGCATCAATACTTTTGATTATAGAAGCCTTAGTTATATCATATATTTTTATAACTGAGCTGCCCTCAATCCATGCAGCATAATTTCCTTTAATTACAGGTTTTCCTTTACTTAAACCATTATCATCATCAATTAGAATATCATTATGGAGATTAAAATCATAAAGGGAGATCCTTGTCCCATTATCAGCTGGTCTGGTAAATATGGATTTACCTTCAGATACACCAACTTTAGAATTTCCTTCATTATAAACTTTTAAATGAGTTACTTTTTCTAAATTAATATTTTTTGCTGCATAATAGGAACCGGAATAATTAAAGATAGCCTCACTTCCACCCTTATAATCTATGCCAATCCAATCACCTTTTGCTGGCCCTGAGCCATCACTATTATTATTTGTATCTCCCCCATATTTATCATCTTTTAATGAAGTGAATATTACTTTTTCTGATTCAATACCATTGCAGTATAATTTACCATAAATATTAAAATCTGCAGTACTATTCAATTTCGTAGTTGTCCCCTGATTTAAAGTTAAACTGCTGTCTTTAGCTACATTTAGTAAATCAGGTATAACATAAGGAAAATCTATGCCCACTGGTCCTAGGGTTATATTCCCAGATATGCTGCCCTCCAGGCCAAAACCATTAATATAATTGCCTGCTGCTGAATTATTCATACATTTAAGTTCATCAGTTAAACTTTGAAAATTTGCAAAAGCTGCATAACTATGATTATCCTTAAATGTATTATTATTTATATCTGCCTTAAAACCATCAATATTTATAATATTTAATCCTGTTTTTAAATTATCTTGAATTGTTGAGCTTTGAAGTACTAATCTGCCAGAGGTTAAAATTCCATTTTCACTGCTGTTTTTTATGATTGAATTATTGATAATTAACGGTCCGCTTCCTCCTATTTCATAGCCCCTATTACTATCTCCGCCATATGAAACAGCAACATTTTCAAAATCATTTGACACTTCTTCATTTTTATCGCATAGAAGTGAAATACTCCCCCAGTCTCCAGGTGCTGCAGCGGTTAAATTACCATCCCCGTTTGTGTCTCCTCCATAGCTGTCATCCTTTAATGAAGTAAATATTACTTGTGCTTCAGAACTGCCATTTGCTTTTAAGTTTCCATAACAAATTATTGAAGATTTTTCTCCGAATAATTTACCAGTATTTATTTTAAACATTGTTCCTGGGCCAATATTGAAATTTACATTTTTGAAAATAGTAATATTAGATGTTATATAAGGTATATTATTTCCAAAAGATGTTATATTAGTATTGCTGCTGAATTTCCCTGATAGCTCAACTCCGCTGAATTTATTATTATAAGCCTGATTACCGGAGATATCCGTATTGATACTGCCGGAATTTGAAAAAATCATTTTCCCAACATACCCATCTATATTAGAAAAAACATTATTTTTAACATCTATGGCAGCATCTTTAGTTCTCAAATAGCTGCAAAAACCATAGGCATATAAATTATCAAAAGCACAATCATTAATTATTAGATTCTTTTCTGTATAAACTCCTGCCATACAATTTTTAAAGGAAGAATTTTTTATATTTGAATCATTAGCAGATACTATTGCATATTTTGCATAAGCTACATCTGCATAATCTGCATTTATAGTACCTTTGCTGTCAACATAGATACCTTCCCAATCATTAATTGCCGGAGTTATCAGCGAGCCTTGATTTAAACTATCCCCGCAGACAGAATGATCATTAGCTGATGTTAATACAGTATGTTCTGAAGCTGTTCCATTCAAATTTATAGTCCCATAAACTTGAATTTTATTTTTTATATTATTATTTTCTTCAGTATCCTCTACTTTTACAACTGAATTATTAAAGGAAACTGATGCATTTTCATCTACAGTAAAGAAATCCGGGGTTCCATCAATATTATTTCTCCTTACTATGACATAAGGAATGTTATTTCCCGGGCTTGTAAAATTCATATTACCATTTATGTCTCCATACATTTTAAATGCGTTTATATTATTTCCGGCAGCTGTATTCCCGCCAATATTAAAGGAAGGGCTGTATGCTTTTCTAAATACTAATCTGCAGGTACAATCATTACCGCTGAAATTATTACTTAAAATCTTTATATTATTATTTTTACAATTGTCATAAACATCTATTCCATAACCGGAATTATCTGCAAAATTAGTATTTACTATATCTGTATCAGAAAATGAAGTAACACCATTACCTGATATATTTGATATAGTACTGTCTTTTATTGTCAAGGTCCCCATTGAATATATGCCGGCTGAAGTCCAGCTTCCAGCCCTGTCTATTATGGTATTATTTATTGTTACATTCCCATTTTCAGTTACATAAATACCTTTCCATGAACCAGAAGGTGATGCTGCATCAAGGGGTTCCATAGTAACCTTATTTGCACTGGTCCCATTTATTATTAAATTTCCATCTACAAGAATTCCGCTTCTGTCTTTATAAACAGCAGTTTTTACGAAGTATATTTTTACTCCTTCTTCAATTGTTAAGGCAGCCCCTTTATTAACCTTAACTTCACCACATACATAATATGGGCTTTTATCCATAGTCCATACTGTATCTTCATTTATATTTATTGATTTAACATTCTTATTTCTTAATTTAATGTAATCCTCAGAGGAATATTTTTGATTATCCATTATTGTTATATTTATGTTATCAATTCCTGAATTCTTATCTCTATTTTTATAAATCTCTTTAAATTTTTCCGGAG
>JAJBWD010000109.1:0-4099 GCA_032907345.1 Bacillota bacterium | reverse complement strand
ATTTCAAAAGAAGCCCCAATGTATGGAAAGGGTAAACAATTAGGTAAAGACTATTTCGAGACAAAGTATGGAGTAAAAATGTTTTTTTATGACGATGACTCAATAAAACAGGAATTTGAAAAATATGGACTGATAGAAATTTCAGAAATTGTTGAGCCGCATAAGAATATGGAAAATAAACCTTCATTTAAATTTATAATGGTGAAATGTCAAAAATAACTATAATTACAATTACATAAAAAACAGAAAATCGTTATTTGATGAGTCTTATGCGTAATCTGTTCACCAAAACCATCAAGGTCTTATACATTATTCCTATAAGATTCATTAATCGTATTTTTACTAGTAAAAACAAGATAATATATACTATTTTTAAAATAAATCTTTTGTCAAAGAGAGGTTTGATGTTAATGAGGATTTTATAAAGCTAATAATCAGAGGTGTATTGGTCATTGCTTTAAATGATGGTATTATACTTTACGTGATTAAAAAGCGTTCTACTCCAATAACTGTTCCAACAATTTTAGGAATAATTTTAGTAACATGTGCAGCATTTGTGATTAATACTTGGTATTGTCTTCATTTAAATGGAATAATATAACATAACCGAAGTTCATAAAAGGGGTAAGTCCACACATACGAGAGGATTATCGTATGAACAGGTTTGTGTACCTTGTGCAGTTGATAGAATAGGTCATTCTGTAAGTAAGATTGCTACATTAGGAAGGATTAAGACTAAAGATTTACACTCGGTTTATGACGGTAAAATCATGCCTGATTCTACACTTTGTACTGATAAAATGAACTCTTATGTAAGGTTTGCAAACAGTAACAATATAAATCTTGTACAGTTAAAGACAGGTAAAACTAAAAAAGGCATTTACAATATTCAGCACATAAATTCATTCCATAGCAAACTGAAAAAATTTATAGATTACTTTAATGGGGTTTCAACAAAGTATCTGAATAATTATCTTCTATGGAACAGTTTGGCGAATGTAAAAGGTGGCTCAATACAGGATAAAGTAAACGCTCTTTTAAGAACAGCAATAGCAACACCAACGACAGTTAGGTGTAAAGAGTTATCCAGTAGACCTGCAATACCTTTATTGGGTTAATATTAAAGCAAAATTTATTATTATATTTGGTAACATATTGGAAATTATACTGTATAATTATGGTATAATGAATTAGGAATTGTAATCTATGATGAAACAGTTTATATCAAAATTATAGAGAGGGGGATATTATTTTGAAAAAAAATCTTTGTGTTTTTTCAATTATTTTTTTAGGTTTATGCATAGTTTTAAGTTCTTGGTTCATTTCTCAATCATTAAAAAGTAATAGAAATAATGAAACTAAATTGCTTACGCAGGCACAGAATTCAAATCGTTATGAGTACGTACAAGTATCAGGAAATTATTATATAATATTCGATAGACAAACAGGTAACTGCTGGGGGAATTTAGATGGTGAGTGGAAAGAGACCATGCTACCTATTTCAAGCCAAGCAAAATAGTGACCATCATGAAAAAATAATGTTACATTAGAAAGAAGATAGTATGATTTTTATCGTCATTTTCAAAAAATACGTATTAAGGGGGTCTAAAATGGATTCCCTTTAAAAAGTGCAAAAAATCAACTATTAGTTGTGACATAGCCTTTATTTTTAAGCAAGAATGGGTGATTATTTTAATGGAGGTAAACAAATTGCTTAAAGAACAAATGCAAAAGGAATTAAAACTTTTGGAATTAAACTCTCTTAAACATCCTATATTTTATAACTGCCAATATGGTATTCGTTTTGAAATAGGTGTTGGAGATGTATATAACAAAGATATGACTGTGCGAAAAGAATATGTTGAAAATGCTTTGAGTCGTGTTATGGCCATATACAATAATGGAATAAAATCTCCAGCGTTATTAATGTGGGAAGTGTACCCACAAAGCCAAGAAGATAAGATTAATTTTGAAATTCTCTTTTCAAAAAAGATTATACCAATTTTGCCACAGGAAGAATTTTTACAGGATATAGGTATTGATGATGATATTATAAAGCAAACTCAATTATATTGGGATTTGAAGAAATCAAAAATTCCAATGGATAAAGTATTTCGTGAAATTATTCTTGGTGATTTAGGCGGCTCGGAGGACTTTATTTCGTCTATATACTTATTTGATATTGAAAACCATGTTATGCTGCATCTGTATGATGATAGAGGACTTGATATTGCTGCCTATGATAAGAATACATTAATTCCAATTTATCAAAAATTCAACACATGGATACTTGATTATGATCGCAGCAAAATAGAGAAGATATTTCTTATTTAGGTTTATGACACAATCTTCTGGTAATTTTCACTTATGCCTAAATAATTAAATGTAAAAAGGTATGCTAAATGAAATTAACATACCTTTTATATTAACAAATTAGAATTGATTTATTTACCAAATTAAAGGAATAAGTCTATATGGTGTTTTTAAGCAATAATCCTTATATCCATTAAGATCTCTTAAAAGAATTTCTTCTTCATTCTTTATTCTGAATATAGTTATAGGTATTATGAAAAGCATAGGTATTAGTGCAAAATAAGAGCCAAGTGCCAGTGGAATAAACAATGATATTATTACCAGTCCTAAGTACATTGGATGCCGAATTATTGTGTAAGGACCAGTTGTAATGACATGCTGTTCATTCTCTACTTGAATAACAGTTGAAGCATAAGCATTTTCCTTGAAAACAAAGAATATAAAAATGTATGCTCCAAAAACAAGAAGGTTTGATACAATTACCAGCCAAACCGGTTCATTGGACCAGCTAAAACGAAAATCAATACCAGGCAAAATAAAACCTAAATAATATAGTTTGAAAAATACAGGAGCTTTTTTAGAAGACTCTTTTTCCTTAACTTTTGTTCTCCTTGATAAAAGTTCAGGATTCTTTTTTGCAAAATATACTGTAATAAAAAAAGTTATTAAGGAAAATCCTAACCATAATATCCAGGCTTCCCAAAATTTAATTGTTCCTGCCGGAAGAAATAAAAAAACCCACATAATTATCATAAGGATTACTGGAACTATGTACAACTTCGTCTTTGATTTATTAACGTTATTTTCCATTGGCATTACCTCCTTTAATATGTTTATGGTCTATAGTTTAGATATTTTTGGATAAGCTGTTTATGTTTCATTTGAGCTGGTGAAAGAACACCCTTTGCCATATCATTAAATAAATTTTCATAGGTTATTCCAAATCCAGACTTTTCATATAACATCTCCTTCAAAAAAGGTATGCTCTTTATAAATTCTGCACCTTCCCTGGCTAAAGTTTCAACTTCCGGATCTTCTTCAGGAGTTTCTTTTAGTCTGGCGAGACGTTTACCAAACTCTAAAGCTATTTGATATTGCTCAGGGTGTAATTTAAAATATTCTGCTATTGCTCTAAAATTATCCTTGTAATCCTTTCCCCATTGAAAGTTTTCTATAATACCAAAAATATTACGCTGTTGTTCAAAAAGTTCAGGAGAATATTTTCCAACTTGATCAGATTCTAATATGTCTGTAACCATTTTAAATGCTTCAGATCCAAAGGAAGCTTTTTCAAGAAGTGCTGTTTGCTGCTTCAGCAATACTTCAATTTTGGATAATTGTTCTTCGATACACTTTTTCTCCTTTAAAAGATCAGCCTGCAATGATTTTAACACTTCACTTAATTTAATCTGTTCCTGTGTATTTCCTAATATTTCTGCTATTTGTTTCAAATCCAGTCCTAAGCTTTTTAAGTGCCTGATCATTCTCATGCGGGAAAGTTCTTCTGCTCCATACAAACGATAGCCGCTTGATGAACGTTTTGGTTCTTTTAACAAACCAATTTTATGATAATATAAAACAGTTTTTAATGTGCTTCCGGTCAATTTAACGAAATCGCTGATTTTAATTTGGTTATCCACTGTGTCCTCCTTTATTATATTATAAACTCCACCCTTAGGGCGGAGTCAAACTAAATTAATATCATAATCGTAAAATGTAAACTTAAAAGTTCTGCCCAGCAGGATTTTAATTGAACTCCATGTCCATAAGTTAAACTATCATCCAT
>JAJBWD010000108.1:0-3518 GCA_032907345.1 Bacillota bacterium | reverse complement strand
TGAATCAGAATCAGATGAACTACAAGTAATCTGGGATAAGCTTCATGAATCATATGCCGTGCCAAACAGGATACAGAATCAGACATCACCTGAAAAAATTTTTTATTTTTTTTACATTTTGGGGCTTGAAACAAAATATATAACGTTATATAATATAGGTGTCTTAGAAAATATAACATATAGGAGGAAAAGAAATTATGTTAGAGACTATTAAAAATTTTATCAACGACCAACTAGAAGCTTATGAAGGACAAAAAGTTTATGCTTGTGACCTTGGCTACTTATTAACTGAAGAAATCAATGTTAATGGAAGCGTTCATTGTTCAACTTATGCAGCCATCGAAACTATCAAAGAAAATTTCGAGTTATGCAGCGAAGTATTCGAATATATGAAAACAAATCTTGGAATGGTTATAAATCCATTTGAAGAGCCAGAAAAATTTGAAGTTTGCTTGTATATTGAATGTGTCAATAATCTACTATCTCAAAGCGAAATAATTAACGCTAAATGGAACGAAGAAATCAAACTTAATAAAAATACCATTGGTAGAATAAAAAGAGAAATTAAGGACAAAGAATTTAATTTCTAGGACTAGCTAATCAGCTAGTCTTTTTTTATATCCACAATTTATTTACAGGATATGTGACCGTGCCAAAACAGACTGTTACATCAGGCGATGTAGCTGTTGAATCAGAATCATCAGACATCAAGTGTTACCAGATGTAGTATCGCTACTGTTCCTATATACCGTGCCCTATATATGTATCAGGATACAAAATCATGCTCAGAAAAAAAATTAAACTTAATAAAAAAATTTTATAAAATAATTGTTGACATAAAAATATATAGGGGTGTATAATATACTTGTAAGGTTAAGAAAGGAATGGTATCTCATATGAGCAAGAGAGACGCAAAGAAATTTTTAAAGGTATTAAGAAGACTTAATAAGTCATTAAGAAATTATAAGGAGGTTTTGTAATATGACTAGAGAAGAAATTATAAAGGAACTAATTAAGCATTATGAGGACTGCAACAAAATGCTTGACTCCATTAAAAGAAACCCTAAATATACAACTTTAAGCCGTAGTCTAACAACTAATGGACTAATTAAAGCTAATTATTTAAAAGGCAGAATAAGCGGTTATTATGAAGCATTAAATTTATTAGACGACGAATGGGCTAATAAATATTATAAGGAGGAGAAATAAAAATCCTAATAAAAAAATCGGAGCAAAATCCGATATTTTTTATATCCTATATTACCGTGCTAATCTGAGCAACAAAAAAACCAGTCGCAGCAAAAACGACTGGTATCTCAGAAAGGAAGGTTGTAATCAATGAGCAAAAACTATCTTACCAACCATTTAAATTATACATCATTTGTATGATGGTGTAAATTATTTTTTAAAAAAATTGACAAAGTTTATATATTGTTATATACTAATATACAGAAAGGAGGAATGGACAATGGCAATATCAAAGGAAAGCCAAGCTTACCATAATAAGTTAATATATATCAGAGAGTATAATAAAAAGTCGCCAAGACTATATATTCAATTAAACAACAAGACTGAAGCTGATTTAATTGAATGGCTTAATGGTAAAAGAAAAGCTACATATATTAAGCAACTTATTAGAGAGGACATGAAGAAACATATGAACAAGTAAGACCTGATGAAGAATCAGGTTTTTCTTTTGGATATAATACCGTGCTGAATCATGACACATGCTGTATTTGGACATGAGCCGAAACAATTGTGAAGTAAGAAAGCCATTAAAAAAATTTTTTACGATTTTATAAACTTTTTATATTTGGCTATTGCAATATGTTATATAAGGGTGTATAATATACTTGTAAGGTTAAGAAAAGGAGAAAAAAACAATGGAAGAATTAAGAGTAGTAAAAAGAACTAAAGAAATGGTAAACGCTGAAGACTTAAACAAAATCGAAGAACTAACTAAAAGAATGAGAGAAATCAAAAAAGAACTTATTAAGCTAATGGAAGAAAAAAAAGAAATCAATTATACATTCTATAAACTTGAAAAGGACTATTGCGACAAAGAATATTTTGAAGACGAAATAGTAGACAGTTATAACACTTTACCAGCATTTGAAGAAGCTACAAAGGAATATGAAGCTATTATGAGAGACACTAAAGACTTTTGGTTGGAGTTTATAGGAAATGAAAGCAAGGAGGTAAAATAATATGAAAAAAATAACTTATGGTATTAAAAAAGTTAATGGCTACCATTATAAACTTGTGGTATGTTACGAAACAAAACAATATGAACAAGGCTACTTTTGCAATAACTCATCATTCATAGACGTATGGGTTAAGAAAAAAGAAATGGAGCGAATCAAGAACGAGTTAATACAAAATGGCTTTACAAAAACTGAAAAATATTTCGGTAATAATTAAATCCTGAAATCAGGATTTTTTTATTATATATTATAACCGTGCCAACCCCTGAATGATTCGCCACTCATCAGGAATCATCAGAAGTGTGGAACTACTAGAGCAACCAGAATCGCCTGCTACTACAGTATTATAACCGTGCCTATCTGAATACATCATCATGCAACCTGCTGTAAATAAAAAAATAATTATTTTATAAAAAAAGTAAAAAAATTGTTGACACCATATTTAGAAATGGTATAATGGTTAATGAAAGGAGCGTAGTATTATGAAAGAACTACTTAACGAATTATTAAATGGCGTTAAAACATTAAAAAACGCTGAAGTTATTTTAAATAAAAATAACATTGAATTTACTCATTTTGAAAGCTATGGTGGACTAGAACTACAAGTTACAGAAAACAGTCAAAAATACCATAGAATAAGAGTTGTAAAAAAGCAATTAGTAATAACTACAATGGTTAAACATACCATTGATACAAGCCCTGAAAATATGGCTCGTATTGAAAAAATTTTTAATAGTTTAAGTTATAAATAATAGGAGGAAAAGGAAATGAAAGAATATACAAAAACTTTATTAAAGGGTGAAAAATTAAGAATGGAAACGGCTGATAAACTTGTCAGCTCAATATATAATATTTCTGGTGAGGAAATAAAACTAAATATTACTGAATTTACTAATTCATATCATATTACATTCTTATTAAACAAAGTGTTTATGCAATATTTTTGTGAATCATTCACCATTCTAAAAGAGGAGGAAAAATAATATGGAAAATAAATTAAATATTTTTTACATGAAGGACAATTACGCAGAATTGAATTGCGACTCATCTTTTTATTTAGAAACAAACGCTTCTAAAAAAGTTGTGAAAGAATTAGTCTGGGTATCTGAACAATTTAATAATGGCACTTTAGAAGAAATTCAAGAAAAATATGGCAATAAATACAACGAAGACTGGGACAAATACTACCCACTTGGAGTTTCTATTTGTGAGTATTTAATGAGCTTGTTCAAAGACAAAGGTTATACAGCTCATGAGAAGAATTTTGAAACAATAGAATGGTAAGGAGAACTAGGAGAAATCCTAGTCTTTTTT
>JAJBWD010000107.1:0-4378 GCA_032907345.1 Bacillota bacterium | reverse complement strand
TTTTTTGCTTGTATTACAAGCTCTCCTACAGATTTAAGCTCTTTTACTGCATCCTTATATTTTACCTGGATTAATGATCTAATATCCTTCGCTAAAGCATTATTTTGAACTATCAAATCTTTTTCCTGAGATTTTAAAGTTTCATAGTCTCCCTTTTGTTTTTCGAATGCTTCAACAAAAGCCTTCCTTTCAGTCTTCTGCTCCTCTGTAAGTTCTGTTTTGGCATCCGGCTTAGTTGTGTCAGCAAATACCAGAGGTGCCGCCCCAATAATAAGAACCAGTGAAAGAACTATTGACAATATTCTTTTTTTCATGATACCCTCCCTTATTTCGTTGGTATGTCCCCTATAGGATCATCCTTATCTTTTAGAATTGAATCTAATTCACTGTCATCTAATATGCCATCGTTAATTTCATCTAATTTAAGATCATCCATAGTATCAATGGCTTCCTGGATAATCTTATCATCTTGTTTTTTTACGTCCTGAACTTTTGAAGAACTACTTTTATCTGCAGCAGTATTTGATGATTTAGTTTCACTTAAATTTCCATTGGATTTACCGGAACAGGCTGCAGTAAATATTAGAACTAAAATTGTTATCACTAAAATTAGTTTTTTATTCATTCTACTCCTCCGTATATCTATATTTATATTCTATATCATGATAATTAAATAAAAATAAATCAAATATTAAAATTTATTAAAAATCTGCTAATAGATTGATCAGCTTTATTAAATCAACATGAAGTATATTCAGTAATTCTTGCTTTTTATTATATTGTTAATCTTATCCATATATTTGAAATATATAACTTTAATAGCTTTAAAAAATCCTTAAGCAAAGGCTTAAGGATTTTCTGTATAGTTATCTGGCTTATAAATATCATTATTTACTAATTTTCTTCTTTTCAAATCTTCATAAAAGGCTGCCATGGTTGCATTCATATATGGAGTTATCCATAAGAAACCAATTCCCAGGGTTATTACTCCAACTATTATCCAGCCTAAAAAGCTTAGACCTAAAACAAATAGTCTTGCCTTTTCTCCATCCATCAGTTTCTTGCTTTCCCTTATTACATCCATAGCACTAAGTTCCGGATTATCATTAAGTATATAGTATGCCATTGAATAACTTAAGGCTGCTATGATTCCGGGAATTATTAAAAGAAGAGCCCATAAAATAATAAATATTTCTGAAAGCAGCTGAACAAGAAAAGCAGATGCAAAATTTCTAAATCCTGAGAATGCATCCTCTATCCTGGCTTCTTTATCTCTTAATAAGTTTAAAAAATAGTATACCATACCAAGAGACATAGGTCCGCCGATAATTAACTTGATTAAATCTCCAAAGTTATAGGTGTTTCTTGCATTTACACCATACATTACAAATTCTCTGCCTGAAATTGTTAAACTGACACCTCCGGTTAAAATAAAAACCACTAAACATACGAGTATTGCATTTGACCAGTTCCCTTTCAATTTTTCTTTTGCTGTGTCTTTTAACTCAGCCCTTGATTTTGGATTATAACTGTTATACTGCATTATATCCCCCCTCACATATTAATTCGACATAAAGTCATTTTTCCCTTTAATACTGCATTATATATATATGATTTATAATGAGGAAATTGCATAATTTATAAATTAACTTTATATCATAAAAAAACGTTGATAATTCGTTATTTTTATGCTGGAAATCAGTCAAAAGCAATTATAAATTCTCCTAAATAAAAAGAAGCCCTATGGCTTCTATAATTTTGATAATTCGCAGGCAATTTTTGCTGCTACTTCAGCATTATTGTAAACAAGCTTTATGTTTGTCTCAAGAGAATCTCCGCCTGTAATGTCCTTTATTTTTGCCAGTAAGAAAGGTGTTGTTTCCTTGCCTTTTATTCCTTTTTCATCAACTTCCTTTAATGCCTTATCAATAGCTGCATTTATTACATTATAATCCATCTGGAATTCTTCCGGAACAGGGTTTGCTATAACCATACCGCCCTTTAGTCCTAAATCCCATTTAGCTTTAAGAGCCTTTGCTGCTTCAATTTCAGAGTCAACTCTGTAATCAACGCCAAAGCCCGATTTTCTTGTATAGAATGCAGGAAGCTCTTCAGTTTTAAAGCCAACAACCGGAACTCCTTTTGTCTCTAAATATTCTAATGTTAAGCCTAAGTCAAGTATTGATTTGGCTCCGGCACAGATAACTGCTACATCTGTATTCGCCAGCTCATCTAAGTCTGCAGATATGTCAAAGGTTTCCTGAGCCTTTCTGTGAACTCCTCCAATTCCGCCTGTTGCAAATATCTTAATTCCTGCTAAGGCTGCTACTATCATTGTTGAAGCAACTGTTGTGGCACCATCTAAGCCCTTTGCTACAATAAACGGGATGTCTCTTCTGCTGGACTTTAATACGTTTTTGCTTTTACCCAAATATTCAATTTCATCTGGTGTAAGCCCTGCCTTAAGCCTTCCATTTAATATTGCTATGGTGGCAGGAACTGCTCCATTATCTCTTATAATTTTTTCTACATTTAAAGCTGTTTCCACATTCTTAGGATATGGCATTCCATGAGCAATAATTGTAGACTCTAATGCCACTACCGGTTTCCCTTCAAGTATTGCTTTTTTTACTTCATCCTTAACATCAAGATAAGCTGATAAATTATTCATGATCTATCTCCTCCTGTACTTTTTTTATATTTAAAACTGAGAAATCTTTATTAATTGTATCCATTGATTCCAGGGTAAGTATGGCAGCTGCCATGGAGAACCTGGCAGAATTTAATATATCAAAATCATTAAGGTAAGAATAAACAAGTCCTGCAACAAAAGCATCTCCTGCTCCTGTAGCATTAATTGTCTTCACATTGCTTTTCTTAATTATCCCATCAGTCTTCCCATCGTTATAATATACTCCTTCACTTCCTAAGGTAATAAATACATTCTTAACTCCCTTAGTCAGGAAGTATTCGCCATTTCTTTTCAAATCATCTATGCTTTCTGTTTTTATACCGGAAAGAGCTTCTGCTTCATATTTATTTGGCTTAATTGTATGAAATTTACCAATTATATCTTTAACCTTAAGCGCTTTTTTTGTAGATACAGTATCTAAAAATATATCCTTTGAATAATTATCAACTATATACTCTAGAGTTTCCTTTTTTATGTTTGTATCAACTACTAAAAGCTTTGAATTGTCCAATAATCCCTTTTTTAAAGCTATATGTTTAGGTTCCAGCTTTTCATATATATCCATTGATGAAATAGCTACCTTCATGTCCCCATTTTCATCAAGTATTGATATATAGGTTGAAGTCTCCTGATCTTTTAGGATAAGGCTCTCGCTGATATCAAAGCCTGATATTTTTGCTTCCTCCATTATCTTGCTGCCATAAGTGTCATCCCCCAGAACAGAAAACAGCTTTGTATTTATTAAAAGCTTACTGAGATTTTCCGATATATTTCTTCCAACTCCTCCTAATGACAGTGATGACTTTCCTGGATTCGAGTCATAGAATCTAAGGCTGCTGTAAGGCCTGGCAGAAATATCTATATTTGAGCCTCCCATAACAAGCACGTATTCATCTTCATTAACTATATATCCTTTTCCCTTCAGATAACCCTTTTTAATCAGGTTTGCAACATGAACTCCAATAGAGGATCTTTCGATATTCAGTTTTTTTGACAACTCTTTTTGAGATATCATGGGATTTTCTTTTATTAATTGGAGTATTTCATTTTCTCTGTTTGTCATGGTTCCTCCAAGCATTTGCTTATTTTATAAACATTAGCTTAATTGTACCATAATCATATTAAAATTCATAGCTTTATTTTTCATTAGAAACTCTCTTATAGGCATTTTCAGTTATTTCCTTTGGATAACCTAAAAACTCAAGAAGTTTTATTGCATTTTGAGTATTTGAAACTCCTTCTCTTATTTTATAATCAAAGGTAAGACCATTTTCACCCACATCTTCCTTAAAATAATATAGATTAAAGGGATGATTGGTCAGATGGGTAAGCTCAATGTCATGAGTTGCAACTATCGGGACTCCTCCATTTTTTGCAATATAGTCAAGTATTTCTGCTGAAGAACTAATCCTCTCTAAAGGGTTTGTACCTCTGAATATCTCATCTATCAGGCAAAGAAGAGGTTTCCCATCAGATAGCCTGGTTATCCTAAGAAGAGCTTCAGCCTCAGCCATATAATAGCTCTTTCCATCCAATATGCTGTCCTCAGGGCTTATAGATGTTATAACCCTGAATAAACTTCCTTCATAATATGAGGTCAGCACCGTAACTATTGTCTGAGCAAAAAGAACATTTACTCCTATGGTTTTTAAAAATGTTGATTTACCTGACATATTTGAACCAGTT
>JAJBWD010000106.1:0-4613 GCA_032907345.1 Bacillota bacterium | reverse complement strand
GTCAGAACACCTTAATCTAAAAATCGCATGCTTTATGTCGAATTTAACCTAAACAAAAGTGATACTTTAGCAATTGTAAAGGATAATAGTGTATTACAAATAATAGAAGCAGTTGATAATCTTAAAAAAGCAGATCTTCAAAAAATAAGAGAAAAATATATAGACTGATTTATAGGGAATGGTTAAAATTTACCATTCCCTTTATTTTAGTTAATTATTCTTTCACTTGTATAAGATGAGAGTGTATATTAATACAACTTTATTTCACATTAACCCTGAACTATATAAAATATGAATAAGGAAACAGTCAATAACATGGCCAGCCAAATAAACTTTGTGCTAGATTTACAGAAGCTTCTTCATTATTAAATTCAGCCTGCTTATTTCTGCCGGCAAATTTATAAATGATTAAACCTGCAGCAATGAATAGTAAGCTTAGTAAATGTGAAATCGAAAAAGGTCCCCATATAACCGGATTAATCCTGAAAAATTCAACAATTCCTCTGATAACCGGGAAGGCAATAATATAAGTTACAAACAACTGACCATCATATTTTTGTTTTTCACTTTTTCCCCAAAGATAAATGAAAAGAAGGTAATCCAGTATAAATTCATATACCTGTGCAGGATGAAGAATCTGACTGTTCACTTTTACTCCCCAGTGCATAACATGAACCATGGCTTTTCCAAAAACATCACAGCCCACTCTGCCTATTCCCTGTGCCAGTGCAGCTGCAATTACAGTAATATCAGCCAGCTTAAAGAAAGATATTTTATTTTTCTTTGAGAATATTACACCTGCTGTCAGGGCAAGAAAAATTCCTCCATGAATAGACATCCCGCCTTCATTTATACTCAATATTTCTGAAGGATGGCTTAAGTAATACGAAGGATTATAAAATAAAATATAAAACACCCTTGCGCCTATCACTCCTGCTGTTACTACTGTAATTGCTAAATTTAATATAGTATCTTCACTAATTTGTTTCTTTTTTGCTGTTTTAATTGCAAACCAAACGCCTGCAATAATTCCTGCTGCAATCATTAGTCCAAAAAAATATACAGGTACAGGTCCTATACTGAATAGTACTTTCATATCCGTCACTCCTTGCTCATTTTTAATCTATGATTTATAGGTTATCAGGAATATATGAAGATTTTATGTAGTTAATTTTGAATAAAAAGAGCAAAATTTAGAATCATGCTAAACTTTGCTCTCATTATATTTAAGATTCAGTTATTTTATCAAAATATAAGGTGAATATAGTTCCCTTATTTTCTTCGCTTTCTACATCAATGGAGGCTCCATGAAAGTTCAATATTCTTTTTACAATGGTTAAGCCTATACCACTTCCGGGAGTTAACTGTCTGCTTTTATCTCCCCTGTAAAGTCTTTCAAATATATAAGGGAGATCATCTTTTTTAATACCTATACCATTATCTTTTATCTGTACTATTGCTTTGTCCTGTTTTTCTTTAATGCTGACCCACACATTGCCATTTTCTTTATTGAATTTTACTGCATTGGACATCAGATTAATAAATACCTGTTTCAATTTATCCTGATCTCCTAATATCATAAGCTTATTGTTTTCAACATTTAAATCTATATGTACATTTTTTTCCTGGGCAATAGCTTTAAAATCATTGCAGATACCTACTGCTAAATCGCCTAAATATATTGTTTCAATATTAAGCGGTATATCTTCTGTTTCAAACTGTTTTAGTGAATTTAAATTATTTAAAAGTTTCCCAAATCTTATTACTTCTTCATTTAAACTGTTTAATCTGTCTCCTGTAACAGGCAGGATACCGTCTATCATGGCTTCCAGATTATTTTCAAGTACGTTCAGCGGAGTCCTTATTTCGTGAGAAATGTCAGATACCAGTCTCTTCCTTAATAAATCCTGATGATTTAATTTTTCACCAAGCATATTGGTACTCTCAATAAGAGTATTGATTTCTTTGATATCGCTCTTAATATTGCATCGGGATTCATAGCTGCCCTTTGAAAGTTCCACTGAAATATCAGATACTCTTCTGATAGGACGGGAAAACTGCCTGGATATAGTTAAGCTTACTGCTATAGCTACTAAAATAGTAATCAGTGAACTAAGTGCAATTCCTCCATTTATGGAATTTTTAAAATTTATATCCTGATCTGTCAGAAGAACCGCATAATACTGACCAATATTAATATACCCTACAGCTTTTCCATTGTTATTAATTGCAAAAGTTTTGGAAGTGTAAACCCCTTTATCACTCCTCTGCCCCATCATGTGGATACCATTTAATATATCCTTGGGGTCCATACCCCATATAACATTCTTGTCAGCATCCAAAAGAGTCAGGCAGTAATTACTCATGAAAGCTTCATGGGTCATTTCGTTGCCGGAAGTTTTGGTCCATCTGCCATCTTTTTTATATACCTGTTCAAAATATTGGACTATAGAATTATATCTGTTATTCTGTACATCCAGCATATATTTATTAAAGACAGAGTTCATTATAATATTTACAAATAAAGCCGTCATGACAACAGCAGCTATTATACATGCTATGAGTATGATACTTAGTCTTTTTCTTACGCTCTGCATCATATTTCACCGCCAAATTTATATCCAAGCTTCATAACGGTAATAATATATTTAGGAGCCCTGGTATCATCTTCTATCTTTTTCCTCAAATTTTTAATATGTACATCAATAGTTCTGTCCAGGCCATTGAAATCCAGTCCGAAAACCATGTCAATCAGCTGATCACGGCTTAAAACCCTTCCTTTATTTGAAATAAGAGCATTTAAAATATCGAATTCATTAGGGGTAAGATTTATTTCCGCTCCTCTTACTTTCACAATTCTTCTTTCTTTATCTACCTGAAGCTTACCATCATCAAAGGTAAGTATACTGCTCTCTGCAGATACCCTTCTGAATAATGCATTGACTCTTGCAGTAAGCTCCCTGGGACTGAAGGGCTTAGGCAGGTATTCATCAGCTCCCATATTTAAGCCTTCAATTTTATCTGATAAAGAAACCTTGGCAGTAAGCATAAATATATATACATCTGAATTTTTTCTTAATATTTTACATACCTCTTCACCATCAATATCAGGCAGCATTAAGTCCAGAATAACAAGCCTGAAATTTATCTTTTTGAACAGATCAATACCAGAGAGGCCTTCTTCCCTGCAGTATACATTATAGCCTTCTTTTTCAAGATAAGCCTTTATAACTTCAGATACACTCTTTTCATCTTCAATTATAAGAATATTATTCATTATATTCACTTCCCAAATCCTTATTATCTGCTAAATACAATATAATATTAAAAGAAAAAATTTTGTCAATCTTTCAGGGAAAGATCATGCCGGGCAGTTAATATATTTTTAAAACAGGTTTTTTATTATCATCCTTTTCGGCAATTTATCTCATAACTCTTCTTGCTGTAATATAGTCTGGCCTATTATATGAAGATATCTTTATAACATCACCTGTCCTTGGTGAATGTATGTACATACCATTACCAATATAAATACCCATATGAGTTGGACTTCCGCCTTTCCCATAGAATACTAAATCTCCAGGCCGCAGCTGACCTCTTGAAACAGCATATCCATTATTAATCTGATTATAAGTTGTCCTGCCAAGTGATATTCCAAAATGCCTGTATACATATTGTGTAAAGCCCGAACAGTCAAAACCTGCTGGAGTTGTCCCGCCCCATAAATAAGGTGTACCTAAGAAATTGGCTGCATAAGCCACTACAGCGCTGCTGGAAATTTTAACTGCTCCCCTGGAAGGAGCATTTTTAGGCACTGATTTTCTTGTTGCTTCTATCTTCTTTAATGTTTCATTTAATTTGCTTTGTGCTGCATCTACTGCTGATGAGTATAATTTTTCTTTCTTTTTAGCTTCATCAATTAATTTATTTTGCTCAGATTTATCAGTTTTTAACTTATCCAATTTTATATTATTTTCATTATTTAATACCATCAATCTATCATTTTGATTTTTTAATTCTACTTTTTTATTATTTAAATTTATCTGTTTTACTTTAATATTTGTTGTAACCATTTTATCAAGTTCAATGATGCTTTTTAATATTTCTATTCTTGACAGAAAATTACTAAACCCATTTGACTCAAGCAAAAAATTTAAATATCCCTCAATTCCGCTTATATAATTAGCCCTTATTCTATTACTGAATAACTCCTGCTCTTTTTTTATATCTTGTTCTGACTGTTGTAATTCTTTCTCAGTTGCTGAAATTTCCTGCTTTACATTATTTATAGTGTTTTTATTTGCTTGAATTTCATCCATTATAGTTTCGATTTCATTATCAAAAATTTCTAATCTTTGCTCTATTTCAAAAGTATCCATTTGTGCCTTATTAAGCTCATTTTTAACCGATTGCAGCTGATTTTTCTGATTTTGAAGCTGCTTTGTTAGTGTAACAGCAAATACAGGTTTATTTATAACAGATGTAATAACAAGCACTGCTGCAAAAATTCTTATTCCTTTTTTCATCTCTTTTCTCCTTATAGACATAAAAATTCAATTGTTAAACAGCATAATGTTTAGCTGATTATTTACTAAATTTTCTTTTGGATTTAT
>JAJBWD010000105.1:0-2672 GCA_032907345.1 Bacillota bacterium | reverse complement strand
TTTAGGACAAGGTTCCGATATATTTGTTATTGATAAGAATGGTAAAGTTGTTTCAAGCAAAAATAAAGATATTACACTGGGGAAACCCTATAAAAATAAAGAACTTATAAGTAATATTATTATGCATTTTCATAAGGGTATTAAGACTTTTAACTTAAAGCTTGATAATCACAAATATCTTATTGCCTTTACTCCAATTGAAAAAACCGATTGGTTCGTTGTAAGCAGGATTCCTTTTTCCTATTTAAATTCAGAATCAGCTGGGGTAGGTTTGAAGATACTGATATTTGCACTCATATGTTCCTTGCTTGCTATTATGCTTTCTTATTTTTTATCAAAGAGTATTTCTTTACCCTTGAAAAAACTGGTACAATCCATGAAGCTGGCTAAGGGCGGCAATCTTTCTGTTAATATAAAAGATGAGAGTAAAGATGAAATCGGCGAAGTTACAAGGAACTTTAATGTAATGGTTTATGAAATAAAAAATCTCATGGAAAATGTGAAAAGCAAGGAACAGCAGAAGAGGGATGCTGAGTTTAAAGCTCTCCAGGCTCAAATAAATCCTCATTTCCTTTCAAATACTTTAAATACAGTTAAATGGCTTGCAAATATTCAGAAAGCTGAGAATATAGAAAATCTCATAACTTCATTAATAGAGCTATTAAATGCTAATATGGGAAAAGGGGAGACTCTTGTGTCTGTTAATGATGAAATAGAGTATATTAAGAATTATATAAATATTCAGGAGTACAGATACTTTAACAAGTTCGTAGTTAAATACGAGCTGGAGGAAAAAATACTTAACTGCAGGATTCCAAAATTTACTCTTCAGCCTGTGGTGGAAAATGCCCTAATCCATGGTATTGAACCTATGGAAGGACAAGGAGTTATTGTTATAAAAGGATTTGAATATAATGGAATTGTAAAGATAACTATAACGGATAATGGTATAGGCATTGCTGAGGGAAAATTAGCTGGGTTACTTCACTGCGGAGAGAATATTGACAAGCATAGATTAAGCGGTATTGGTATCAATAATGTAAATGAAAGAATAAGGATGTATTTTGGAGAACAATATGGTTTAACTATACATAGCATAGAAGGCCTTTATACAACAGTAGAAATATCTTTTCCAATTCTTAATTGAAAGGTGTGGAGAGGTTTTGATTAAAGTATTGATTGTAGATGATGATTCTATTGCAAGGACAAGCATTAAAACCTTAATTGATTGGAATAAATATGGTTTTGAAATATGTGGTGAAGCGGCTAATGGAGAGAGCGGCATTGAAATTATTAAAGAACAAAATCCTTATATTGTTATTACGGATATGAGTATGCCTGTTATGAATGGAGTGGAGTTTATTGATTATATTAATAAAAACTGTCCGGACATTAAGGTAATAGCATTAAGCGGTTATGATCAGTATGATTATGTAAGACAAAGTATGAAAAAAGGAGCCGTAGATTATATATTAAAGCACACTCTAAATGCAGAAGTATTATTGAATGTGTTAAAGGCAGCCTGTGACCTCATTCAAAAGGAACGAATAAAAAATGATAACAGAGATAAAATGGAGAAAACATTTAAGGAAAGTATATCAGTTATGCAGCAGAAGTTTATACGGGAGCTTGTATCCGGAGGATTTGATGATATAAGTGAAGTAAAGCAGAAGATAACTGAATTGGAATTGAGTTTAGATATGAATAACCTGGTTATAGCTGCTGTAGAGATTGATAACTTTCATTATCTAAAAGAGAAGCTTTCAACAAAGGGAGTAAAAAAGATAATCTCATCTTTCATGGATATATCCACAGATATATTAAAGGATATGGGTAATGCTTTAATTACAAATATGGAAGAAGAAAAATTTGTAATAATATTCTCCCAGGGAAATTTACGAAGCAGTTTGGAAATACATAATAATATTATTACTTCCATAAATAGAATAAAAGAAAGTATTAAGCGGTATCTTAATATTACCGCCTGCTTCAGTATAAGCAGCACCATTGATAATATTATGTATATAAATAAATATTATATGAAGGCTGAGAAGAACTTAAAGAACAAATTCCTTAAAGGTAAAGATTCTATATTCCAGGAGAATATTGTAACTAATAAAAAAAAGGAAATACTGAATCTTGATATGAGTGATGAAAAGACAATTATAGAAGCATTAAAATTCGCTGATAGAGAAAAACTTTATGAGTGTATTAAAAATGTATTTAATTCCATTATGCTTCATGACGTGAGCCAAGTATCCATTCAAATTATATGCGTGGAGCTTATTAATATTGTAAACAGAATAGCAAGTGAATCAGGCATAAATATTAAGGATATTTATTCAGATGGAGAGATACCTTATGAAGAAATGAAAAAATATGAGACTATTAATGAAGTAAGAGATTGGATAGTAAGTATTTATGAAAGGCTGTTAAAAATTATTGAAATTTCAGCAATAAGTTCAGATTATGCAGTGCCAACAAAGAAAGCGATTTGCTTTATTCACAAAAATTACAGCGCAAATATTTCTTTGAATGAGGCGGCAGAGGATATAGGTGTGAATAGTTCCTATCTCAGCAGAGTATTTAAAAAGGACTGCGGCGTAGGTTTTAATGAATATTTAAATCATATAAGGGTAGAACATGCTAAGTGGTTTATCGAAAGCAGAGAT
>JAJBWD010000104.1:0-8259 GCA_032907345.1 Bacillota bacterium | reverse complement strand
TTAATCTGTTTAAGCATAAAATGTGGGCTTTTGTAATAGGTGCATTTTTCGCAGGAGTGGGCGGAGGCCTTTTAGCTTCATTAATTGGAGCCATAGATCCTCTTATGTTCAGGTTCTTCCTTACCTATAACATTCTCTTAATTATAGTTTTAGGAGGCTTAGGATCAATTACAGGAACAGTAATATCAGCCTTCATCATAACAATTGCCACAGAAGGATTAAGATTTTTAGATGAAACAATAAATATAGGAGAATATACAATCCAGGGAATTCCGGGACTTAGAATGGTTGTATTCTCGGTGCTTTTAATGATAGTTATCATATTCTTCAGAAATGGACTAATGGGCAAAAAGGAATTTAGCTGGGCCTCCCTGAGAAATCCATTCTCAAAAGCTTCAAAGGCAGGAGGTAAATAATATGGATATACTTAGAACAGAAAATGTAACCATGAAATTTGGAGGAGTAACTGCAGTATCCGACTTTAATCTTAAGCTGGAGCAGGGCAAAATAACTGCCCTTATAGGACCTAACGGAGCAGGAAAAACTACTGCCTTTAACGTGCTTACCGGAGTTTATACTCCAACAACAGGAAAAGTAATTTTAAAGGATACAGATATTACAGGCATAAGACCGGATAAAATAACTACCCTGGGAATTGCAAGAACCTTCCAGAACATAAGGCTGTTTAATGATTTATCAGTTTTAGATAATGTACTTGTGGGAAATCATCTTCATCTTAAATCAGGTATTATAAGCGCGGCACTGCGGCTTCCAAAGTACAATAAAGAGGATAATGAAATTAAAAATAAATCCCTGGAGCTTCTTAATAAGGTTGGTTTATATGACTTTAAGGATGAAAAGGCTTCCTCTCTCCCCTATGGCATGCAGAGAAGACTGGAAATAGCAAGAGCCCTTGCCACGGATCCTTCTCTTCTTTTACTGGATGAGCCTGCAGCAGGAATGAACCCTAAGGAATCTTATGACCTGACCAGCTTCATACTTTCCATCAGGGACGAGTACAAGCTTACAATATTTATGATTGAACATCATATGCAGGTTGTCATGGATATTTCAGACAAAATATATGTTTTCGACTACGGTATTACCATAGCTGAAGGTAATCCTAACCAGATTCAGAATAATAAAAAGGTTATTGAAGCTTATTTGGGGGTGGAAGAAGATGCTTAGCATTGAAAATTTATCTGTTAATTATGGCGGAATTAAGGCACTTAAAGGAATAAGCTTTGATGTAGAAAAAGGAAAGATTGTTACACTGGTTGGTGCTAACGGAGCAGGAAAAAGCACAGCCCTGAGAGCAATTGTATCCCTTGTAAAAGCTAAGGAAGGATCAGTCAAATATAACGGTACTGAGCTGATAGGACTTAAAACAAAGAACATAGTAGATAAGGGAATCTCTCTGGTGCCGGAAGGAAGAAGAGTATTTTCAAACCTGACAGTTCTTGAAAACCTTAAAATAGGAGCCTATGGAAGGCATGATAAAAAATCAATATCAGAGGATATTGATTATATTTATTCACTTTTCCCAAGACTTAAAGAAAGAAACTGGCAGCTAGCAGGGACTCTTTCAGGAGGAGAACAGCAGATGCTGGCAGTTGGGAGAGCCCTTATGGGAAGGCCTGAGCTTCTTATGATGGATGAACCATCCTTAGGTTTGGCACCTCTTGTTGTTAAGGATATATTTAAAATAATTAAAGAGATAAATAAACAGGGAGTTACCATCCTTCTTATAGAACAAAATGCAAATGCCGCCCTTCATATAGCTGATATGGGTTATGTAATTGAAACCGGAGAAATTACATTATCCGGTCCCGGAAAGGAACTTCTCGTAAATGAAAAGGTTAAGGAAGCATATTTAGGAAGCAAAAAAGCTTAAATGCCTGGGTTACCAGGCGTTTATTTTTTCTATAATATTATCTCTTTTTTTCTTATAATCTTCTTTTAAATCCTCAGGTGCTGTTTTTATGGCTTTTATAATATAATAAATGGCTTTCCCATAATCACCATAATAGTTATAATAATTAGCAATCTCACTTAGGCTCCTGTAGGAGTATTTAATCTGGATTAATAAATATGCAAGCTGAAGCTTATTTTTCAGTGCCGGGAATATTGCTGCCCTATAAAGCATGGCCATATCATCAGGAGTTATTCTATTTTTGTTATTATTAATAATTTGTATGTAGGGGTATATCAGCTCTTTATAATCCGTAAGAATAATTTCATAGAAATTACTTATATGTTTTGCCAAGTGAGGGTCCATTGGATCAGCCTTCAAAAACAGTCTGCCCATGAAATTTGTCTGATAGGTAATATCCTTTTCTAAACTCAAAGTAAGGTAAGACAGATTTCCAAAAACCTCAGCAATTGCTGCTCCATCATTTTTTCCATGGATATAATCAGTAACATAGCCTAAAGCATAGTTCTCCAAGATCTTTAAAGCAAAATCCCTGTTTTTAAAGTCAGTAACATAATCCACATACTTATTAATATTACCACCACCATAAAATATTTTCATTTTAATTATTAACATCCGTTGTTTATTTATTCCGGGTTTTACTATTAAATGAAAATATTTTGACTTTTGCGCCATAAAAAAAGCTCCGATTAAAATCGGAGTCTTTTATTATGCGTTTAATGCCTTAAGCAAATCATCAAGATTTATTCCATGAACCATAGCAGCCTCTTCTAATGTTTCAGCCTGAGCAGATGGACATCCAACACATCCCATTCCAAACATCATAAGTGTTCTGGTTTTATCTTCACCTAATCTAACGATTTCGCCTATTGTCATATCCTTAGTTATTGACATGTTAACACCTTCCTTATTACGGTTTAATTTTGCAGTACTATTATATCATAAAAATTGAAAGTTAACTATTATTTTATTAATTGTATAATAATTAAACAAGGCAGATCCCGATTTATTGTAATATTCAGAATATTATGATATTATTTATTTATAGGATTGTTAATTTTATAACCATCAAACGAGGAGTTGATTTAATGTGTAGTGAAAAATGCTGCTGCGGTGAAAGTATTGAAAATGATGAAAGAATGAAAAAGGTGCCTGGGATAATTGATAAATTCAAAGGTATAGATGGTGCTCTGATTCCGGTTATGCACGAAATTCAAAAATTATTTGGTTTTCTTCCTGAGCCCGCTTTGGAGAAAGTTTCAGACGGACTCGGTATTTCCATGTCAGAAATTTATGGTGTAGCAACTTTTTATTCCCAATTCACTTTAGAACCTAAGGGAAAACATATTATAAGGGTTTGTCTTGGAACTGCCTGCTATGTTAAAGGCTCTCAGGAAATTATGGATAAGCTATGTGCTGCGCTGGACGTTGAAGTTGGCAAAACTACAAAGGATGGTAAATTCACCATAGAAGCTGCCAGATGCCTTGGAGGCTGCGGCTTAGCTCCTGTTATGACCGTTGATGATAAGGTTTACGGAAGATTAGTTCCTGATGATGTAAATAGAATATTGAAAGACTATAGAGAATAGGAGGTTTCTATGACTATTGATGATTTAAATAAAATAAAAACAGAAAACTTTGACAGGGTTAACCAGAATAAAAGCAGAAAAACCACCAGGGTGGTTGTAGGAATGGCAACCTGCGGCATATCAGCAGGTGCTGGGCCTGTATACGAGGCTATAGTAGATGAAGTAAACAAATTAGGTCTAAAAAATGTAGTTGTATGCAAAACCGGCTGCATTGGAGTATGCCGCTTAGAACCAATTGTGGAAGTAATAAAACCAGGAGAAGAAAAAGTAACCTACGTAAAAATGACCCCTTATAAGGGAAGGAGAATAGTAGCATCTCATATTCTAGCGGACAAGCCTATAGAAGATTTCAAAATTCATGTGGTTAAAGGCAAGATATTAAATGATTTTACATTAATTAACGAATAAAGAGGTGAAATATATGGAGTTTTTCCGTTCACAGGTTTTGGTATGCGGCGGAATTGGCTGTACAAATTCGGAATCTCAAAACTTGTATAACGTTTTTAGATCAGAAATAAAAAAGAATAATCTGGAGCATGAAATAGAAGTTTTAAAAACAGGCTGCTTAGGGCTTTGTGAATTAGGTCCTATTGTCATAATATACCCAGAAGGCACTGTTTACGAAAAAGTTACCAAAAACGACGCGGCTGAAATAGTTAAAGAACATTTTATAAACGATAATATAGTTGAAAGGCTTCAGTACAAGCTTCAGATAGGAGATGGAAGAGTTAATAGTCTGGGAGATTTGGAATTATTTAAAAAACAAATTAGAATAGCTCTTAGAAACTGCGGAATTATAGATCCTGAAAATATCAACGAATACATCGCAAGAGATGGTTATTTTGCATTAGCAAAGGTTTTAAATGATTATAAACCAATGGATGTTGTTAATATTGTAAAGGAATCCGGGCTTAGAGGAAGAGGAGGCGGAGGATTCCCTACCGGTAAGAAGTGGGAATTTGCAGCAATCCAGGACAATCCTCAGAAATATATAATATGTAATGCAGATGAAGGAGATCCTGGGGCTTTTATGGATAGGTCAGTACTTGAGGGGGACCCTCATGCAGTGCTTGAGGCTATGGCTATCGGCGGATATGCTATTGGGGCAAATAAAGGCTTCATATATGTAAGGGCTGAGTATCCATTAGCAGTTGAGAGACTTGGAATAGCTATTGAACAGGCTTATTCTAAGGGGCTGTTAGGTGATAATATCCTGGAAACAAGATTTAAATTTGATATAGAACTCAGGTTAGGCGCAGGAGCCTTTGTATGCGGAGAGGAAACCGCTCTGATGCAGTCAATAGAAGGAAAAAGAGGCATGCCTATGCCAAAGCCCCCATTCCCTGCTGTAAATGGTCTATGGGGAAAGCCAACAGTTATAAATAATGTTGAAACCTATGCGAACATCTGCCCTATTATATTAAAGGGCGCAGAGTGGTTTAGAAGCATAGGAACGGAAAAAAGTCCGGGGACTAAGGTATTTGCATTAGGAGGAAAAATAACAAATACAGGCCTTGTTGAAATCCCAATGGGAACACCTCTTCGTGAAATAATATACGATATTGGAGGAGGCATTCCAAACGGCAAGGAGTTTAAAGCTGTCCAGACCGGAGGGCCATCAGGCGGCTGTATTCCCAGAGAGCACTTAGATACACCAATTGAATATGATACTTTAGTTGCCATTGGTTCTATGATGGGCTCCGGCGGAATGATAGTACTTGATGAGGATAACTGCATGGTGGACGTTGCCAGATTCTTCTTAGACTTTACAAAGGACGAATCCTGCGGAAAATGTACACCCTGCAGAATAGGTACCAAAAGACTTCTTGAGATATTGGAAAGAATAACCTCAGGAAAAGGAGAAGACGGAGATATTGAAAAACTGACCTCCTTAGGAAATGGTATAAAGAAAACTGCTCTCTGCGGACTTGGTCAGACAGCTCCGAACCCAATTTTATCAACGCTTAAATACTTCAGAGATGAATATGAAGCTCATATATATGATAAGAAATGTCCTGCAAAAGCATGCCGGGCTCTGTTCAGATACGTTATTTCAGAGGATATATGTAAGGGCTGCGGACTTTGTGAGAGAAACTGTATCGTTGGTGCAATATCCGGTAAAATTGGTGAGGTTCACTATATTGATCCTGAGAAATGCGTAAGATGCGGCCTATGTACACAGGTTTGCAGATTCAGAGCTATCACTAAGGAATAACTGGAAAAGGAGGTATTTTGATGAATATGATAAATATTACTATAGATGATAAAAAAATATCTGTGCCTTATGGTACCACCGTCCTGGAGGCTGCAAAAGAAGTTGGAATACACATACCTACCCTATGCTTTCTTAAGGACATAAACGAAGTAGCCAGCTGCAGAGCGTGTTTAGTTGATGTTAGAGGGAAGCTTCTTACAGCCTGTACATTAAAAGCAGAAGAAGGCATGGTAATTAAGACTAATACTCCGGAAGTCCGGGAAGGAAGAAAGCTTGTTGTAGAACTGCTCCTTTCAAACCATAAAAGAGAGTGCACTACTTGTATAAGAAATGAAAACTGCGAGCTGCAAAACCTGGCAAAATCCCTTAACATCAGAGAGCTTCAGTATGAAGGAGAAAAAAGCAAATGTACGATTGATAACTCCTCACTGTCAGTTATAAGAGATGGAGAAAAATGTATCCTTTGCGGAAGATGCGTAAATACCTGTGGAAATGTGCAGACTGTACATGCAATAAATTTTGCTGAAAGAGGGTTTAAGGCAAAAATAGCTCCTGCTTACGAAAAACCTCTTTATGAAACTACCTGTGTAAACTGCGGTCAGTGTATCATGGCCTGCCCTGTAGGAGCGCTTCACGAAAAAGAAAATATTAAAGATGTTTGGGATGCCATAATAGACCCTGATAAATTTGTTGTTGTTCAGACAGCTCCCGCAATAAGGGTAGCATTAGGAGAAGAGTTCGGTCTTCCTATCGGGTCAAGGGTTACAGGTAAAATGGCAGCAGCCCTTAGGAGAATGGGCTTTGACAGAGTATTCGATACGGATTTTGCTGCAGACCTTACAATAATGGAAGAAGGTACAGAGCTTCTTAAGAGGCTGGAAAAGGGCGAGAACCTTCCCCTGTTTACTTCCTGTTGTCCCGGATGGGTTAAGTTTGCCGAGCATAACTATCCTCAGCTTTTAAACAACTTATCCACCTGCAAATCCCCCAGTGAAATGGAAGGGGCACTAATTAAAAGCTACTTTGCAGAAAAGATGGGGATAGATCCCAAAAAAATTGTAACGGTTTCAATAATGCCCTGTGTAGGAAAGAAATTTGAAGGAGCAAGAGATGAGCTTTCCGTTGATAACCTGGCTGATGTGGATATTGTTCTGACAACAAGGGAACTGGCAGCTATGATAAAGGAATCCAGCATAGATTTTAATAACCTTAAGGAGGAAGCTTTCGACAATCCATTTGGGGAAGGAACGGGAGCCGGTGTAATATTTGGTGCTACAGGAGGAGTTGCTGAGGCTGCACTCAGAACTATATTTGAAGTTACATCTGGTGAAAAACTGGATAACATTGATTTTAAGGCAGTTCGTGGGTTAGATGGAATTAAGGAAGCAGAAATAAAGCTGCCTGATGGAAGAAAAATAAATGCTGCGGTTGTTAATGGACTTGGAAATGCAAGAAAGCTGATTGAAAAGCTGTTATCCGGTGAAAAATCATATGAGTTTATAGAAGTCATGGCATGTCCCGGAGGCTGCATTACAGGAGGAGGCCAGCCTCTTGTAAATCCTAATTACATGGAGCCTATGGAGGTAAGAAAAAAAAGAGCAAAGGCTGTATATGAGGAAGATGAAGCTCTTACAATAAGAAAGTCCCATGAAAACCCGGATGTTATAAGAATATATAAAGACTTCTTAGAAGAACCTAATAGCCATTTAAGCCATAAATACCTGCATACTACCTATAAAAAAAGAAACAGATTTTAGAAAGAATATTTTTTTACAAACACAAGGCAAACCCTTGTGTTTGCTGCTTTATTAAAATTTATTTGAGACAGCCTCTTCTTTAATTAAAGATTTTATTATGTTATATTATCATCAGGTGATTTTATGAGAATAGGATATGCTTGTACCCCATTGGGAACAGACAAGAAAACCACAAGAAAATTTCTTATTAAAAATTTCAATGAGGAAAACTTTAAAAAAGCAGCTGCTCAAAACATTGAAGACCTTATATCAATACTTGAGTATAATGTAAAAAACAATATATATCTTTTTAGAATTTCCTCTGATATTATCCCTTTTGGAAGCCATAAAATTAATGAAATAAACTGGCAGGAGGAGTATAGAAATATATTAAGAGATGTTGGAAATTACATTAATAAAAATAGCATTAGGGTGAGTATGCACCCCGGTCAGTATACCGTGTTAAATTCAAACAGAGAAGATGTGGTTTTAAATTCTATCAGGGATTTAGAGTATCACTGCTCTTTTTTAGACAGCTTAGAAATTGATTATCATCATAGAATAGAACTTCATGTTGGAGGAATATATGGAGATAAAAGTGCAGCTATGCAGCGCTTTATTGATAATTTCAGGCTGCTGCCAAGTTCACTTTCGAAAAGGCTGACAATTGAAAATGATGACAAAAGTTATAATATAGAGGATGTACTTATGGTATCTGAAGCGCTTTCCATACCTGCTATATTTGATAATCTTCATAACGAAATAAATCCTTCCTTAATTGATTTA
>JAJBWD010000103.1:0-8876 GCA_032907345.1 Bacillota bacterium | reverse complement strand
TGAAGTTACAAGGGCAAAGCTTAACTTAGGTATAAATATATGCTCTAACCTTTCCGGAATAAATGGGTCGTGAAAGACTTCTACATAATAGCCTCTGCTTAAAGCCTGATCTTTTATATACTCAAGCACACTGCTTTTTCCGCATCCCGGACCGCCATTCAGTACATAAACATTTTCATAGCCTGCTAACAGATTATCTGTGAAAGTTACTATACCATTAGGTGTAAACGCAGTTGCAAATAAGTGCCTGTCAAAGCCCATCTCCGTTATAGGATTTGTAAACAGCTGATCCTTTATATATTCTTTTAACTTATTTAACTGAGAAAGGTTTAAGGCTTCCTTATTACAGGAGCTCCAATCCTCATGAACGCATCTGGCCGCTCCCAAAAACTTATAACAGCGTTTGAAAGTATTCCCTATTTCTTTGTTTATCTCAATTATGTTTTGTCTGGAAGTTTCAAATCCTTCTTCTCTCCAGCAATCACCCATATTCAGTACCTCATCTACAGCACCAGGATTTACTGGGTCTACGATATGAGGTGATGTGCCGTCTATTATTGCTGCATTTAGCCCCTTGATTAATACTCCATCCAGTGAATTATTATCTGAAGAACAGTGATGATGTTCTATATCAAAGTTTTTTTCTAAGAAGTGCTTTCCTACGGTTTTCATCAGAGAAGACTTGCCTGTTCCCGGTCCCCCCTTGATGACGATTATTCTTCTGGCTTCCTGCTGACTTATGATGTATTTGTAAAGAGAATAGAACCCAACAGATGTATTACCCCCTGGGAATACATGTCTTATAGTACCGCTCATAAAATTCCTCCCTTTCTAAACTAATACATAATATGTAGGAAGATAAAATCTGTGCAGTCAGCAATTAATATTAAGCAAAAAGAGAGGTTTCCCTCCCTCATAATTTTATAATTTATCTAAATCTATTGTTTCAGTTAATTTTTCCGCTTCCTTTTTTAGTTTATCCACACACACCGCTACTTGCTCAGATGAATGAAGTCTCCTCGATACACATAGATAAGCCGGACTATCACATATAAAACATTTTCTTGGAGGCAGCCCTATATCACTGCGGCCAATCTGCTTTTTATCACTGTCCATTACATCAATATCCAGCATGCGCCCTCCCGGAATAGTTTCCTCTGCATAAACACATATCTTTTTTATCTCTTCTGCTTCAGCCCCTGTTGATATGAAAAAAGCAGGACCGTCATAGCTTCGGATGCAGCCTTCATAATGAACACTGTTATCTTTTGAAAGTAAAATTTTATAAAAAGCTTTGCAAAGTTTTAAAAACACCGGCCAAAGTTCCTCTCCAATTCTATAAGCTAAAGGAATACACAGTGTAATTGTTATAATTGTGCCCTTGCATTTTTCTGCAAGACTTTTTCTCATTTCCCACCGTTCTTCCCGTGCATACAGCACATTTAATAAATCCTTATCCATATTTTTCTCCTTTACTCATTTATATCTGTCTGCAGTGTAATACTTTCCAAATTATGCAAAGTAATTGCTGCAGAAAGAAGATCTGCACATCCTCCGGGACTTATACTGCGTTTTATATATTCCCTGTCCATCCTGAAAAGTTCTTTTCTTCCCTGGTCAGTCAGTGCACCTCCCAAAGCAAGAGCATTTCCTGCTGAGCTTTTTAGATATTCAATTGCTTCAATTCCGCATCTGGCAGCTACATTTGTATCCACTACCTGAGTCATCAGATTAAGAAGTACCTGCAGATATATATCATTTTTGCAGTAAATACCCTTTGCGAAAAGCTCCTTCATAACAGGCAGGGCGTATTTTCTTACTGAGCTGAATCCAGAGGCTGTTTCTCCCCTGATTCCTTTTATACCATAGGCAGCATAAAGCTGTCTGCCCTTAGTCATAGCTCCATCAGGAACATAAAAGTCTTTCTCTGCTCCCTCTCCTATCATTCCTGCCGCATTGCAGACATTATCTGAAGAAAGGCTTTTTAACGTCCTACAGCAAAAACCGGCAGAAGCCGCTATTATCCCCATTGTAAAAATAGCTCCTTTATGGGTGTTTACTCCTTTTGTGGCCTTAAACATTTCCTGCTCGCACTTAATACCCAAAGGACGTATTTTACCTAGGGAATATTTATCTATATATTTTAGGCTGCTTCCTATTTCAGCAAATTTTGAAAAATATGGTGATATAGCTGCTATACTATCGGTAAAAGTAATAAAATCCATGTCTGTATGGGCCCCGCAGCTGAACCTATCCACCAATCCCGGCTTCGGTGAGGCTGAAACCTCAGAAAGCAAGGCTGATACACAGCAGGCGCCAATCTTATCATAAATACTTATGGCGTTTTCCATATATGTCTCCTTGAATTATTTTACTTCTCCTTTATTTTATCATCTTTAATGAAAATATCCATTGTCTATTATAAAACATTCTTTGCCACAAAATATAATCTGTATTATAAATATTCATGATATAATATATTTTGTTGTTAAATTTATCAATAGAAATGATATATAGATAAAACCAGAGCTCTGCTGCTATAGGTTAAAATATTTCTAACAATTTTATTTATAAAAATAGCGAAGATGGAGCTGCTGTTTGAATTAAATTACAAAGGAGATTTAAAAATGCTTGTTTCAGCTGCAGAAAGTATACTCAGTATTATATTTCTGATAATAATAGGCTATATTCTGGCTTATAGAAAATGGTTTGATGAAAAATCTACAAATTTAATTGTAAAATTGATTATTCAGGTATCCCTGCCTGCACTTATGATGTCTACACTTATAACTAATTTTACCAGGCAGCAGTTTTTAAATTCATTAAATGGACTTAAGATACCATTTATGTCTATACTTTTATCTTATCTTATCGCTGTAGTTATTTCAAAATTATTAAAAATAAATCCTTCCAGACGAGGACTTTTTATTTCCATGTTTTTTAATTCAAATACCATATTTATGGGCCTGCCAATCAACGAGGCACTATATGGAGAAAAGAGCCTGCCCTATGTGCTTTTATACTATATAGGGAATACTGTTTTTTTCTGGACTTTTGGAGTATATGAAATTAATAAAGATGGGATGAATGGAAAAGCTAAATTTTTTTCAAAGGAAGTTTTAAAAAATATAATATCCCCACCCTTAATAGGATTCATTGCCGGAGTTATAATAATTATTTCAGGAATCAGTCTGCCATCCTGGTTTATGAGTTCCTGCAAATATTTAGGTAACCTAACAACTCCCCTTTCAATGATTTTTATAGGTGTTACAATATATGCTACAAATTTGAAGGATTTTTGCTTAAGCCGGGATATTACAGGAGTACTGCTGGGAAGATTTTTAATCTGTCCCCTGATTATGCTTGGGCTTTTAGTTTTAAATCATGATACTGGTCTTATGAAAGATGTATTTGTAATACAAGCTGCCATGCCAGTAATGACAAATTCAGCTATTATATCAAAAAGATATAATTCGGATTATAAATTTGCAGCTGTGATGATAAGTATTACAACTATTTTATCTCTGGCGGTAATACCCTTGTATGCCGCGTTTTTGAAATAATTCATATTTCATAAAAATAAAGAATTCCAAATGGAGCTGCCCTCTGAAATTCTTTTAAATCTTTTAATATAAAATAAGATATTCATCAAAAACCATATGCTCCCTGCTATAACTGTCTATTTTCCCGCTTTCTGCATCAATAACTGATGTTTCATCAAATCTTTCTCCCTTTGTTAATATTAAATATCTGTTATCTATGCATTCCTTTAATTCTCCTTGCTTAAGGTCAAAAGTGAAGTCTATTTTCTGATGAATTATCTCCTTTATATTAACTTCATCATCAGAAATAAGCCTGACAGAAAAAATATATTTTTCCCTGCCCTCTAAACAATTAAAATAAGTTGGCGGCAATATATTAAATTTATCTTCATATAAAGATTTTAATGTAATTATCTTCTTAGCCATATTATCTTTGTTTAAAAATGTTATGGCATTGGCGTCTTCTTTGCCATATGTATCTGTTTCATAGAAAATATTTTTTTCATCTGCACCAATGAAAATTTCAAAGCCCTCTATTCCATAATCCTCAATATTAATAAAGGAAAGTTCACCTGATCCTTTCTCAGTCTCCTCAATAAATTCAGCTGCGGATATATATTTTAATCTGTCATGGTAGTAGAATTTATCCTTTGGTGAAACCCTGTGCATATGAATTTCCATATATATCTGTTCCTTTTGGAAGGTTTCCAGATAGTTTTCTTCATAAATTATAACTTTTTCACCCTTTAAGTAAGTTTCGAAAAATACGCCCTTTAAGCCTTCCAGAAGTGATCTGTCATTTATCTCAAAGCTTTCTCCGGTTTCTATATTGTATAGTACTCCCTTATCAAAACCGTACTTGTCCTTGCCATAGTCCATATTTTCAAAATCTTCAATACTGAATTTCTGATTTTCTTTAAAAAACACCACAAAGTTTTTTTCATCTATCCTCTCAATTAAGAAGGTACTGTATCTTTTTTCTTCTGAAAATTTTAAAACAGGCTCCGGTTTAAGGCTTTCCATATTAACTTTATATATAGTATATTCATTTAAAAACAGCTGTTTTTTCTCTGTTAAATAATAAAAAGCATTTTCTCCCTCCACAGTATTCTGATGAAAAAAATCATACACTGGTTTATCTTTTCCAATGTCTATCTTCTCTAATTCCCCTGAATTAAGATTATAAGTAAAATAATTCTTAACATTTTCCCTGGAAAAGGGAAAGTCCTTTTTATCTGCTTCCATGAATATTATATTTTCATCCAGTTTGCATATTGGGACAAGTCTCTCCTTTTTTTCTTTTCTGATATCAATTATTTCCATTAAATCTTCTCCTCATTAAGGGATTGCATAATTACCTTTTGGCTGATTTTTTAGAATAAAAATAATGAATTTTTTTATTTGAAAGAATTAACACATGAATCATGCAATTTCCTGCAATAATTATTATTATAATTATAGACAAGTTAATGATTTTCATACTTTGGCAGCTGTACTTGATTCTGGGGCATTGGTTTTATGTAAACCAGAATGGTGCAGCTGCAGCAGAAATAAGGAATCTGTTATTTTCAGCAGTTGGCTTCCTGCTAAGCAGTGCAAAACATTCAGATTAATATCCTGTGTAATTCAAATCCTCAGATCAGCATCATCTGGGGATTTGTCCTGATAAACTGCTGCATTTTTTGGATATTTACGTGCAAAATGTGTATAATAAATATATATGAAACTTTAAAGGAGAGAGAAATCATGTCAAAGAAAAATAAAACCTACCAAACTTCAGAAAAAAGAAAAAATGATAACTCATTTACACTAAAAGGCGGCTACATTAAAGTGAAAATTGATAACATTAATGATCATCTTCAAAATGTAAACAGAGGTGCAGGCGTGGTTCAAAGCCAAAAAGTATATAATAGAAAAAAGAACAATCGTATAGATAATGATTACGATTGTTCTTTTATTTTAACCTAATATAGTTGTGATTTTTCACCTGTGGTGTAAATACATCCTGAAAATGGAGTCATCTTAATTATCTTATCCTCTGCTTTCAGGTTGCCTCCTATACTGAATATAACCTGGCAGCTGCCATCTTCTGCTTCTAAAACCTCAGGTTTATTTGAAAAATTAATTAAAATCACAAAGTTTTCCTTATCAGTAAACCTTCTGTAGGCAAGTACATCCCTTTTTGTTTCAATAATTTCAGTTTTCCCTTGGAGCAGAGCTTCACTTTCTTTTCTGATATGGAGAAGTTTCCTATAAGTATTTAATAAAGAGTCTTCCTTGTCAAGCTGAGATTCAACATTTATTTCTTTATAGTTAGTATTAAGAGGAAGCCAGGTATCTTTCAGACTGTCAGAGAATCCCCCGTTTTTACTTCTGCTCCACTGCATAGGTGTTCTGGCATCATCACGGTTTATCATTATGCCAAGCCTTTCAGCCAGATGTTTAGGAACATTTCTGTATATTGATGCTAAAGGATCCTGAGCATCTTTCATTGGAATATCAGCATTTCCCATCCCAATTTCATCGCCATAATATATGACAGGTATCCCCCTGCTGGTTAGCTGAAATAAAACAAGCAGCTTCCACTTTTTTATGTCATTTGAAACTCTTTTTATTCCTCTTCCTACATCATGATTTGAATATACATAGGTTGGAGTATAAGGAGAAGGATATACTTTTTCTAATGTATTTATAAGCTTTAAGAAATATTTTTTATTAAACTTATAATGAATAAGCTGGAATAAAAATACTAAGTGAAGTCCGTCGCCCTCATCTCCCATAAATCTTTTAAGAATCTGATCTTTTCCGCTTACCTCACCAATTAAAAATCGGTCCTGATATTCATCAACAACATGCCTAAGCTCTTTTGCAAATTGAAAAGACTTGACCTGATTATAAGAATATATTTTATTTTGGAAAAATGCTTTATCGTTGTTATCAGGAGAGGGCATATATCTAAATGAAAAAGGATTATTTTTAAAGCTTTCATCCTTTCCTATACAATTAAAAATATCCAGTCTGAAGCCATCAACACCCTTGCCCAGCCAAAACCTTACCGTGTTTAACATGGTTTCCTTAACTTCCTTATTGTCATAATTTAAATCCGGCTGAAAGCTGAGGAAGCTGCTGTAATACCATTCATCCGTTGTTTTATCATAATTCCAGGCACTTTTCCCCAGCATTGATTTCCAGTTATTCGGTGGATTGCTGCCTTTCCCCTTTCTCCATATATACCAGTTTCTTTTAGGGTTATCAATGCTTTTTCTTGATTCTTTAAACCAGCTGTGTTCTATGGAGGTATGATTCATAACCATATCAAAAATTATTTTCATTTCCTTTTCATGGACAGATTTAATAAGCTGCTCTGTATCCTCCATAGTCCCAAATATAGGGTCAATGCTTAAATAATCACTGATATCGTAGCCGTGATCCCTTTGGGGACTCTTGTAAAAAGGAGAAATCCATAATGTTTCTATGCCTAAATCTTTTAAATAATCAAGTTTTTCAATAATTCCTTTTAAGTCGCCAATGCCGTCACCGTTACTGTCCATAAAAGACCTGGGATAAACTTGATAAATGCTGGTCTTTTCCCACCAAAGCTTCATTTCTATCCCCCCATTAAAAATATTTAATTTAAAAACAACAATTTTATATCACATTTTAATAATATTCCCATTTATTAGTTTATTCTCCCCATATCATATTTACAAGCATTGTTACTTAATTTGTCTGTAATAAAAAAACTAAGCCATTATAAAATGACTTAGCCCATTATAGTTAATATAAAAATCGCTGACCTTATTTTGATTCAATTAATTTTTTTGCTTCTTCATAAATAGCTTTATAATCCATATGATACTTTTTCAAAATAAAATCCATACTGCCTGTCTCCCCTACAGAATCTCTAACACCTATTCTAAAGAATGGCACAGCAATTCTATTTTCTGAAAGCACCTCAGCTACTGCTGAACCTAAACCTCCGATGATATTATGATTTTCTGCAGTAAGTATTGCTCCAGTCTCTGCTGCTGCTTTAAGTACAGCTTCCTTATCAAGGGGCTTAATTGTAAACATATCTAATATTCTCACGCTGTAACCCTCATTTTCCAATTCTTCACATGCTTTAAGTGCCTCTGGAACCATAACTGCACCTGAAGCTATGATGGTTATATCTTTGCCTTCATGTGCAGTATTCGCTTTCCCAAGTTTAAAAGTCGTTTTATTGTCATAAACTTTTATTTTAGTTTTACGGAACAAACGAACATAAAACATACCATCTGTCTCTATTATTTGTGGAATCAAATTTCTTAGCATGACTTCATCAGTGGGGTCTACTATGTACATCCCCGGCATTGTACGCATGATTCCTATATCTTCAAGTGCCATATGGGTACCACCATTGGGTGAATTACATACTCCTGGATCTGTTCCAAGTATTTTTATATTTTGTTTTGAGTATACTCCTGATACAAATACTTGATCTGCTGCACGTCTGCTTGCAAATGCTGCGAATGTATGTACCACAGGTATTAACCCCATATATGATAATCCTCCGGCAACTCCTATCATATTTGCTTCCTGAATGCCGCAGTTGAAAAAACGTTCAGGATGTTCTTTTTTAAATCCTGAGAAACCGGAAGCATTCATTAAGTCTGCATCCAATACCACAATTTTTTGATTTTGATATGCTAAATCGCTTAATACCCGGCAATTCACTTCTCTTAAAAGCATTTCACTATTATCAAACTGCATCTAATGATCATTCCTTTCATTTACGCCAAAATACATATTATATAAATATCCTGTGACGCTTAATTTTTAAGATATGAGATATATCATTCTTTAATACTTAATTTTTGTTTTTCTATTCGGGCGCAAATTTCTTTTTCCGCCTCTTTCATCTGCTGCTGTGAAATTTTTATGTGATGAATGTTAGTTTTACCTTCAGTAGCACTCCATCCTTTTCCTTTTACTGTATAAAGCACAATCATGGATGGGCGGTTAGTTTCCTCTTTTGCCCTGCATATGGCATCGTATATTTCTTCTATATTATGGCCATTAACTTTTTCAGTGTTCCACCCAAAATCCTCAAACTTTTTTTCCAGATTCCCCAATGGGCAAATATCATCAGTGTACCCGTCTAATTGCTGGTGATTACAATCAATAAATGCAATTAAATTGTTTAGTTTATAATTATTAGCAAAAAGAGCCATTTCCCAAACTTGTCCTTCATCGCACTCCCCATCTCCTAATACAAGGTATGCGTATCTGTTAATATTTTTTAATTTCATACCTAAAGCTATTCCGGCTGCTAAAGAAGCCCCTTGTCCAAGT
>JAJBWD010000102.1:0-11411 GCA_032907345.1 Bacillota bacterium | reverse complement strand
CTAAGCTCGTTTGAAGTACCCTTACCGGCCTGATCAAACCCGGTACCATGATCCACGGATGTTCTTATGATCGGAAGTCCCAGTGTTATGTTTACGCCCTCTACTGCTTTCCATTTCTTCAGGTCTCTGTCATATACGAACCCCACAGTTTTTAGTGGAATATGTCCCTGGTCGTGATACATGGCAACCACAATATCGTACCAGCCGCCAAGTGCTTTTGGAAATAAACTATCTGGCGGAACCGGTCCATCCACATTAATATCTTCAGCCTGTGCTGCTTTTATGGCAGGTATTATTTCATCAATTTCTTCACTTCCAAACAAACCATTCTCACCGGCATGAGGATTGAGTCCGGCAACAGCTACACGAGGCTTTGAAATCCCCATTTCCTTGCAGGCTTTATCTGCAATTCTTATAACTTCAAGTACACGATCCTTTTTAACACGATCACAGGCTTCTCTGAGTGAGCAGTGAGTTGATACATGAACCACCCTCAAATCGTGATGTGCAAGCATCATGGTATATTTTTTTGTATTTGTATAGTTAGCATAAATTTCTGTGTGACCATCAAAATGCAGTCCCTCAGGAGCAAGCGCTTTATTCATTGCTTCTTTATTAAGTGCATTGGTGCAGGTGGCATCTATTTCGCCTTTCATGGCCAGCTCAATCACTTTTTTAACACTGAGAAAAGCCGCCATACCACACATTTCAGAAACTTTTCCATATTCAAACTTATCAAGATCAATAAGATCCATATGCAGTACATCGATTGTTCCATATTCAAATACTGCTTCAGAAACTTGTGAAATCCGATGAATCTTTAATTCGGGATGACCTAGGATAGAAGCTGCCTTTTCCAGCATCTTAGCGTCGCCGACAACAAGAGGACGGCACCTTTCATATAGATCTTTGTGCAGAAGTGCCTGAACCGTTAATTCCGGTCCATTTCCCGCAGGATCGCCCATTGTAATACCAACTTTAGGTAGATTAAACATTTCTATTCCCCCTTAAATCTGAAGGATGATGCATTTAGTGAATTCCTTTTTGCACTTTCCTTCAGGACTATCTTTATAACTTCTATAATTACTTTCCTTCATTTAATTTTGAGAGCATCTCTGACAGATCACTGAACAACATTTCTTTTCCGAAACCCCCGGATTTTGAAATCACATTCAGCGTTTTCTCCTTATACTTAAGCTGTGAAAGCACAACTCCACAATCCATTTCACATATAGGTGACACCAGCTTGATACCTGCCTGACGTATAAATCCGATGAATGAATCACCGCCCATTATCAGGATTGTACCGTCAAACCCTTTGTCAATCAGCTTTTCAAGAAGGAGGCCCATAACAGAAGTTATTTTTGTACGCATCTCGGTTGATGTAATTCCTCTCTTCTTCGCGGTAATTGTGGTGTTTTCACCATTCTCCATATCATTTGTATCCAGAATGACCATAGGATTTTTTTCACAGGAAGCGTTTAAATTATCAATAAATGCATCTGCATCGCAGCTTTCTGCCCAATCAGGACTTAACTTCTGCTCCGGAGACAGCCTGAAACGCGGAGTACCTTTACTTTCGGCATCATTGCATTGAGCTACTGATACAGGATTAACACTGCCGCAGGCTACAAGCATGTTGGCTTTTATTTCAGGTACAAGCGGCCGTTCTCCTCCAATCTTAAGGAGCTTTGGCAGAATGGAAGCAAATCCAGCGCAGCCTGCAATGATGTGCATTTCATCTTTTTCCATCAGTCCGGTCGCTATGTTCTCTATATCCTCATTGCAGACTGAATCATATACTAGTATTCCATCAGCGGATGAAGATAATTCGTTGATTTGTGTACCCATGATATTAACTTCCGTTTCACACTGAGATGCAATAATTTTTTTTATGTCTGAATGGCGTACCGGCTCAAATGGGTCCTGTCCAAAAACGCTTTGAGAAAGTGGAACACCATTTACATATTGGATACCCCCTTCAGTAGTCCGTCCCATTTTCGGAAATGCCGGGATAAAGTGAATATATTTTGAACCGCTGGCCTGAAGCATTGCAGTAAGTTCAGCACCGATATTTCCACGTAAAACAGAATCGGTTTTTTTATAGATATAGGGTATGCCGATTTTAACTGCCTCCGAAACAATGGAAAATACGGTTTTATAAGCTTCCTCTTTGTTAAGATGCCTGGTCTCTGCATCGATTACAACCACCTCTACATTAGAAGCTATATTTTTATAATTAATCTGAGAGTCCACCATAACATAGGTTGCAGCGCCGTTAGATGCGAACTGCACTCCTGTATCCAGTGCTCCAGTAAAATCATCTGAGATGATCAATAGTTTAATCATGTAATATCTCCTTAATCAATTTCTTATGCGTATGTATTTAAAACTTAAATACTGCAGAGATTTTCTATGGATCTCGCATTTCTTTCTTTTAATGGCATTATTGTACTAAAACTTATAATGTTGATAAATGTAAACGACATCACGTTTTGTTTAAATATGAAACACTGATATTCTTTATTGAGATTTTTTCAAGGTATGTTATAATATTATCAAGAAATGTTTCATTTTTGAACATATTGTTGTAAGGAGAGATAGAATATGCCTTCTAAATTAATAAGAATTTTAGCCATAGCACCTTATCCCAGCATGAAATCTCTTTTGGTAAAACTTGCAGAAGAGTATCCAAATATTGATCTGACCATTACGGTGGGTGACTTAAAAAAAGGTGTGGAAATTGCTCAAAAAAATTTCCACTCAAACTATGATGTCATCATTTCCAGAGGCGGCACTGCGAAATTGGTTCAGCAATCCGTTTCACTGCCGGTTATTGAGATAAGCACATCCGCCTATGATATTCTGCGTACCTTAAAATTATCAGACGCAGGTTCAGGAGAAGTAGCAGTAGTTGGGTTTTCAAATATTACAGAGGAGCTTTTAACTTTGAAGGAGGTGCTGCCTTATAAAATGGACATCTTCACCATAAGTTCCACGGATGAGGCCGCTCTTATTCTGCAGCAATTAAAGAATGACGGAGATCATGCTATACTTTGTGATATGATTACCTATACAACGGCCAGAGAACTAGGCATGAATGCATTTCTAATTACGTCCGGTATCGAAAGCATTCGTGCTGCATTTAATACTGCTATACTCTATTGCAGCAGCTACAGCAATATTAGAAATGAAAATCATTTTTTAAGACAGCTTATCCTGGGAAGAGATGCCAGAACCGTCGTTTTCACTAAGGACGGAAAGTTATTTTATTCTACTCTTTCCGAGGAGGATGCTGCTGTTTTGGATATGCTGCATGAAAGAATTGATGAAGTTCCTGCCAGCGGAAGACGTCGTTTTCTGCAAAGACATAACAATCTGCTTTATTCTATTCAGGCGCAGCGGATCATTTCTGACGAATTGGAATATGTGGCATTCTATTATACGGTGAGCAAGCCGCCGCTATCCGGTAACAAATGCGGCATCAATTATAGCAATCGTAAAGAAGTAGAGAAAGATTATTTCAGCAGTATTTATATTATAATGGATTCTATCTCTCAGCTTGAAAATGCTGTTGACCAGGTAAACCAAAATCTTTTTCCTGTTATTATTTTAGGCGAAGAAGGCACGGGGAAAGAACAGATTGCCAAGGCAATCTATCTGCGCAGTTCCATAAATGATCATCCATTTGTTCAAATTGACTGTACTCTGCTCAGTGAAAAAATATGGGATTACCTTTTGAATCACCATAATTCTCCCTTGTGTGATGCCGGTAATACCATTTTTGTAAGAAATATTAATGCTTTGAGCGAACAGCAGCAGAGCCAGCTTTTGATTGCAATAGCAGACATGGAAATTTGTAAAAGGAACAGGGTCATCTTTTCCTGCATCAGTAATTCTGAAGGAACCCCGGATCCAAATGCAATAGCATTTGTTAACCGCCTGCGCTGCTTTACCATCACGCTTCCATCTTTAAGAGATGATTTGTCACGTTTAGATTCACTTGTAAAATTATATTTGAACCGACTGAATATAGATATGGCAAAACAGATTTTAAGTGTTTCATCAGATGCAATGCAGCTGCTTAAAAATTTCTCCTGGCCATATAACTATGTACAGCTTAACAGAATCATGAGAAATCTGGTTATCATGGCCACCGGATCTTACATCCGTTATGCCGATGTACAGGAAGCCTTAAGCAAGGAAAGTAAAATTACCACAGTCTCACTGCATACAAAAGATTCCTCAAAGACGCTTGATATATCACTCCCGCTTAGTGAAATCAACAAGGAAGTTGCTAAAATGGTGCTTGAAGCTAACAACGGAAACCAGAGCAAGACAGCTCAAAGTCTGGGAATCAGCCGAACAACACTGTGGCGTATAATTAAATCTCAATAGTAATCACTAATATCGTAAATATTTAATTTAGCATGGAATTTAAAACAGTACTAAGCCCCAGAACAAATTTAAGTTTGTTTCGGGGCTTTCTTTTAGCATATTATTTTCTATAATCCTTTCTGATGAACGGCTCTTCAATGCTTTCAGAAATGAGCAATTTGTATTTCTGTGGATGGCGGTATGCGTTGCCATGTACTTCACGGCTTCTATACTCTCTGATTTCATCAATAGGAAAGTCTGCTATATAAATTCCCTCTCCACCACCTGCTTCAATGATAAGCGTATCTCTTGAATCAAGGTCAGAAGGTCTGTATGCAATCCCATCAAAGGCTGAAGAATGACCGTTGCAGTCAGGTTTTCCTTTTGGATAATTTACAGTTGCAATGCCAACCATATTTTCATAGGCTCTTGCCCGCAGCTGTGATATTCGGTTTATCTCCATAGGGCAGGCATTTGGTACTAAAATAATTTCAGCACCTTTTAACATAAGAATTCTCGCACTTTCCGGAAATTCTCTGTCATAGCAAATCATTGCACCGACTTTTACATTGCCTTGCTCAGTGTCTAACCCAGAAACATAAAAATCATTGCCTGCTGTCAATCTGCATTCATCGCCAAAATCACAGGTGTGTACCTTCGCGTATGTAAGTACAATGTTCCCAAACCTATCGAACAAGCACAGAGTGTTCCTTGGCAGCGGATTATACTTTTCAAGGAAGGTTATTCCGATAGCCATATTGAGGTCTTTTGTAAGATTACCAAATGAATTAACAAATGTACTATCAGCTGCTACAGCGTTTGCTGATAGCTTGGCAATATCTTCTGGTATGTTATAGCCAACGCTCCACATTTCAGGAAACAGAGCAATATCCGCACCCATTTCTTTCGATTTTCTGCAATATTTCAATCCTTTTTCCAGGCTGCCCTCTAAAGTATTTTCAGGCATAAGCTGTAATAAAGCTACTTTCAAATTTTTCAAGTTAAAATCCCCCTCAAATTCTGATTCATTTCTGTAGAATCGCTGCTTTTTCGTTTCAAAATCCAACCTGTTCTCTCAATCCTGGAAATTTGAATTGAGTGCAGATGTAAATATATCGTTATCCTCTGATTTTAGCAGCAATCAAAAATCAAGCACAAAGATAAGTAGATTAAATTGAGTAAGGTCCAAATTTAAAGCACTGCTTTTATTATGGATGAATGGGAATTTTCCATCTATGCATTATGTTCATAATCTTGCTGGCAGATAATATTTAACTTCTTTTACTAATTTCATCTGCTATCAATGATTTTGAGATATACATTGCTTTTATCATGTTTTTGAAGCGGTTGTAATGAGAGGTACCCTCCGCAAATTTTAACTGAGCTTTTTCACATTTGCTGATAATTGAAGATACTGGTCGTAGCGCTTCTATTAATTCTTCTTTGGTATATCTATCCACAACATTTTCATTTATCATTAATGATTTTGAAATGTACATTGCTTTTATCCTGTTCTTAAGGAGTGTGTGCTGGGAGGTAGCCTCAACAAATTTTGGCTGTGCTTTTTCACATCTACTGATAACTGAATAAATAATTTGTAGTGCTTCTTCTAATTCTTCTCTTGTATATTTGTCCATTAAATCACCCCCCTAATAATTTTCACACAAAATGTCCTGGTCCCTGCGTATCATGCTCAGCACTTCCAATCGATTTTTGCTGGGTTTGGCTCGTTCTCGACGGCAGCGGCACGCAGGGCGGCTTCCATACGTCCGCACTCTTCAGCAGCGCATTGCTCGATTTGTCCCCAGTCTGCATCAGTCCCAAGCCGATCATAAGCGACAGCTATCGCTCCATAAAAGGCAAGCCCGATACAATGTTGTGCAGAATGGATGGTCGATGAGCATTGGCCTATTGCCCTCGCCGCCGCCTGTGCAGCAGGATTTCCGTCTGCTTCACGGGCGGCTGCATGGCACTCCAGGATTGCCGTTTTCGCCTGGGGCAGTTTGATTTTACCTGACAGCCATTCTCGGGCGGCATTCAGTGCGTTTTGCGGACGCAGGTCTTCCGGATAGTACTTCCTCCACAGCGGCAATATTACCTGCTCGGAATAATCAGCTGCCCAAGCCGCAAGGGTTGACTTGCTCTGGGTTTCAATTAATTTCATAAGCGACTGGATATACGGTGCCTCCCAATTGCTTAGCATTTTTCGTGTTTTTGGCATACTCATCCTCCCATTATGTGTTTATTTATATTGGTGTAAAAAGTCAACCACCCTTTATCAATGCAATTTGCAATCAGTTCTGCTGCAAAAAAGAATATCTCTTCGCTAAATTAATTCGTCGGCTAGCAATGCAGTCAGTCGTTAATCGCCTCGATGCCGAGGCGTTTAAGCTGGTCAAGGTGATCCCGCATTTTCTGAAGCACCTCCGGTGAGTGTCCCTCCCAGTCCAAGACTTCGCCCACTACTTTCAGTGGCTGTCGGGTGCGGTAGGACCTGGTTGGGTACCCTGGAAACTTTTTATCCGTCAGATTGGGGTCATCCTCAATAGCTCCTGTGGGCTCCACACGATAGATCCGACCAGGTCCATCGCCTACCGCAAGTTCAGCTCCCCATATAGCCGCATCTAGTGTGGCGGTCAGATAGACGTAGTTAGCCTTCTTTCGCTCACCATAGTTAGAGCTATGGCCGGGTTCCAACAAGCCGCCCAACTTCAAGTCGGTTTTAGTGCCGTGGTAGAAAGGCCCTGAGTCCAAGGATCTGCCGCTCTGCAATGCAGCAGCCAACTCTGTCATTTCCTCTTTGTTCATTCCTTCTTTTTTATTCACACTAAGTCCTCCTTCTCAATTCCTATTCATCTCTATAAAAACAGTTTATTTATTATCAGCATCCTTATCCAAATGATGTATGATATATTTTCTCCTCATAGCTGACAGTCCATTTTTAAAGCCCTTTAATTATGGAAATCGTAATACTCTATTTTAGCCTTCTCAGATTAGAACGGAAAGTATGGCCTCACTGTATTCAGTACTCATATAAAAAACTCCTTTTATAATTTTCTGCTAGACCATATTTTATTTACATTATAACTTCGTTGCAAGGTAAAAGATATAGTCAACACAGCAACCTTTTACCCTTCGGTAGATCATAAGTTAGTTAAATGTTAAAATTTGCACCCCCGGGGAACTGCGAATATCTGCGTATCTATAAGAAATTATTCATTCTGTATTGAGAGGGTGAAAAGCCTGTGTATTTACGGAACATCCTTCCAAAGTGTGTGCTGTCATTAAATCCTGTTCTATAGGCAATTTCACTTATGGGAACCAGTGTTTGACTTAAAAGTATTGATGCTATTTTAATTCTTAATTTTATAAGGTAATCAATGACAGGCATCCCGGTGACCTTTTCAAATTCTTCTGAAAGTGTTGTTCTGTTAATATGAAAGAGTTCAGTAAGTGATTTAAGGGTTATTTTCTGTTCATAATTCGCATGTATATATAGAATAACCTTATCAATTTCATTTTCACTTTCAAGCACTTTATAATTACTGTCTATTTCCATTTCGGTGCATAAATACTGAAGGAAGGACAATATTTCATATATAATTGATCTGCTTCTGCATCTCCAGTAATCATTATTTAATGCATCCAGCTCATATCCCAGACGGTCTATAAAGCCCATAATCCTTTTCCCAGCTGTAAGTCCAATTTGCATTATTTCACCTTCCCTGATAGGCCCTTTTAAAAATGGTCTTATAAGGCAATAATCCGCAAACTCAGTTTGAGTCATTTCCTTCTTAGCCGAATCCCATACTTTTTCCCTAAACCTTTCCATCATAGAAAATGTAAAAGCATCATTAACAACCACAGAATCGAAATAGATAGTTTTGGCCTTTACATTATAAAATTGTTCAACAGCCATAGTATCCTTATCATTAAGACATATAACTGTGGGAGCCATAAAAAGGACCCGTTTATCGTTGATTTCAAGAATTCCAGTTCCTTCGTATATGAATATGAGCCTGAACATTGAATGGCTGGAACTTGTAAAGTTCTCATTTTTCTCTAAATATAACGGAAGTCCAATTTTCCTTTCCTCATCCATAGTGAAATATTCCATATTATCCACCCCCTTATCCCAATATTATAAATATATACTACCATTTTATACTCTGGTTTACAATATATGTAATAATCAGTCGGAAGTAATCAAAAATACAAGTCCCTGTGGTTAAAAAAATGAGCGTGGAATTTAAACTTCCCGCTCATGTTAATGAATTAATGGTTGTAATTTAATACAAATACCTTTTTAGTCTTCATAATGTCAAGCATCTGATTAGTAAGTGAAAGTTTATCTACGTTTTCTATATCCCATCCCTCTAACTTAGCCTTGTCAATAAAATCATCCAGTGGAGCCAGATAATCTTTTAGATATGATATATCTGTCGAATAGTGCATTGGTATAATAACCTTTGGGTTTATGCTGTTTATTACTTGAACTGCTTCAGCTGAGTCAATTGTAAAATTACCTCCCACGGGTATCATCAATACATCCACCTTTCCAATACTCTTTAATTGTTCCTTAGAAAGCTGATGACCCAAGTCTCCAAGATGGCATACTTTAATATTGTTTATTTCGTAAGTGTATATGGTGTTGGATCCTCTGAGTGCTCCTTGTTCATTATCATGCCAGCTGGGTATTCCTTCTATCTTAATGCCTTCATATTCAAAGCTGCCTGTAGTACTAAAGTACAGCTGTTTGTATAACAGGTTCTCATACAACAGGTAGTTATGGTCAAAGTGGTTATGACTTATAGTCACTATCTGGGTTGAAACACTTGGGAATGTATATCCCATTATTGGATCATATGGATCTGTAACGATTTTCATACCTTCACTGTCACTTATTCCAAAGCTGGAATGACCGAAGTATTCAATAGTAATACCCTTCTTTTCACCAACATAGCTGTTCTTTTTTACTGTACTGGCATTTACAGTTGTACCTGATAAAAGCATAGCAGCAACACTAATTAAAATCAAACCTCTGAAGAACTTGCTTTTCATTTTAATTAACACCCCTTTTTATTAAAATTTAGAAACTGTGTTTCTATACTTTGATATTACAATAATCAGGGTATTAAATTAATAGAGTATTTACAGCAAAAGTCTGCATTTCTTCAGGAAGTGCAGGTAAAAAATTCAGTGTTACTCTATAGTGGACCTTTTAAAATTAAGGAATTTTTTTGTCAACTGACTGGGTATGAATCTTATTCAAGAAACTCAGTTTGAGCAAGAAATTGAATCAATATTTTCAAAGCAGGAGTGATTTAATATGGCAAAATCAAAAGTTGTACACTATTCTGTAATGAAACTATCAAGATTCTTCATATCAATTTTATCAACTTCTCTAAGCTCATATCCGCTATGAAATAATTTTTGAGCCTCAGCAGAAATACACGGAATAACCCGACCTTCAAATAATGCAGCTGAGAACCATTTTGCTTCAAACTCATACCAGCCACCTTGCGGATCAGCCTGTTTCGCACTTCCATCTTTATTTATTATTAAAGGGTGTATATCAATATATCCCAATTTAGGGTGATGTAACTCAATACGAGAAGGACTCCAATCAACTACTATTTCATAACCTGTTTCTTTCAATTTATTCAATAAAGTTTCCGTAAACTCTCCATCAAAATCAACGTCAATATCTCGATGTTCTCTGTTTTGCTTTCCTAGTAAAATATCTACTCCCCAGCCGCCATCTATCCAATATCTCATTTCCATACTATCTAATAAATCCAATACTTCTATTAGATTTTCCATAGTTACAAATGCTTTTTTATCCATAAAAACTCGTATAATCCAATTATCCTTTCATAAAGTGATTGGATCATTTTTTCCTTTCTTTTTATTATTTGGTATCCGCTATAAACAATTTTCAAACACCGGTTCAATATACTCCTTAATTAGTTTTATTCTGTCCTTAGCACGGGGTACAAAAAGAGAAGCAATAGCAACTACCATTTTTTTATTTGTATTGACGTAAATCACATTTCCTCCATCTCCCATAGCTGCAAAGATATGTTCTTTCTCATCAATAATCCACCACAGATAACCATAGGACAGCTTCCACTGGTCACATCTGCTGTGCTCCTTTGTACTTTCATTTATCCAGCCGGAGGAAATAATTTGTTTACCTTTCCACATTCCATCATCTAAGTATAGTTGACCTATCTTTGCCATATCCATAGGAGTAAGATTAAGGCCCCAGCCTGCTGTATTCACTCCTTGGGGATCAGCAACCCAGCCTTTGACATTTTTCTTTTTATACCAGGCAAGCTGTTCCTCTTTATTATGAAAAACTATATTACCTTCAACATTAATGTTAAGTGGTGAGAATAAGTATTCTGCTGCGAAATCAAGCACGGATTGCCCGGTTGTTTTTACAAGAATACCAGACAAAATATCCGGTCCTATGAGAGGAGCGTATCTGAATTCCCCTATCTTTCCCCTGCCTCCCAATAAATCAAGTGCACTTTTTACCCAGTTATCGCTTGCAAAATATTCTGTGTAGGGTTCTGACTTATATTTATACGGAGCTGTCATTGTCAGCATATCCTTAAGTTTAACATTCTGCACCGTTTTTTCTCCTCTTTTAACTGCATAATCAGGGAAAAAATCCAATACCTCCTGGTCTATACTTTTGATATAACCTTTGTCTATGGCGATGCCAATCAATATTGAAATAATACTTTTTGTCACTGAAAAAACATGGAAAGTGGCAGCAGCAGTACAGTCGTTCATGTAGTTTTCATATAGTTCTTTACCATTTTTTAGTACTATTATTCCTCCAATATTGCTGTAACTGCTTTTTATTGTCTTTTCCATCTTGCTTTTTAAGATCATATAAGATACCTCCCTGTCCTGGAATCTGGATCGACCCTCGGAATTAATTTGCAGCATATTTAGATATCAATGGGCTCAACGGGAACATAAATGTCTACTTCAATGATATGACTCTCATTCTCATCCGG
>JAJBWD010000101.1:0-3911 GCA_032907345.1 Bacillota bacterium | reverse complement strand
CTTAGCTCTTTCAATAATTAATACAAAAAATACAATTTTACAGCTTATATTATGTTCCTTATCAGTTGTACCTCTGGCTGTTATTACAGGAGGATTAATTTCGGAAATATCGAATTTTATCGGTCCTAAAAAAGGAGGCCTGCTCACAGCTACAATAGGCAATATTCCGGAGCTTTTTATGGGCTTATGGGCTATACGCTATGGAATGACAAATTTAGTTAAAGCTTCCCTTATAGGAGCTATAGTAAGCAATATGCTTCTTGTTCTGGGAATATCGGTTTTTATTGGAGGAGTAAAGTACAAGGAGCAGCGATTCAGCAAGATTGCAGCCAGACTTAACTTTAATCAGCTTATCTTAGCACTGTCAGCTATGGTGGTTTTGGCTACTCTTAACAGATATGCGGATATAACAGAGCACAGCATGATTAAAATAAGCCTGCTGATCTCCATAGTTCTGATACTTGTTTATTTGCTTGGCTTAATATTTTCTCTTTATACTCATTACAATTTGTTCGTAATCAGCGAGAACTGCGATAAGGACCCTGAAATTAATAAAAATGGTACTATTTGTTTAGTGTTGGAAATAATTTTTATAGCCCTGGTTCTTTATTTTATTTCCCAAAGGCTTATATCATCAGTGTATGGTTTCGTAACTGAATATAATTTCAAGGAAGAATATATCGGCATTGTTTTAATACCCATTCTAGGCAATATAGGTGAAAACTTTTCATCTATTCTTGCTGCCTGTAAAAATAAAATAAATCTAAGTGTTGAAATAGCTATAGGCTCCTGCCTTCAGATAACTTTATTTGTAACTCCCCTTCTTATTATTTATTCATATTTTACCGGAGGAAGCCTGAACTTCTTATTTCAAAACTTTCATATAATATTAAGCGGTTTATCAGTGATTATGTCTTTTCTTGTATTTCAGGATGGTAAAACCTATTGGCTGGAAGGAGCAATACTGATATCCATATACCTGATGATTGTGATTGCACTTTATTATATATAGAATGTATTATAAAATTTTCTGATTAATATAATTTATATGAAAGCAATATTTGAGAAGATTTATGTCTAAAAGGTTTATAGAGGATTATTGCTGTGATATCAACAATATAACTGACGTTATTACAAAACTTACAAGTTCCTATAGGCTTATGGTAGGCGGTGCAGAGGAATTAAACAGAATTGCCCTGGCAAAAAAAAGTGATGTTAAGGCTGCTATAAAAAGGGTGAATAAAATAGGAGATATAATAGATGATTACCTTAAAGTACTGGAAGATATAAATCTTCCCTATTTTGAATACTGTAAACTAAGATCTGATTATTATAAATCAAGAATTAAGGCAAATTTTATTCTTGAGGAAATAGAAGAAGAATTAGTGAAAAAAAATAGCCTGAAATAATATTCAGGCTAAAATTTTTTGAATTTGTAATTTGACACCATTAAATAAGACATAAGAATTAATAAAATAATAGTTATACCCAGGGGACTTTTACCTGAATTCCCGGAATAGAGAAGAGCATAAAAAGCTATAAACGTTCCGGCAATAGTTATTGGTATCCCTGTAAATACACCATCAAAGCTGGTGGCATTAAATCTGGCCAATCTATATGCACCTGCTATAGGGAACATTAATAATAAAATATAACCAATTATTCCTAAATTAATAAGCTGAAACATATTAAATAATAAAATTGAAGGTGCAACTCCAAATGATACCAGGTCGGATAAAGAATCCAGCTCTTTCCCCATATCACTTGATACATTAAAAAATCTGGCAATTCTGCCGTCATATCTGTCAACTATACCTGCAGCAAGTATTAAAATGCAGGCTAGTTTGTAATTCCCTTCAAAAGTCATTATTAATGATAATAGCCCAAAAGACAAATTACCAAAGGTAAATATATTAGCCAGGGCATTTTTTGTCATATTATCACTCCTAATTATGAAATCCTAATGTCTATTATACTACAAATTGTAAGACATGCATATAGAAATTTTTTAAGAAAAAAATCTATAAAAAATTAATAATTGGTAAAAATATAAATGTAATAAAGATAATAAAATAAATAGGAGGTATAATATGAAGGTAAAGGAAATAATGACCAAAGATGTATTTAGTGTAAGCCCGGAAGATAAGATTCAGTCTGCAGCGAAGGTAATGGAAAAGCATAATATAGGCTCTGTTCCAGTCTGCGAAGGAGAGCATATTATGGGTATTTTAACTGACAGGGATATCGCTTTAAGGTCTGTTTCCAATGGAGAAAATATCAATATGCAGAAGGTAAGAGATATAATGAGTTCAAACCCAGTATTTGGAACACCGGAAATGGACGTTACGGAAGCATCTAAAATAATGAGTGACAGACAGATCAGGAGACTTCCAATAGTTGAAAATAATAATCTAGTTGGTATAATATCCTTAGGTGATATTGCTGTTGAACCTGCTTTTTCTAATAAAGCAGGAGAAACACTTACAGACATATCAAAACCTTAAATTATACACAAAGACAGGAAATTGCATAATTGCGGCTTTAATGCAATTTCCCATTATATCATTATGCAGTTTTAAATTATAGGGGGGTTTATGAAAAGAGTAAAATTTATTTATAATCCATTCTCAGGAGAAAATACAATTATAACAGATATAGATAAGATCATAATGGTTCATCAAAAGTATGGTTTTTTTGTGGAGCCATACAGGGTAAGCTATGAGAGTCCGGTTGACAATGCTTTTGATGATTTTGATGATTCATTTTATTATATTCTTGTTGCGGGAGGGGACGGAACTGTTGATACCGTTGTAAATTCCATGAAAGAAAGGAAGATTACCCTGCCCATCGGTATTCTGCCCACGGGGACTGCCAATGACTTTGCTAAATTTATAGGTATGAGTGAAGATGTAGAGGAAGCCTGCCAGCAGATTTTAACATCTGAAGCAAGAGATGTTGATTTAGGAAGAATAAATGATAAATATTTTATAAACGTTGCCAGTTTTGGCTTATTCACAGATGTTTCCCAAAAAACAGATATAAATCTTAAAAATACTATTGGTAAACTTGCTTATTACATAAAAGGCATTGAGCAGCTGCCAAACTTTAAAAAGTTAAAGATTGATGTATCATCTAAAGAAGGCAGTTTTAATGGTGAGATGTACCTTATGCTGATATTTAATGGACAAACAGCTGGTAATATGAAATTTGCATATAAATCAAAAATAGATGATGGCCTTTTAGATGTTATTATAATAAAAGCCGGAATGATTAAGGATATGATTAACCTGTTATTTGAAATGCTGAGAGGAGAACATCTTAAAAATTCTAAGGGACTGCTGTATTTTAAGACAAATGATATTTTAATAGAATGCAGTGAGGGCATAGTAACAGACATAGATGGGGAAAGAGGACCTGATTTTCCTCTTAGAATAAGATGTGACAGAGGAAGCCTTAAGATACTTGGCATAAAATAATAAATTTAAGAATAACTATAAGTGAGGAATTATAATTGATCAGGGGTTGTATATGGATAAATTGTACCTAATGATTCTTATACTTATAGTTATATTATCAATAAGTCATTTCAGATATTTTTTTAATCTTCCAAAAAGGCTTAGAGTTATAAGCATATTGGTTTCATTTTCTGTTTTATCAAAAGCTGTAAGCCATATAATATTGTTTTATTCTGATTCTTTGAATTATATTTTTATATTAAAGCCATTTATATCATTAGGGTTAATTTATATACCTCTTATATCTTTTTTGATTATAGTAGTTTTAACTAAAAAAAACAGGCTGAATGGCAAAATATATATTTGTATTTTATTTCTTTCAGCGCTGCTTTATTCAATTTCCTTTAGATTTGATTATAATATTGTGCTTACGAAGGGATTTATATACTCCATCAG
>JAJBWD010000100.1:0-7385 GCA_032907345.1 Bacillota bacterium | reverse complement strand
ATAATTAATTTCTGAAGATTCAATATATTATCAGATTATAATAGAGTAATTTTATACCTTGGTATAAAATATGCTATTAATAATAAATATAATATTTTTAGGAGGTATTATTTTGGGTAAAAACACGGAAACTGTAACAGACACAGGTTTTTTGGAGAAGTTTTTTAAACTTTCAGAAAACAAAACCAACGTAAGGACAGAAGTTATTGCCGGAATTACCACATTCTTAACCATGGCTTACATCATAGCAGTTAATCCAAGCTTCCTTTCTACAACCGGTATGCCAATAGGACCTCTTGTTACTGCTACTTGTCTTGCTGCAGGTGTTACAACAATAATCATGGGAGTGTATGGCAATTTACCATTTGCTTTAGCTTCCGGTATGGGACTAAATGCTTTCTTTGCTTTTACTGTATGCGGTGTTATGAAGATTTCATGGAAAGTAGCTTTAACCGCAGTCTTTGTTGAAGGTATCATATTTATAATTCTCTCATTAACAAAGATAAGGGAGTTAGTAGTAAATGCTATTCCAGACTCATTAAAGATAGCAGTTAGTGCAGGTATTGGATTATTTATTGCATTTATTGGTTTTGCTGATGCAAAGATAATTGTTAATGACGATTCAACACTGGTAAAACTTGGAGCCTTATATGATCCAAGAGTTTTAATTGCCATAACCGGAATTGTAATTATTGGAGTTATGATGCACAAAAAGGTAAGAGGTGCTATACTTTGGGGAATATTAATATGTACTGGTATAGCCTGGGGATATGCACTAATCATAGGACCTGCAAATGCTCTTAAATTATATGGAATTTCTCTTCCAACAGGATTTGCAGGAGTATATGGAATAGGTGATATATTCTGGAAGTTTGATTTTTCGTTTACAAGCAGTCTTAAATTATTCGGAGATTTCATGGCTATCATGGTTACCTTCTTATTTGTTGATTTCTTCGATACTGTTGGAACACTTGTTGGAGTTGCTTCGAAAGCTGACATGTTCGATAAGGACGGCAAGGTTTTAAGAGCAAACAGAGCACTTTTAACAGATGCTATAGGTACTACCTTTGGAGCCATGGTAGGAGTTTCAACCGTAACAACTTATGTTGAAAGTGCAGCAGGTGTAGTTGAGGGCGGAAGAACAGGACTGACTTCTGTAATTACAGGATTACTGTTTATAGTAGCAATCTTCTTTGCACCTGTATTTGTTGCAATACCATCCTGTGCAACAGCTCCAGCTTTAGTAATAGTAGGACTTTTAATGATTCAAAACATTACAAAGATCAATTTCAATGATTTTACAGAAGGAATTCCAGCTTTTATAACAATAATTCTTATGCCTTTAACCTACAGCATAGCAACAGGTTTAATGTTTGGCATAGTATCTTACGCTGTATTTAATGTATTCTGCGGTAAGAGAGAAAAAGTTTCAAATACAATGCTGGTATTAGCCATCTTGTTTATTTTAAAAATGATATTCATTAAATAGAGGGATGTTTATGAAGGATTTTATTAAGGCTGCAGCTCATAGCAAAAATGCTGATTTGGTACTTAAAAATGGAAATATTGTTGATGTTTTTAACGGAGAGATTATAAAGGCTGATTTGGCCATATATAAAGATAAAATTATTGGTATAGGAAAGTACTCAGGAAATGAGGAAATTGACTGCAGTGATAAATTTATTTCTCCTGCTTTTATTGACAGCCATGTTCACATAGAATCTTCCAGAGTTACTCCAAGAGTCTTTTCCCAGATACTTCTTAAAAAAGGAGTTCTGACAGCTGTCTGTGATCCTCATGAAATAGCTAATGTTTTAGGCACTGAGGGGTTGGAATTTATGCTGAGTGACAGCAGAGAAGCAGCTGTAGATTTATATTTTATGCTGCCTTCCTGTGTTCCTGCCACACCAGATGAGGACAATGGCGCAAAACTTCTGGCAAAGGATTTGGGAATATTTATGGAAAGGGACAGAGTATTAGGATTAGGTGAAGTAATGGATGTACCATCTGTAATAAATTCTAATCCTGATATGATGGACAAGTTGGAAATGTTCAGGAATAAAATTATAGACGGGCATAGTCCATGCATAAACCCTGAAATATTAGATGCTTATGTTATATCCGGAATAAAAACAGATCATGAATGTGAAACTCCAACTGAGGCTGTTGAAAAGGTAAGAAGAGGCCTGTATGTTATGCTCCGACAAGGTTCTGCTGCCAGAAACCTGGAAAAAATTCTTCCGGCAGTAAACAATAATAATTATAAAAGATTTCTGTTTTGTACAGATGATAAGGATATAACTGATTTAGAAAGTGAAGGCTCTGTTGATTACAATGTAAAGCTTTCAGTAAAGCTGGGGCTTGATCCTATAAAAGCATTAACAATAGCAAGTTTAAATTCAGCAGAGTGTTATGGGCTTAAAAATAGGGGAGCATTAGCACCCGGATATAAAGCTGACATATTAGTATTAGATGATTTAAAAGATTTTAATATTAACAAAATAGTCAGAAACGGAAAGATTGTTAAAGCTGAGCCCTATACCACCTTAATATCATCCTTCAAATCCTCTATGAATATGGGAAAGGTTAAAAAAGAAGCTTTTGATATAAAATCGGAAAAAGATACTGTAAATGTGATAAAAATAACAAAAAACTCTTTAATTACAGAAAGGGTAAAGAGAAAGGCAAATATTGAAAATGGACTTGTTAAAAGTGTTCAGGGTGATGACATATTAAAAATAGCGGTATTTGAAAGGCATAAAAATACAGGAAAATATTTTGTTGGCTTTATTGAGGGATTTCATTTAAAAGATATAACTATAGCTCAGACAATAGCTCATGATTCCCATAACCTGATTCTGATTGGCAGCAGCTTCCTGGAAGAAGCTGCAAACAGGTTAATTGATATCGGAGGCGGAATAGTTCTTCTTTATAAGGGGAAAATTGTGGAAGAACTTAGCCTTCCAATAGCTGGAATTATGACTGACGAAAATCCGGACATTGTTATTAATAAAATTAATAAAATGAATAAATTTATAAATGAAGGTAAAGAAAATGATTCAAACGTACTATTAACCTTAGGCTTTATGGCACTGACCGTAATACCATATTTTAAAATTACAGACAAAGGTCTCTATGATTTTAACAAGGGAACTTTTGTGGACTTATTTGACTAAAAAATTAGATTATTCAATTTCATAACTAAGATAATTATTATATCCTGGAGTTTTAAGTTAGAAAGGAGAGTGTAAGCTTGAAAATCAATAATTACTATATTCCAGATTCAATTGAAGAGGCCTATAAAATAATAGAAAAAGATAATGCCACTATAATAGGCGGAGGAGCTTTTCTTCATCTTGGAAAAAGAAATATCAATTCTGCTGTAGATATTGGAAAGCTTGGATTAGATTATATTACAGAAAATGAAGAAAACATAGAAATAGGAGCTGCGGTAACATTAAGAGAGATTGAGATAAGCAATTTGCTTAATAAATATTTTGATAACATTTTAAGTAAAACCGTATTCTGTATAATGGGTGTTCAGATAAGGAATATGGCAACAATTGGAGGAACAATATGGGGCAAATATGGATTTTCAGATCTTTTAACTTCACTCTTAGTTCTAAATACTCAGGTTGTTCTATATAAAAGAGGAAAAATAAGCTTGGAAGAATATTTGAATGAAAACATTGAAAAAGATATTCTATTAAGAATAGAAATAAAAAAAGGGAATATTAATGCAAAATATTTAAATCTAAAAAATACTTCAACTGATTTTTCTATATTAAATGCTGCTGCAGCTAATATAGATGGCAAATGCAGGATAGCAATTGGTGCAAGACCGGCAGCAGCTAGGCTTTGCTATAAAGCTATGGAATATATTGATAAAGAAGGAATAAATGAAGTAAGCGTTAAAAAGGCGGGAGAAATAGCATCAGAGGAGCTTGATTTTGGAAGTGACATAAGGGCATCGGAAGAGTACAGGAAGGATATAAGTTCAGTTCTGGTAAAAAGAGCGCTTTTAGAGGTGAAAAAATGAAGATAAGTTTAAATATAAATAATTATATCAGAAGTATTGATATAGAGCCGGGAGATGTACTTTACGATGTTTTAAATAAGCTTGGATTTACCAGTGTAAGAAATTCCTGTGATACTGGTTCCTGTGGTACATGTACAGTTCTTTTAGATGGAAAGCCTGTCCCTTCCTGCTCTTATTTAGCTGTTAAAGCAGATGGGAAAAGCATAACAACTATAGAAGGAGTCAAAGAAGAGGCAGAAAAAATTAATAATTATATGTTAAATGAAGGAGCAGTTCAATGCGGTTATTGTAATCCCGGGTTTATTCTTACGGTAATTGCGATGAAAAATGAAATAAAAAATCCTACTGAAACTGACATTAAAAATTATCTTGTGGGAAATTTATGCAGGTGCTCAGGTTATGTTGGACATTTGAGAGCAATAAAAAAGTTCTTGGAGGCGGATTAAATGAAGGTAGTAAATAAATCTCTTCCTAAAAAAGAAGGACACGGTCTTATTGAGGACAGGTTATCCTACACAAATGATTTAGTTCCGGGTAATGCTTTGAAGGTTAAAGTTCTGAGAAGCCCCTATGCATTTGCTGAGATAGAAGATATAGATGTTTCTGAAGCTGAAAAAATTCCCGGAGTCAGATGTATACTGACTCATAAAAATGTTCCAAGAAATATAATTACCAGGGCAGGGCAGGGTTATCCTGAGCCTTCACCTCATGATAAATTTATAATAGATGAATATGTAAGATATATTGGAGATGAGGTGGCTGCAGTTGCTGCTGAAACTATTGATATAGCAGAAAAAGCCATTAAAGAAATTAAAGTAAAATATAAGGTTTTGAAGCCTGTACTAGACTTTGAAGAAGCAGTGGAAAACGAATCGGTAATCCATATGGAAAAGGAAGCCCATGAGATGTTCCCAATTGGGTTTAATCCATCTAAAAATATAGCTGCAGAGTATCATATGCATTTCGGAGACGTGGACAAGGAACTTAGTGAATCTAAATACGTTGTAAAGGAAAGATATTATACTCAGGCTCAGGCACACTGTGCAATGGAGGTTCATACCTGCTTTGCTTATATTGATACCTATGGAAGGCTTACAATAGTAACTTCAAATCAGGTTCCATTTCATGTGAGAAGGATAACCTCCCATGCACTTGGAATACCAATAGACAGTATAAGAGTTATAAAACCAAGAGTAGGAGGAGGCTTTGGAGGAAAACAGGCAGTTCATGGAGAACTTTTGGTATCGCTGATTGCACTTAGAACCGGAAGACCGGCTAAGCTTATATATACAAGAGAAGAAGTATTTGAAGCTACCTATACCAGACATCCCATGAGGCTTGATGTAACTATGGGAGCAGATGAAAATGGAATAATTAAGGCTATAGATATGGATCTTTTATCAAATACAGGAGCTTATGGTGAGCATGCATTAACTGTATTTATGGTAGCAGGATCTAAAACCATGCCGTTATATAATAAAGCTGCAGCGGGAAGATTTGGCGGAAAGGTAGTATATACGAATAATACGCCTGCCGGGGCTTATAGAGGATACGGAGCTATTCAGGGAAATTTTGCATTAGAAGCCACTGTAGATAAGCTGGCAGAAAAAATCGGAATGGATCCAATGGAGCTTAGAAGAATTAATGTAATTGGTGAGAATGAAGGATCTCCTGTATTTAAGATTATGGGAGAGGGCACTGAGGGAGTTGACATGATACTGGAGAGCTGCAAGATAAAGGAATGCATGAAAAGAGGTATGGAACTTACTGACTACAAAAATAAATATCCAAGGCGTGATATGGGAAATGGGAAAGTAAGAGGTTTAGGTTCAGCTATTTGCATGCAGGGCTCCGGAATTACAGGAATTGATATGGGTTCTGCTGTCATTAAGCTTAATGATGAGGGATTTTTTAATCTTATAATTGGTGCTACGGATATAGGAACCGGAAGTGATACAATTTTATCTCAGATTGCAGCAGAAGGCTTAAATGTATCTTATGATAAGGTAGTTGTCCATTCATCAGATACAGATTTAGGACCATTTGATACAGGTGCATATGCTTCAAGTACCACCTATGTATCAGGAAATGCAGTAAAAAAGGCAGCTGTAAAAATGAAAGCTTTGATAGAAGAAACTGCAGCTGAAATTTTAGGAACAGACAAGGCAAATTTTGACGGGAAAAATATAATATCTGAAGATGGAAAGCAATCAATTAGTTTAGGAGAGCTGGCTAACAAATTATATTATAGTGCTGGTCAAAAACAGCTTATGACCTGTGAATCCTTTGTTGGAGATGTATCACCGGCTCCTTTTATGGCAGGCTTTGCAGAAGTTGAGGTAGATACTGAGACAGGAAAGGTGGAACTTATTGATTATACTGCTGTTGTTGACTGCGGAACTGCTGTTAATCCTAATTTAGCACGGGTCCAGGTAGAAGGTGGACTTCTTCAGGGAATAGGAATGGCAATGTTTGAAAATGTAAAGTATGCAGATAATGGGAAACTGCTTACAAACAGCTTCCTGTCTTATAAGGTACCAACAAGAAAGGATATAGGCAGCATAAGAGTAGAATTCGTAGAAAGCTTCGAACCCAGCGGTCCTTACGGAGCTAAATCTGTTGGAGAAATAGGAATAGATACTCCTCCGGCTGCTATAGCAAATGCTGTATATAATGCAGTTGGCGTTAGAATAAATGATCTTCCCATAACATCAGAGAAGATTTTAAAGGAGCTAAATAAAAGGAAATAGGAGGCTTGCTATGAAAACTGACATAAGTGAATCCGTAATCAGGCAGGATGCGGAGTCAAAAATAGGAGGCACTGCAAAATATATTGGCGATTATAAATTAGATGGAATGCTTTATGCTAAAACTTTAAGAAGCACAGAGGTAAGAGCAAAGATACTGGATATCTTGTATCCTGCTCTTCCTGAAGGCTATTATATAGTAGACAAAAATGATATACCAGGCAGAAACAGGGTTAAAATTGTAATTTATGATCAGCCATTTTTTGCAGAGGATGTTGTAAATTATTATGGAGAACCAATTGCTTTAGTAGTTGGACCTGATAAAAATGTAATAGAAGATATTCTGTCTAAAATAAAGGTAAAATATGAGAAAATACAGCCTATTTTAGAGATGAATGATGATTACAAAAATCCCATTTATGGTGAAAGCAATAAATTTTCAGATTATAAGTTCTCTAAAGGGGACATGGAAGAGGCTAAAAAAAGCAGTAAATATGTTATTGAAGGAGAGTATAGTACTGGTATTCAGGAACAGCTTTACATGGAACCTCAGGGAGTTATAGGGTTATACGAAGATGGGGTAGCTACTGTTATAGGCT
>JAJBWD010000099.1:0-3933 GCA_032907345.1 Bacillota bacterium | reverse complement strand
TCTAAAGGAAGACTCTTTCCATTATCAATAAGCTTATAAGTAGGAAGTTTATAAGCTTTTTCATTTTTCTTAAGTTTCATCATAAGGACATCGATGATTATCTCCAGCTTCTTGTGATATGAATTATATATCTTAGTTTTTTTATCATTTTTAATGCAAAAGCCGGTCAGATAATAAATATATGAATGAACTGCACAGTCTAAAGAAAAATGAGATAGAAACCCTAATAAATATACCAGTAAATTCCTGTATTCACATTTATCCTTAATATTTTTTAAATATATAAAGCTTTCTTCAAAAAACTTTTCCGTTTCTTTGGTATGAAGCATATCCCCCAGATTGTTAAGTACCTTTTTCTCATCTTTATTAAATATATTATTATAATAAAATATGTCAGGGCCCTGGGCTCCCAGGTAGTACAGCTTAATATTGCTTTTAATTAAATTCTTTATATCTCTGTCCTGAATTTTATCCAGAATTTCATCTGCACATAAAATATGAGTGAAAAAATCAGCCATAAAATCCTCCATTTTATATTCTGTCCTAAATAATATTGCCTTATAAAATAAGAATATACATATATATTACCACTTTAATTGAATAAAATTAAGACCGGGGCTATCTATAAATATTGAGTTATATATTAAAGGTTAAAAGTGTTGACAAAATAAGATTCATATCGTATTATTAGTATATAAGTAATTGCTAATTTTCTTATAATGCACTATAACAATAAATTCAATAATATTTAAAACAATACAGTTTATACGGAAGGAAGGTGATATCGTGATTGTTATTACTGACATTGCAGCAAAAAAATTTAATGAAATAAAACAAAAATCCGATAATCCTGAAAAGGCAATGTTAAGAGTAAGTTTCGGAGGGTATGGCTGAGGCGGTCCAAAATTACAATTAACTCTGGATGAGTTAAAGAAGGATAATGACAAAATTATTGAATCAGGAAATATAAAAATTATTTACAGCACTGAAATTGAGGATTATGTAGATGGAACAGTTATTGATTATTCTGATAATTGGTTCAACCGGGGATTTTTTATAAGTGGAGCTTCTTCATGTTAACAAATGATTAATTCAAAAAGGAGATGTTAATATTAGACCGTCAGAGTATTACAAACAGGGATTTACCTGTGGAGAAGCCATGATAAAGGCTTACAATGAAGAGCATAATACTAATATACCAGTAAGCTTAGGCAGCGGCATGGGGACCGGATTTACTGTAGGAAGTGTATGCGGCAGCGTTGGTGCAGCAGCAGCTATAGTAGGCTTAGTAAAGGGAAGAGAAAACAGCGATGTCCCAAATGAAGCCAGAAAATACACAAAACAGTTAATGCAGGATGTGAGAGAAAAATTCGGTACAGAAATTTGCCGTGAGTTAAAGCAAAAAAATGTGAGTTGTAATGACATTATAGAATACACATATGAAATGTTAAATAAGGTACTTTAACTCTATTTTCTACCACATTTATATTTGTTTTGTAATTGATATGGAAAACTTAATTACCATAAATAATTAATGGAGCTGTTTATTAGCTAAATGCTGTGAACGGCTCCATTTCTATAATAATTTTCTTAATTTTACCCATAATGAACAATGCAATCAATATGGCTTTTGTTCTGCCGTTGAGTTTTCACCTATAGGTTTTTCCAAAAGCACTCTATTAATTTTTACCCAGCCATTAGTATCTCCCTTTTAATGTTTCATATGTATTTTATTGACAAACAATTGCAAAAATTATATAATATTAGGCAGTTAGCGACATATTTGGAGATGAGAAATATGAAACAGCACGACAACGCCAAGCTCATTGTTCAGCTTGGGAACTCTATAGTAAAAAATCGAAATACGGCTGCCGCAAAATTCGGATTGACCTCAGGACAGGCTCTGATCATGAAATTCCTGCTGAAGCACCAGGGAAGTGAGGAAATAAATCAGCTGGATATACAAAAGGATATGAATTTGTCGCATCAGACGGTGACAGGGATGCTCCGCCGTCTGGAGCGGGATGGCTACGTTATCTGTGAACAGAGCCAGAGGGATAAACGGTATAAGCGCATAACTGTGGCACAGGAAGCAAAGGAGCTTGAACAGGCACTGAAAGAAGTCGCCCATTGTGCCGAAGAAAAAGTTGTTGAAGGCATGACAGAGGCGGAACAGGTGGAATTCAACCGTCTCCTGCTTATAGCTCACAAAAATATGACCGGCTCCACCGATGCCGGAAAATAAGAAAGAAGCATATCAAATTGAACGAGAATCAGAATATATTTGAATCCATGCCGGTGCCCACAGCTTTAATGAGCCTTGCGGTGCCGACCATACTCAGCCAGCTTGTAACGATGATCTACAATGTAGCCGATACCTATTTTGTCGGCCGGACAGGCAACCCGCTCATGGTTGCAGCGGTATCACTGGCCTACACATTATTCTTTGTGTTGAATTCACTTTCCAACCTGTTCGGCATCGGCGGCGGCAGTCTCGTCTCTAGGCTGCTGGGCGAGGGCAAGCCTGAGGATGCTAAAAAGGTGTCATCATTTAGTTTTTATGCCACCATCGCAGTAGCACTATTGTACTCGCTGGCATGCCTAATCTATATGGACCCGCTGCTCAGGTTTCTTGGTGCCAGTTATAATACCATCGGCTTCGGGCGTGAATATTTGCTCTGGGTCGTGGTGGTGGGCGGGATACCCGCTACTCTCGGAATGACTATGGCACATCTGCTGCGCAGCGAGGGTTACGCAAAACAGGCAAGTTTTGGTCTGGCTTTTGGCGGAATACTCAATATCTTCCTTGACCCGCTCTTCATGTTTGTTCTCATGCCGGATGGCATGGAGGTGGCCGGCGCTGCTGTGGCCACAATGCTTTCAAATGTGGTAGTTCTTGTTTACTTTTTCATTATTTTCGCCCAGCTTGGCGGCAAGACGGTGCTGTCCATAAGTCCCAGGGATATACTGCCCAATAAAAAATACATAGGTCCGATTTTTGCAGTGGGCTTCCCATCGGCCATTGGTTCGTTTTTGGTGTGTGTATCGAACATGACAATCAATCACCTGGCCTCCGGCTACGGAGATATCCCGGTGGCCGCTTTTGGCATTGTGAAGAAAATAGACATGCTTCCGATGAACGTGGGCATGGGGCTTTGCCAGGGTATGATGCCCCTTATCGCTTACAATTATGCAGCAAAAAATTATAAGAGGATGAATGCGGTGGGAAACTTTGCCCGGCTCTGCGGCATAAGCTTTGCGGCCTTATGTATAGTGGTGTTTGAAGTCTTTTCCGTTGGGCTTATCCACCTGTTTATTAACGATGATAAAACCGTGGAGCTGGGTGCGCATTTTCTGCGCATAGCGTGTCTTGCTACTCCGTTCATGATAACGAATTTTCAGATGAGTTACACCTTTCAGGCTATGGGTAAGGGAGCGGAATCGCTTATACTCTCGTCTTGCCGACAGGGCATAATCAATATTCCTCTGCTTATTGCCATGAATATTTGGTTCGGTCTGTATGGAATCATCTGGACACAGCTTCTGGCCGACGGCATCACGCTTACAATCACATTCGGTTTGTACATTCGTATTCATAAGCAGCTGAGATTTGAAGAAAGCCTTACAGAAGAGGCGAAGGCTTAAAGAGGGCAATACCTTTAATATTACCTCATAAAATTAATAGGATACACATATTAGTATGTATCCTATTTTTCCTTTTAAAGTATCGTTTTTATTGGAATTCCGTACTTATTTTATTAACCAGATATTTACTCCCTTACATGGAGCCATTTTTTAATGTGCCCGATTATATAGTCAAACCTTAAAAAATATTCAATGCGCTTTTTAACTTCTAATCCCTGATTTCCTTCATTAAGTTTTACGGGACTGCTGTATAGATTTTCCTTTGTATTATAATCTGTCAAAGTTTTA
>JAJBWD010000098.1:0-19158 GCA_032907345.1 Bacillota bacterium | reverse complement strand
TTGACTTCGTCAAAAATCTGTATCTGGTGATTATGGCTTGAAGGCAACACTCGTTCCCATTCCGAACACGCAGGTTAAGCTTCAAAGCGCCTATGGTACTGCAGAGGAGGCTCTGTGGGAGAGCGGGTCATCGCCAGGTTATGTTCCACGATAGCTCAATGGTGGAGCACTCGGCTGTTAACCGATAGGTTGGAGGTTCGAGCCCTCTTCGTGGAGCCATAATGAAAAATCAGACTAGTATTTACTAGTCTTTTTTTATTTTTTGTAAATAATGAATAAATAAAATAATTAATGAGATAATTAAAATGTCAAACTATTTAGAAAATTTTATTAATATTAAGAGGAATTTCTTAATTTTAATAGAATATATAAATAAGAGCAAAATATGCTAAATTAAATTAGGGGGAATTGCTTATGAAAGTGTATAAAACGGAAAATTTAAGAAACGTTGGCATTATTGGACATAGTGGTTCAGGTAAAACAACTTTAACTGAAGCTGTTTTATTTCACACAAAGACCATCGACAGATTCGGTAAAGTTGAAGATGGTACTACAGTAAGTGATTATGACGGAGAAGAAAAGAAAAGACAGATATCTATTTCAACTTCAATAGCACCTTGTGAATGGGAGGACACAAAGATAAATTTGATTGATATTCCAGGATATTTTGATTTTCAGGGAGAGATGATAGAAGGGCTGAGAGCATCAGATGTGGCAATGATAACAGTTAGTGGTGTCTCAGGAATTAAAGTAGGAACTGAAAAGGCTTGGGATTATGTAAATGAAAATAAATTGCCAAGAGCATTTTATATAAATAAATTAGATAGAGAGAACAGCAGTTTCAGTAAAGTTTTAAGCGGATTAAAAGAAAAGTTTGGAATATCAGCAGTTCCTATACAATATCCTATAGGTTCAGAAGCTGAATTTAAAGGTATTGTAAACGTTATATCAAGAAGGGCCAGAATATTCAATCCAAAAACCAAAGAAATGGAACTGGGAGATGTCCCTGAGGAATTATTAGACAGTGTAGATGAATGTAAAAATATGATTGTAGAAGCAGTAGCAGAAACCAGTGAGGAGCTTCTGAACAAGTATTTTGAAGAAGGTACTTTGTCTGATCAGGAGATATATGATGGACTTATTAAGGGCTGTTCCACTGGAGAAATTGCCCCTGTTATGTGTGGTTCTGCACTTAAAGGTATAGGAATAGAAACACTTCTGGAAGATATTGTAGAATGTTTTCCATCACCGAAAATGATGGCTCCTCAGAAGGCTGTAAATGCAGAAGATGGAACAGAAATTGAAATAAAAGTAGACGAAACAGCTCCATTTTCAGCTGTTGTATTTAAGACAATAGCAGATCCTTTTGTTGGTAAGCTTTCTATATTTAAAGTAATAACTGGTAAGGCCTTATCAGATGCTGTAGTAAACAATATTAACAAAGATAAACAAGAAAAATTAGGAAACATGTTTGTCCTGAGAGGAAAACAACAGATAAATGTAAAAGAATTAACAGCAGGAGATATTGGTGCTGTTGCTAAGCTGCAGTATACGGTAACAGGTGATACACTCTGTGACAGCAGAGTAAATTATAAATTTCAGGAAATGGTATTTCCGAATCCTACTTTGTCAAGATCCGTTGTACCTTTATCAAAGGGAGATGAAGATAAGATATCTTCCGGTCTTAATAAGTTATTAGAGGAGGACCCTACCTTTAAAATATCAAGAGATGTAGAAAACGCTGAAACAATAATAACTGGTATGGGCAAGAGTCATCTTGACGTTGTAGCATCTAAATTAAAAATTAAATTTGGAGCTGAAGTAAAATTAGAATCTCCAAAGGTACCTTATAGAGAAACTATTAAAAAGGTATCTGATGTTCAGGGAAAGCATAAAAAACAGTCAGGAGGTCATGGACAGTATGGAGATGTGTGGGTTAAGTTTGAGCCTCGTCGGGATGGAGATGAGATGGAATTCGTAGACCAGGTAGTAGGAGGAGTTGTCCCAAGACAATATATACCTGCAGTTGAAAAGGGACTGAAGGACTGCGTTAAGCATGGTGTACTTGCAGGGTATCCGGTTATCAGACTCAGGGCAATACTTCATGATGGCTCATATCATCCAGTTGACTCATCGGAAATGGCATTTAAGGTTGCAGCATCTTTAGCATATAAAAAGGGATTAGAAGCTGCATCACCTATTCTTCTTGAACCAATTATGCATGCAGAAATTATAGTACCTGATGAATATATGGGAGATGTTATAGGGGATATAAACAAGAAAAGAGGAAAGGTTCTTGGTATGGAACCCTTTAAAGGACTTCAAAAAGTAATAGCAGAAGTTCCTCAATCTGAAATGTTTGAATATGCTACTGATTTAAGGTCAATTACTCAGGCAAGAGGAGAATTTACTATACATTTTGAAAGATATGAGGAAGTACCAGCTACAGAAGTTGATAAGATAATAGCAAATTCTAAAAAGTTAAAAGAAGAGGAATAAAAAAAAGCTATATGGCCCAGGCCATATAGCTTTAATAATTTTCACAGAATAATTCAAAGTAAGCCTTTGGATGTGCACATGAAGGACATACTTCCGGAGCTTCTTTTCCTTCATAAATATATCCGCAGTTACCGCACTTCCATAAAACTTCTGAATCTTTTTTAAATATTTTATCATTATTTAAATTATCTATCAGTTTTCTATATCTGGCCTCATGTCTCTCTTCAACTTCAGCTACATATCTGAAAACTGCGGCAATATTTTTAAATCCTTCTTTTTCTGCCGTATCAGCAAATGAAGGATAAAGCTTTGCCCACTCCTCATGTTCCCCATTTGCAGCTGCCAGCAGATTATCTTTTGTTTTTGCTAACATAACTGGAAAGTCTGCTGTAATCTGCACAGTATCACCCATTAATGATTCTTCATTTAAAAATTTAAAAAATCTTTTAGCATGCTCCTTTTCGTTATCCGCTGTTTCAGCAAATATATTGGATATCTGAATAAATCCCTCATTTTTTGCTGCGGAGGAATAGAAGGTATATCTGTTTCTTGCCTGAGATTCTCCTGCAAAACTCTTCATTAGATTTTCTGCGGTTTTTGTTCCTTTTAAAGTTTTCAATCTTAACACCTCTGATTATAATTTTCTTTTATTATGCCACTGTTATTAAATTTTATCATTTTTATCATTAAGAAAGCATGATATTTATAAAGATTAGAATAAAAAATAAATTAATGTAAAACATAATAAGCAGGAAGGTGTTAATATGACAGGAAATGATAATTCAATTAATAATGATTATGGTTCCGATAGAGAACAGTTTTACAGAACTAAAAATAAAGTATACAAAATAGGCAATTTCGCAGAGGAATTTTCAGAACTTATTCCAAATATAACTGAAAAAGAAAGAAGAAATGATATTAACAGGTATATTATTGAAAATAATAATGATTTAGACAAATAGTTATGTTATAATTTATGAAGATTATTTCAGGGAGGAAAAGGTATGGAGAAATTTTATGTAATAGGAATTGATTTAGGGGGGACAAAGATTAACGCTGCAGTATCAGATAATCAAGGTACAATTATTTCTCAAAAGATTATAAAAACTGAGGCTAATCTTGGAGAAAAATCAGTTCTAAATAAAATTATGGGGATAATTGATGACCTTTTAAAAGAAAACGTTTCTATAAAGGATGAAATAAAAGCAATAGGAATAGGATCACCTGGACCACTAGACCCTAAAAAAGGAATTATTATCAGGACTCCTAATCTTCCATTTGTAAACTTTAACTTAGTACAGCCTATTAAAGAAAAGTTTAACTTACCGGTTTTCTTAGATAATGACTGTAATGCTGCTGCTATTGGTGAATATTATTTTGGTGCAGGAAAAGAAACAACTGATATGATATATGTAACTATAAGCACAGGAGTTGGGGCAGGAGCCATATTAGACGGCAGGATATACAGAGGAAAGTATGGAAATGCTTTGGAGTTTGGTCATACAGCTATTATTGAAGGGGGACCCAGATGTAATTGCGGAAATTATGGAGATGTTGAAGTCTTATCCTCAGGTACTGCAATTGCGAGACAAGCCAGGGAAAAAATTAAAGAAGGCGCTGAAACCAGCCTCAGAAAATATGAAAATCCAACAACTTATGAGGTATATTTGGAAAGCAAAAATGGTGATAAAGTATCCTCAGAAATACTTAATAAAAGTTTTACCTATTTTGGAACAGGCATAGCTAATATAATTAACATGTTAGATCCTGAAATGATAGTAATTGGCGGCGGGGTTACAAATGTAGGAAATGTGCTGTTTGATAAGGTATGGGAAGTTGTTAGGGAAAGAAGCTTAAATAAAGGTGTTGGCGTTGAAATACTTCCTGCCAAGCTGGGACAAAATGCCGGAGTTTTAGGGGCAGTCGGTTTGGCACTGATGGAATTAAAAGTAAATAATTAAATGTTAAAACTCACAATTATGTGAGTTTTTTTATAAAAACTTTATTTATTGGAAGATTTATACTATAATAGTATATGTAAACGATATCTTTATACATAATGAATAGAGGGGATATAATGATTATAAGTGATTTGACTAACAAAAATTTAATTAATTTGAATTTAGATGCAAAAGACAGTAAAGAAGCTATTCTGAAGCTGGCTGGTATGATGGAACAGGATGGGAAACTGATATCTAAAGAAGCATTTATTATGGATGTTATAAGAAGAGAAAAAGAAAGTTCTACAGGATTCGGAAAAGGATTCGCAATTCCCCATGGAAAATCCTATGGAGTAAAAGAACCCTGCTTTGCAATTGGCAGAAGTGAAAAAGGAATCAGATGGGAATCTTTTGACAAGAAGCCTGTAAATTTTGTAATTTTATTAGCTGTTCCAAATGAAGAGGCAGGTACAAGTCATCTTGAAATATTGTCTCAGATTTCAAGAAAATTAGTAGATGAAGGATACAGGCAGCGGCTTATAGAAGCAAAGAATGAGGAAGACATCATAAATATTCTGACTAGTCCGGTTAATGAAATATGTGAAGCTTAAAAAAGGAATGTCTATAGGACATTCTATTTTTTTATTAAAAGTATTGTAATCATGAAAATTTTGTTGTAAAATAAAAGTCAAAGAAAGTCAAAGTCGGAGGGAGTGTTGATATGGCTAGATTATCGGATATTATAGAAGATTTTCTAAAAGAGCTGATAGATGAAAACAGCGACAGTGAACTTCAGATTCAGAGAAATGAACTGGCAAATAAATTCAGCTGTGCCCCTTCTCAGATTAACTATGTTTTAACTACCAGGTTTACCACAGATAAAGGTTATTATATAGAAAGCAGAAGAGGCGGCGGCGGTTATATTGTAATAAAGAGAGCTGATTATAAGCTTCAGGACAGTTTAGTAGATATAATAAATGAAAAAATTGGTGACAGTATAACCTATGATGGGGGAATACTTATTATAGATGGCTTATATCAGAGAGACTTAATAACAGAGAGAGAAATGAGGCTTATGAAAGCAGTAGTTAACGATAGAAGTCTGGGTAATATATCAGATAGAAATAAGGTAAGAGCTGATTTGCTTAAATCAATGATAATGGTTATTTTTTCCTAATAGAGGTGATATTATGATATGTGATGTATGCAAGAAAAATAAGGCTACAGTTCACTTAACTCAAATTATTAATGGAGTTAAAAAAGAATATAATCTGTGTGAAAACTGTGCTAAAGAGATAAATACTATGAGTTTTATGCCGGATATAAATTTTGGGAATGAAAATTCTTTTCAAAATGTCCTGGGTGGTTTAATAGATTATATCAGCGGGAATAGTTATCAGATAGGAAAGAAAGATATAATATGTAAAAACTGTGGAATGTCCTATCAGGAATTTAAAAACAATGGACTTTTAGGCTGCAGTCAGTGCTATACGGAATTTAAAGAATACCTTAATCCTGTAGTTAAAAGGCTTCAGGGAAGCACGGAACATATTGGAAAGATTCCTAAGAAAACTTCCAGCAAAGTAATTCAAAAGAAAAAACTTATAAAGCTGAAGGAAGATTTAAATAAAGCTGTTGCTATGGAAGAATATGAAAAGGCAGCAGAAATAAGAGATAAGATAAAAGAATTAAAAAATATAAGTGATGGAGGAGAATTATGATTAACTGGACTAAATCCTCTTCTTCTAATGATGATATTGTTATAAGCTCAAGAATCAGACTGGCAAGGAATGTAAAAGGAATCCCTTTTCCAAATAAACTGGATAAAGATGCGGCAAGAAAATTATCAAAAAAAATTACTGATTCATTTCTTAAAGATAATAATGAGAACTTTAATAGTATAAATCTTTGGGAAAATGACAAGCTAAATAACAGAGTCTGCTTTGAGAAACATTTAATATCAAAAAAACTTATCAATAACAGAGAGATTTCTTCATTTATTTATAATGGGGATGAAACAGTATCTCTTATGATAAACGAAGAGGATCATCTAAGAATTCAGACAATAACAGCCGGGCTTAACATAAAGGAAGCATATTCTGAGGCTGACAAAATTGATGATATGATGGAGGAAAGGTTAGACTATGCATTTCATGAGTCTTTGGGCTATCTGACAGCATGTCCAACTAATATTGGAACTGGTCTTAGGGCATCAGTAATGATTCATCTTCCGGCTATAACTCAGAGCAATAAGATAAAGGAAGTTTCAAATATACTAAACAGGGTTGGTATGGTTATTCGCGGCTCCTACGGGGAGGGCACAGAGGTACTATCAAACTTATACCAGATTTCTAACCAGGTAACTTTAGGACTTTCTGAGGAAGATCTGATTAAAAACCTGGAGGGAATAGTAAATGAGGTTATAAATCAGGAACAGAAAGCCAGGGATAATATCTACAAGAATTACAGATATGAACTGGAGGATAAAATAATGAGATCTCTTTCAATATTAAAATCTTCAGTTTTAATATCAAACAAGGAAGCATTGGAACTTCTTTCAAATGTTAGAATGGGAGTTGAAATGGGAATAATAAACATAGAAAAGGAAAAGCTTAATTCCCTTCTTTATAAGATATCCTCACCTGTAATTTCATCAGAAGAGGGAAAAGAATTAAGTGAAAAGGATAAAAACATTATAAGATCCAGGATATTAAAAGAAACATTGAGGTAGGTGATAGAATGTTAGGGAATAATTTTACAGAAAGAGCTCAGAGAGTCCTTATTTATGCTAAAGAAGAAGCAGATGGCTTCAAGCACGGATATGTGGGCACAGAGCATATTCTTCTTGGATTACTGAGAGAAGAAGGCCCGGCTTCAGATGCTCTAAAAGAAGGACAGGTTGATATTGAGGAAATACGAGAGCTTATAGAGGAATATGAAGGAACAGGAGAAGCTGCAAGCTTTGGAAATGACATCCCTCTGACACCAAGAACTAAGAGACTTATTGAATCAAGTTTAATTGCAGCAAGAGACTTAGGACATAATTTAGTAACTCCTGAGCATATACTGCTGGCACTTATAAAGGAGCAGGAGGGTGTTGCTTTTACTATACTTGTAAATCTGGGGGTAGATTTGGAAAAACTTCAGAAGACACTGCTTGATAACTTTAATGGCGAAGAAAACTCAGGCAGTACTCAAAGCTTTTCAAAAGAAGGCGGGAAAACTCCAACCCTTGATAAATATGGAAGAGATTTAACCCAGATGGCAAGAGAAGGAAAGCTGGATCCTGTAATAGGGAGAGATAAAGAAACAGAGAGGATTCTTGAAATTCTATGCAGAAGAACTAAGAACAATCCGTGCCTGATAGGTGACCCTGGTGTGGGTAAGACTGCTATTGCTGAAGGCTTGGCAGAGGCCATAATTTCTGGCAATATTCCTGAAATAATAAAAGATAAGAGAGTTGTAACCCTTGATTTATCAGCAATGGTGGCAGGTTCAAAATACAGAGGTGAGTTTGAGGAAAGACTTAAAAAGGTTTTAGAAGAAATTCAGGCAGCAAAAGACTGTATTCTTTTCATTGATGAAATTCATACAATAATTGGAGCAGGTGGAGCAGAGGGAGCAATAGACGCATCAAACATATTAAAGCCATCCCTGGCTAGAGGAGAAATTCAGTGCATTGGTGCAACCACCATTGATGAATACAGAAAATATATTGAAAAAGACGCTGCCTTAGAGAGAAGATTCCAGCCTGTAAATGTAGGAGAACCTACTGTTGAGGAGACTATACAAATACTTAAAGGCCTTAGGGATAAGTATGAGGCTCATCATAGAGTAAAAATAACAGATAATGCTCTTGCAGCCGCTGCTAACCTTTCAGACAGGTATATAACAGACAGATTTCTTCCTGACAAGGCTATAGATCTAATTGATGAAGCCGGTGCCAAGATGAGAATAAAAAATCTTACCGCACCTGCTGATATAAAAGGTATTGAGGAAGATTTAAAAAGGATAAACAGTGAAAAAGAAGATGCCATATCTCTTCAGGACTTTGAAAAGGCTGCCAGGCTCAGAGATAAAGAAAAGGATCTTAAAAATAAGCTGGACAGCATTAAAAATAACTGGAAAGCTCAGGCAGATAATCAAAATCATATAGTTGATGAAAAGCAAATAGCAAATGTTGTAGCAAACTGGACAAATATTCCTGTGGAAAGATTAACAGAAAAAGAATCAGAAAAGCTTCTGCATCTGGAGGAACTCCTTCATAAAAGGGTTATAGGACAGGAAGAAGCAGTTAAATCAATTTCAAGGGCAGTAAGAAGGGCCAGGGTAGGACTTAAGGATCCTAAAAGGCCAATAGGCTCATTTATATTCCTGGGTCCTACAGGAGTTGGAAAAACTGAGCTTTCAAAGGCGCTGTCTGAGTCTATGTTTGGTGATGAAAATAACATGATCAGGATCGATATGTCAGAATACATGGAAAAACATACAGTGTCCAGACTTATAGGTTCTCCTCCGGGATATGTGGGTTTTGATGAGGGAGGACAGTTAACGGAGAAGGTAAGAAGATATCCATATTCTGTAGTTTTATTTGATGAAATAGAGAAGGCTCATCCTGATGTGTTTAATGTTCTTCTCCAGATATTAGAGGATGGAAGGCTTACAGATGGCAAAGGAAGGACAGTTGATTTTAAAAATACAATAATAATAATGACATCAAATGTAGGCGCTAACACAATAAAGAAGCAGAAATCATTAGGCTTTGCTCCTGTATCTGAAAAAGAGAAGGAAAATGAATATGAAAAGATGAAAGACAATATTATGGAGGAGCTTAGAAGAAGCTTCAGACCTGAGTTCCTTAACAGAATAGATGATATAATCGTATTTCATCAGCTGGAAGAAAAAGATCTCAGCCAAATAGTAAAGCTTATGCTGGAAGCTGTTTCTAAGAGATTAAAAGAGCAGGATATTTATATAAGCTTTAATGAAGATGCTGAAAAACTCCTTACAAAGGAAGGCTTCGACCCTGAATATGGTGCAAGACCTTTGAGAAGAGCTATAACAAAGACTGTAGAGGATAAACTATCAGAGGAAATACTTAGGGGAAATGCAAAAAGAGGGGATAAAATCACTGTAACAACGGAGGATGGAAAACTGCTTTTTAAAGTTATAGGTTAAGAAGATATACCCCTGTTTGACTAATTAATATTTAGTTCTATAATAAAAGTATTGATTACTGCATCGGGGGGTATATTATGCAAATAAAATTTGATTCAATTGAAGAACATGTATTATTAGGGAGTGCTGTTAAGTGGATTATATTATCTGCTGTTATTGGTTTGATTGTAGGTACTGTTACAGCACTCTTTGTTAAAATAATAAACATTAGTTCAGCGGGTTTTTCAAAATTGCCTTATTACTATCTTTTTATGCCTTTTGGATTTTTCCTCAGCAGCTTATTAATAAAGAAATTTGCTCCGGAAGCCAAAGGTCATGGTACTGAAAAAGCTATAAAAGCTATAAATGAAAAAGCAGGTAAAATGGACATAAAAGCTATACCTGTTAAACTTATAGCTACCTTATTTACTATAACTGCCGGGGGATCTGTAGGACTTGAAGGGCCGGCAACACAAATTGGCGGCGGAATAGCCTCATTTTTTGCAGGATTATTTAAAATGAGCAAGACGGACTGCAAAAGACTGGTTGTCTGTGGTGTAAGTGCAGGATTTGTAGGTGTATTTGGATCTCCTGTAGGGGCTGCTGTTTTTGCTTCAGAGGTATTATATGTGGGAAGGTTTTCCTATCTGGCACTTCTTCCCTCATTAGTTTCTTCCTTTGTCAGCTATAATACAGGTCTCCGCCTTGGTTCTAAACCCCTGTTATACTCTGTAAGTTATATACCTTCAAATAATGTAGAAGCATTTATAAGTATAGCAATTTTTGGTATTATAGTGGGTGCTTTAGGAAAACTTTTTGTAATGATGGTAAATAACACAGAAAAGTTTTTTAACAGAATAAAATTATATTCTCCCCTTAAGGGAATTATAGGAGGAATCCTAATAGCAGCAATAGTTTCTGTTACTCCTTTCAAAAATACCCTGGGAATAGGAGAAAAAACAATTGATATGGCAGTATCCGGAGGAGCTGTTTTAATGCTTACCTTTGTTTTTAAAGCTGTTTTCACATCAATAACTTTAGGCTGCGGAGGCAGTGGAGGAATACTCACACCAATGCTATTTATTGGGGCCTGCTTTGGAAACAGCTGGGCACAAATAATTCATGGTAATATATCTTTCTATTCTTCCATAGGCATGGTATCATTTTTAGCTGCCTGTGCAAATACTCCTTTAGCAGGGATAGTAATTGCCATGGAGCTTTTTGGAGCTAAAGTAGGGATATATGCATCTATCGCCTGTGCAATAAGCTATCTTTTAATAGGACACAGCAGTATATATCCAACGCAGATTTTATTAACTTCTAAGTCCCCCTCTGTAATATGTGATACTAATTGTGAAGTTCAAAATATAAATAGTCTTAAAATAATAAATAAATATAAAAAAAATAAAGTAATTTGAGGAGATTATATGGTAAGGTCAAAAACCAAGTTTGTCTGTCAAAACTGCGGCTTTGAAAATCCCAAATATATGGGCAGGTGTCCTAACTGCGGTGAGTGGAATACACTTATAGAGGAACTAGAGGAAGAAAATAAAAATATTGTAAAAATTTCAGATAATACACCTGTATGTATAAATAATTTAAAATCTGGGCAATATGAAAGATATGATACTGGTATTTTAGAATTGAACCGGGTTTTAGGCGGCGGACTGGTTAAGGGCTCCCTTACTTTGATATCAGGAGATCCTGGTATTGGTAAGTCCACACTTTTGCTTAAATGTGCTGAGAACATAAGCAAAAGTTATGGTAAGGTAATCTATGTATCCGGGGAAGAATCAGGAGAACAGATTAAGATAAGGGGGGATAGGCTTCTCTGCAGCTCTCCTAACCTTTTTATTTTGTCAGAAACTAATCTGGAGACCATAGAAAAGCTTATAGCAGAGGAGCAGGTTTCATTTGTTATTATTGATTCAATTCAGACTATGTTTTCATCTAATTTAAGCTCAGCACCCGGCAGCGTATCTCAGGTGAGAGAATGCGCCAATAACCTTATGAGAATAGGTAAGAGCAGAAATATTCCACTGTTTATTGTTGCCCATGTGACAAAACAGGGTGACCTGGCAGGTCCAAGGGTTTTAGAGCATATGGTGGACACTGTGTTATCATTTGAAGGAGAAAGAAGTGAGGAGTATAGAATTTTAAGAACTGTAAAGAATAGATTTGGAACTACCTCTGAAATAGGTGTTTTTGAGATGAGAGAAGAGGGCCTTATGGAGATACTTAATCCATCAGATGCTTTTATAAACAACTCTGATGAAAACAGTGAAGGATCAGTAATAGTAGGAATTGTAGAAGGAACAAGACCTATACTTGTTGAAATCCAGGCACTGGTTACAGAGAGCAAGGCTACATTTCCAAGAAGGACCTGTGTTGGCATAGAGCTTAACAGACTTAATCTGATTTTGGCTGTTCTTGAAAAAAAACTTAAGCTGCCATTCTATAAGTTTGATGTTTATGTTAACGTGGTTGGCGGATTAAACATAGAAGGAACTTATGGAGATTTAGGTTTAGCAGCTGCACTTATTTCAAGTATAAAATCAAAGGAGATAAAGCTTAATAAACTTATAGTCACAGGAGAGCTTGGCTTAACCGGAGAAGTGAGAAAGATAAGCCATTGTGACAGGGTTGTAAATGAAGGAGAAAAATTAGGATTTAGAAATATTATTATACCGAAAAAAAATATGGACAGAGTTAATAATAAAAAAATAAATATTATAGCAGCAGAGGATATAAAAGAAGTTATGAAATATCTTTTTAATTAAAAAAAGAAACCAAAAGGTTTCTTCTTATTTCTATCTTAAATTATACTTGCCAAGGGTATCTATTTTATTATATTCTTTTAGTAGAACATCAAACATATTTATGCCAAGGACATTGCATAGGGAAGCGAGATAAAATAAATTTTTACCAATTTCCTGTTCAATAACATCCCGGCAGTTATCACATAGTTTTCCCTTAAGGTGAGTATTTAGAGCTTTTCTTATTTCTTCCATGTCAGGGTCATCATATTTTTGCTTTTTAGCATCAATCTGAATGCAGCCGCAGCTGGTGACAGATTTTATAACCGCTCTGTTAATTTTTCCTTCAGACTCCTGAAGCTTGGTTATTATATCTAAAATGCTTTTGTTCCTAAGCAGAGATTTTTGAACAGATTCTTGAAAATCATCAAAAATTAGATCCTTCATAGCTTTCCTCCTTACACAACCCATAATATAATTATAAATTTTATAATATTCATTTGTCAAATTAATAATATAACATTAATTAAGATTTTAATAGGGGGTATTAAAATTATATTGAAATATAATCATAATTGTTCTATATTTATATCAGTAATCAATTTTTGGAAATCATGGGAGGTGAAATTATGTTAATGAAAATTTTAAGAGGTCTATTTACATTAATAGGTCTTGCAGTAGGTTTCCTAATAGGTCAGATATTACTTCAAATTGACCAGATAGTAAAATTATTCAATATTAATACAAAGGGCTTTAATGTTGGAATTTTTATTTATTATGTAATTTTTATTTTATTATTCGGACTTATATTTTTCTTATTAGCGCCTGTTCTAAACAGACAAATAACAAAAGGCATATTGCTTTTGGAAAAAAGATTTCAGGACGTATCAGCCATAGATATAGTTTATGGTACGGTAGGCGGACTTATTGGACTAATAGTATCAGTTCTTATTATAAGCATAATTGGAAGCAGAAACTGGGTAGTTATAATAATAGAGGTTATAGCATCTATTCTTATTGCTTTCTTTGGAGCTGATATTGCCACAAAGAAAAGGGAAGAGTTTTCTGAATTCTTTCAGAGCCTGAGAAAGGGAACAGCAGTTAAAGAAAAAAAGGTAAAAAATAAGGGAATACCTAAGGTACTGGATACATCTGTTATTATAGACGGCAGAATATTTGATATATGCCAGACCGGATTTATTGAAGGAACTTTAGTAATTCCTACCTTTGTTCTTCAGGAACTGCGGCATATTGCAGATTCCTCAGATTCACTTAAGAGAAACAGAGGCAGAAGAGGCCTGGATGTGCTTAACAAGATTCAAAATGAACTTAATATTGATGTTACTATTTATGAAAAGGACTTTCCGGATATTGCTGAGGTAGATGCTAAACTTTTGAAGCTGGCTCAGGTATTAAACGGCAAAGTAATAACAAATGATTACAATCTTAATAAAGTAGCACAATTCCAGAAGGTTCCCGTACTTAATATAAATGAACTGGCAAATGCAGTAAAACCTGTAGTTCTTCCGGGAGAGGAAATGAGGATACAGATAGTTAAAGACGGAAAAGAAAATGGACAGGGAATTGCTTATCTGGATGATGGAACAATGATTGTGGTTGAAGGCGGAAGAAAGCATATAGGCGATGTGGTAGATGTTTTAGTAACTTCAGTTCTTCAGACTGCTGCAGGCAGAATGATATTTGCAAAGCCTAAAGAATTAGCATAAAAATTATTCATATTGACATAATATTTATGATTCTATATATTAATATTAAAAGTTAATAATCTGCAATGAGGAAGAATAGTAGATGAATTACAGAGATAAAATCAAAGCTGAGAGATTTTAAACTATCGAACCCGCTTCTAAGCAGCTGTGGCCGGATAATTCCGTTATAAAAATGAGTACAAATTTAGGTGGTACCGCGATAAACTCGCCCTAAAAATGGGTGGGTTTTTTTTATTATGAAGATTGCATAATAACCTTCCCCTGGTCCATCTTAAAAATAACGAATTTTAACCGTTTTTTCAAGATGGAAAACAATTATGAATTATGCAATTATTTTACAATTTAAGGAGGATTAATATGAGATTATCGAAAACAATTATGGGAACTTTAAGAGAAGTACCTAATGAAGCAGAAATTAAAAGTCATCAGCTTATGCTTAGAGCTGGACTTATGAGAAAGAGTGCCTCTGGCATATATAACTATCTTCCTCTTGGAGTTAAGGCTCTAAAAAATGTGGAAAACATAGTAAGGGAAGAAATGAATAATAAGGATGCCGTAGAAATATTATGCTCTGCAGTCATACCATCTGAGCTATGGAAGGAAAGCGGAAGATGGGAAGTATTTGGTCCTGAAATGTTTAAGCTGAAAGACAGAAATGAAAGGGAATTTTGCTTAGGACCTACTCATGAAGAAGTATTTACAGATTTAATAAGAAATGAAGTCAGATCCTACAAGCAGCTTCCTCTTAACCTGTATCAGATACAGACAAAGTACAGGGATGAGAGAAGACCAAGATTTGGAGTCATGAGATCAAGGGAATTTATAATGAAGGATGCCTACTCTTTTGATAAGGATAATGAAGGCCTAAATATTGCTTATGACAAGATGTATGATGCATATCATAAAATATTTAACAGGTGCGGCCTTGAAACTAAATGCGTAGAAGCAGATTCAGGAGCTATGGGAGGGTCAGGTTCAGCAGAGTTCATGGTAAAAAGTGAAGTAGGAGAAGATGAAATTGCATTCTGCAGGGACTGCTCTTATGCTGCTAATGTAGAAAAGGCAGAAGCAATAGCCGAGAAGTCAGAGACAGAGGAATTGCTGGATGCTGAAAAGATTGAAACACCAGATGTAAGAACCATTGAAGAGCTGGTTTCCTTCTTAAACACCACATCCAAGAAGTTTGCTAAAACCCTTATATATAAGGCTGATGATAAAGTAGCAGCAGTAATGGTAAGAGGAGACAGGGAAGTTAACGAAATAAAAGTTATAAATAAAATAGGCGGGGTTATTGATTTTAACCTGGCTGATGAAAAAACAGTAATTCAGGCTACTGATTCTAAAATAGGATATGCTGGACCGATTGGAATAAAAGCTGACTATCTTTTTGTAGATAATGAAATTACAGATATGTTTAATTTTATAGTTGGCGGAAACCAGGAAGGATACCACATTAAAAACGTTAATTATGGAAGAGACTTTCAAGGAATAGTTGGAGACTTCAGAAAGGTAGTGGAAGGTGATGTCTGCCCAAAATGCGGAGGACAGCTTACAGTTGCCAGAGGAATTGAGGTAGGACATATATTCAAACTTGGAACTAAATACTCAAAGGCATTTAAAGCAGAATTTATAGATGAGGATGGGAAACCAAAGCCTGTTATTATGGGCTGCTATGGAATAGGAATTAACAGGACCCTGGCAGCGGTAATTGAGCAGCACAATGACGAAAAGGGAATAGTATGGCCCTTAGCAGTTGCGCCATACCAGGTTATAATAATTCCAATATCAAATAAAAACGAAGAGCAGATGAAGCTTTCTGAAGAGCTTTATAAGGAAATAGGAGAAATGGGAATTGATGTACTTTTAGATGACAGGGCAGAAAGACCGGGAGTTAAATTTAATGATGCTGATCTTTTGGGAATCCCAATGAGAATTACAGTAGGAAAAAAGTGCAGTGAGGGAATTCTTGAATTTAAAATAAGAGACAAGGAAGACACAGAACTTATAGAAAAAGATAAAATACAGGACAGAATAAGAGAAGAATACAATAACAGAGGCTTAAATATCAGGAGGTAAAAAGAGTGAAAATATATAATACCCTTACTAAAAGTAAAGAAGAGTTTATTCCAATAAATCCCGGTGAAGTAAGGATGTATGTATGCGGCCCTACCGTTTATAATTATTTTCATATAGGAAATGGAAGAACCTTCATAGTATTTGATACTGTAAGAAGATATTTGGAGTGGAGAGGCTACAGGGTAAAATTTGTCCAGAACTTTACAGATATTGATGATAAGATGATAAACAGGGCTAATGAAGAAGGAATATCCGTTAAAGAGCTGGGAGATAAGTTTATTGCTGAATATTATAAAGATGCAGATAACCTGAATATTGAAAGAGCAACCGTAAACCCGAGGGCTACAGAGTATATGGAGGACATAATAAGCTTCGTATCTGATTTGGTAGATAAGGGATATGCCTACGAAATTAACGGGGATGTTTACTTTGATACATCAAAATTCAAGGATTATGGGAAACTTTCAGGTCAAAACCTGGAAGACCTGCAAGCCGGTGCCAGGATATCAGTAGATGAAAGAAAGAAAAGCCCAATGGATTTTGCTGTCTGGAAGAGTAAGAAAGAGGGAGAGCCCAGCTGGAAAAGTCCTTTCGGTGAAGGAAGACCGGGCTGGCACATAGAATGCTCCTGCATGGCCTATAAGATTCTTGGAGAAACAATAGATATTCATGCAGGAGGATCGGATTTGGTATTTCCTCATCATGAAAATGAGATAGCTCAGAGTGAAGGAAGATCAGGAAAGCCCTTTGCAAATTACTGGATGCATGCAGCATTTCTTAATATAAATAATGTAAAGATGTCAAAATCCCTTAATAATTTCTTTACAGCAAGAGAGATTTTGGAAAGGTATGACAGTGATGTCATCAGATTTTTCATGCTGTCCGGACATTACAGGACTCAGATAAACTTTAGCCAGGAGCTGTTAGAATCAGCCAAGTCTGCACTGGACAGAATAAAAAATGCGGTATCTAATCTTTTAAATCTTTCAAAAGAGACAAAGAAAAGTAAAATCTCAGAGGAAGAAAAGGTATATTTAGATAAGCTGCTTTCCTATAAGGACAAATTTATTGAAAAAATGGATGATGATTTTAATACTGCAGACGGACTTTCAGTAATATATGATTTAATCAGGGATATTAATTCAAATATCAGTTACAATTCATCTAAAGAGCTTATAGATGGAGCTTATAAGCTGATTAAAGACTTATTGCAGCCCTTTGCCATATTAAACAAAGAAGGAAAAGATACACTGGAAGAAGAAGTAGAAAAGCTGATTGAGGAAAGACAACAGGCAAGAAAAGACAAAAACTATAAAAGATCTGATGAAATTAGAGATTATTTAAAAGATAAAGGGATAGTTTTAGAGGATACTCCCCAGGGAGTAAGATGGAAAAAGGCTTAGGCTAGGGTTAACCTTAGCCTTTTTCTCCATATCTCTTTATAAATATTTTTTATATTGCTATAATATATCGAGAGTATTTAATGGGGAAAGGTAATAATCTATCTATAATATTTGATTTTAAGGAGAAACAATTGGAATTAATAGATAATAAGTATAGTAAGGAACAGGCAAAATCTTTAAATTCTCTTGTTTTAGCATATATGGGAGACTCTGTATATGAATCTTATATCAGGCTGTATCTTATAAAAAAACATGAAGGATACAGCGCTCACAAGCTTCATATAAAGGCTGTGAATTATGTTAAAGCTAAAGGACAAAGTCAGTTTATTTTATATTTTATGGATAAATTAGATGAAGAAGAGCTGGATATATTTAAGAGAGGAAGAAATACAAAAACGAATACATCTCCTAAAAATGGCAGCATTATCGATTATAGAAATGCCACCGGGTTTGAAGCTCTTATAGGATATTTATTCCTTATCGGAAATGAAGAAAGAATTAAGACCATATTTAAAAGTTTGATTGAATTTTACCATATGGAGGAAGAAAATGATTAAAGTTAATCTTTTGCAGTATACAAATGAGCCTGAAAAGCTTGTGGCAGCGGCAGCCAAGCTATGTTACAGTCCAGTTGGCGTAGATGAAATAATGGAAGACCTTACAGATGAAAAAGTCGATAAATTTTTAAAAGTATTAGCCAGTATGCACCATGAATCCCCCATAGAACATGTATCCTTTACCTTTGCAGTTGAAGGAGTATCAAGAAGCTTAACTCATCAGCTGGTAAGGCACAGGATAGCATCTTATTCACAGCAGAGCCAAAGGTATGTAAGGCTGAATTCTTTTCAGTACATAACACCTCCGGAAATTGAAAAAAATATGGAAGCCAGGGGAGCTTTTATTAAAGCCATGGAGGAGAGTCAAAGGGCATATGATAAAATAGCAGGCATACTTAAAGATGGATATATAAAAGATGGAATTGATGTAAAAACAGCTGAAAAAAAGGCTATAGAAGATGCCAGATACGTTTTCCCAAATGCCTGCGAAACTAAAATAGTATTAACAATGAATGCCAGAAGCTTAATGAATTTTTTCAGAGAAAGATGCTGCCAGAGGGCTCAATGGGAGATAAGGGCTTTAGCTGATGAAATGCTGAAACAGGTTAAGAAGGCAGCTCCAAATCTGTTTAAATATGCTGGCCCCAGCTGTGTAAACGGGCCCTGCAATGAAGGAAAGATGAGCTGTGGTAAAGCTCAGGAGAATAGAAATAAGTATCTAGAGGGGTAAAAAATGGAAGATAGAGAAGTAAGAGAGAATATAATTGAGGGAAGAAACCCGGTTTTAGAGGCTCTTAAAAAAAAGAGAACCATAGAGCAGATTTTAATAACAAAAGGTGATAAAGAGGGAGTAATAAGGGTTATAATAGCTCAGGCTAAGGAAAATAAAATACCTGTAAAAGAAGTAGATAAAAGAAAACTTGACGCCATGTCACAAACAAAAGCCCATCAGGGTGTAATTGCAATAACCTCTGATTTTAAATATTGTGAGGTACAGGATATTTTAGATTATGCCAGGGAAAGAGGGGAAGCACCTCTCCTAA
>JAJBWD010000097.1:0-8192 GCA_032907345.1 Bacillota bacterium | reverse complement strand
TTGTAAAATATTTTTACGTGATATATCAGATATTATATCTTCAAATTTATATCCAGAATATAACCAAATTTTTTTATCAGGATATGTATTTTTAATTTTAGTACATAAATCAACTATTTTATCTAAGTTTTTGCAATATAATGGTTCTCCTCCTAAAAATGATACTCTAACTATATGTGGATTATTAATTAATTTTAAAAACATATCCTCGGTTTGCTTTGTCCATTCTTTGCCTTTATCATAATCCCATGTTTCTTTATTAAAACAGTTTTTACAATGGAATGGACATCCTTGTGTAAACAAAGATACCCCTATTCCCTCACCATTACTAATATCCATTCTTCTTATTTGTGCATATCTAATTATTATCATCTCCTGCTATATGATCATCAAGATGAACATATCTTTCTGCTATTTCTTGTGTTCTACCTTGATTCCAATAATTAGTGCCGATGTAACCGCATGTACGCCTTGTAACATTCATTGTATCTTTATCTCTGTTTCCACAATTAGGACATTCCCAAACTAATTCCCCTTGGTCATCAATAATTTTTATTTCTCCATTATACCCACATTTTTGGCAATAATCAGATTTAATATTTAATTCTGCATACATAATATGGTTATAAATAAATTGCATAACTTGTAAAACAGCTTGAGTATTATGTGTTAAATCGGCACATTCAATATACGAAATTGCACCGCCAGGACTTAATTTTTGAAATTGACTCTCTAATGATAATTTATCAAAAGGATTTATTTCTTCAAATACAGGAACATGATAACTATTTGTTATGTAATTTTTATCTGTTATACCTTTTATAATACCAAATCTTTTCTTCAAACATTTAGCAAATTTATATGTAGTACTTTCAATTGGTGAGCCATACAAAGAATAATCAATATTTTCTTCTTCCTTCCATTTAGTACACTTATCATTTAATGCTTTCATAACTTTTAATCCAAATTCCTTACCATTATATTGCGTGTGAGATTCTCCTGTCATATATTTTACACATTCATATAAACCTGCATATCCAAGGGAAATTGTAGAATAACCATCATATAATAATTTATCTATCTTTTCACCTTTCTTCAATCTTGCATATGCCCCATGCTGCCAAAGAATTGGAGCTACATCTGATAATGTACCCTTTAATCTATTATGTCTGTATTGTAATGCTTTATGGCATAATTCCATCCTTTCATTAAACAGTTTCCAAAATTCATTAAAATCACCTTTAGAAGATAAAGAAATATCAGGTAAATTCAATGTAACTACACCTTGATTAAATCTGCCATAATATTTGTGTCCTTTGATATAATTATTACATTTAGATAAATTTTTAGTCGTTCTATCAGGTGTTAAAAATGATCTACATCCCATACATGGGAAACAATCTCCTTTATCACGTAACATAATTTCTTCTGAGATATAATCAGGTACAAAACGTAAGGCCGTACATTTTGATGCTAGTTTTGTTAAATACCAATACTTAGTTCCTTCTTTTATATTATCTTCTTCAAGAGTATATAATAATTTAGGGAAAGCTTGAGTAACATATATGCCCACTTCATTTTTCATGCTTATAATTCTTTGTTTTAATAATTCCACCATTAATAAAGCATTTTCTTCTTTATATTCTTTGTTTTCATTTAAGTACATAAAAATACTTAAAAAAGGTGATTGTCCATTTGTAGTACTCATAGAATTAATTTGATAATTTAACGTTTGAATACTATCTTTAATTTCTTTATATAAATCTTCTTTTGCATATTTTATTGCGGTATCTTTATTAATTTTCCTTTTTAAATATCTATTAAGATGATAATTATAACTATTTCTAACAAATGGTGCTAAATGAGTTAATGTTATAGTACAACCACCATATTGTGAACTTGCGACTGCTGTTATTATTTGTGTAGCAATTGTCATAGCAGTAAGAAGTCTATGTGGCTTTTCGATCATATATCCATTTACGACAGTGCCATTTTGCAACATATCTTCAAGATTAATTAATCCACAATTATTTAAAGCTTTTTGAGCAAAATAATCAGCATCATGGAAATGAAGAATGCCTAATGTATGAGCTTTAACAATATCAGGTGGTAATAAGAATCTTTTTGTTATATCTGTACTTGTTATTCCTGCTAAATAATCTCTTTGTACAGTTACGACTTTTGCATCTTTATTAGAATTTTCATTATTCCAATACTCATTTGTCCCATTTAGTAACTCTAAAATACTCTTATCTGTTGTGTTACTTTCTCTAACTAAATTTCTTTTATAACGGTAACGAATATATTCTTTTGCAACATCTTTTCTATTGCTTTTCATTAATTCATCTTCTACTAAGTCTTGAATTTGTTCCACTTCTAAATTTTCTTCTTCAATATTATTTATGTGATCGGCAATATTTTTTGCTAATAGTTGATTTTCTCCTTCAGTTGTTTCTTTCATTGCTTGTAGAATTGCATGAATTATTTTATTTTTGTCAAAATCAACAATATCTCCATTCCTTTTTATTATTTTTTTTATCAAAAACATCTCTCCAATCAGTATATGTATTTATAATAAGCATCATAAGATATTACTATCTTTATTAATTATGTTAAAAATACATTTTGTCACCTCCTATATAAAATGATGTTTTTATTAATTATGAAATTATTCTCTATAAGTATCATATATTTCTATAGATGGTATATTTTCATTGTCAAAACTACTGCTTATTATTAATTCACCATATTTATTGCTTAATTTGTTTAATTCCTCTAATGAATTTATATCTATAAAATATGCTTTACTTTCAAAATCTCTTTTTATATTTCCATCTTCCACCCTATGATTTTTACCTAGTTTATACCAATTATTTCTGTCGAACATGTCATTAAGCTTTTTAGGGTCATCAATAGTTCTCTCATCAATTTGTATATATGTATCTATATAAGCTTTTTCACATGGTAATTTCTTCCTTGACTCGCTTGTCCTTTCTATCATATATTTCATTTATTATTTATCGCTCCCTATATTATTTTTATCTTTCATATTTTGCATAAGAGATTCGAATGCTATATTATTATGCATACCAGTCATATTACATGATACATTATCTTTTTGTGAATCATTTAAAGTACTCCATATTTTTGATATGTCTTCAAGTACATCTTCATAAGATTTTTGTTCTTTTTTATCAGTGTTTTTATAAATACTTAGTCCAATATTATTTAAAGTATTTTCTACTTCTTGTATGTCAAAATTCATTCTTATTTTCACTCCTTTATTCTGATTTTATTAATTATATTTATTTAATTCTTCAAGTATTATCTTATAACTTTTATTTATATTTTTAGCAGTTAATATTGTAAAAATTAATGTTTTTATTTTATGTTATTTAATCTTGCAAAATACATATATTACAACTACATCCACAGCAATCTTTTGGCTCTCCTTCTTCGTCTGCTACAATACATTCATCTATGTCTTTATTCATTTCCTTATTTATTTTCTTTACAAAATAACCTTGTTTTTGTAATAAGTTAATAGCATTTATAACTTCATTGGTCATATCATTTCCTCCATTTCATTAATATAAATATTATTTGTATTTCTAGGAAAATCTTGTATAGTACATTCATTTTTATTTTTGACATATTCAAATTCTATAGTTTGACCATAAATATCCTTTAATATTTGTTCCTCTGATGAATTTTTAATTACTTTTATAAGAGGTTTCATTATTATTCGCCTCTTAATTAATCCCATTCTTTGCAGTCTGCAATAAGAATCCAAGTAAATACCATACTTTATCTTTTATTTTATCCATACATATTTCAGATCCTACTTTTTCATCATAATTTTCTTTGTCTATACATGCTGAAGCTTCTACTATTTCAAAACCATTCCTTAATACTGCTCTAACTAGGGTTGTTTTATCTCCTATAGTATTTATATGAGTTTCTTTTATAAAATTATCTACCATTTCTTGAGATATTGATATATCTGACTTTAAATTAGCATTAGTTATAATTTTCATATATGCTTTTTCGAACATGTTTTTGGGACTCCAACTTATATACTGATCTGAATATTTTACTTTATAGCCATGCATATCATCTTCATTATGTAATTCTTCTTTGGTTTTATTTTTTTCCTTCACTAAAAAATCTTTCTTTGTCATTGGTTCTGCTTCAATTAATTTTGTCCCTATGTACTTATTCATTTTTATTCCTCCAATATTTTTATTAATATAATTTTTTATTATAGATATAATTTTATTCTCATTTATTAATTTTGTCAATATAAAATAAAACTTTTATTAATAATTTATAGTAGCTAAAATTTCTGTTTTTATAGTTATATTTACGATATCATAACAAGTATCATTTTCTAATATTTGCCCTGCAAATGTTTTAGCATCTTGGATGTTATTAAAAGTTATTATTTCTTGAATATTGTTAGTTAAAAAAACATCGCCATTTTCTATACCAATAAACATCTCACTATCATTTTCAATAATTGCTAGTAGATTTTTCATAATTATTCCTTTCTTTTTATTAATATAATCCCTTCTTAAATAGATCCTTTTATTATATTTCTTATATCACTCCATGTTTGCTCTCTTAATAATTTCCCATCAACAAATACATCTTCTAATAAATCTATATCTTTATAAGATTCTCTTTCAGCAACTCCTAATTTATCAATACATTGTATTTTATTATCTTTATTTATTACTACAGCCATTCCCTTTAATGATTTTTTAACTCCACTATCAGTTATTGGATCTTTAAAAATCTGTTTCTCTTTTCCTTTTATAATAGCAAATGTAGCTTTCAAAGCAAAACAAAATGTATCTCTAGTATTATATTGATATGTAAATGATCCAACTCCAAACACAATATTAGTAGATGCAAAGCCCTTTTCCTTTAGGCTTTCACAAATAGCCACACATCTTTCTGGTGTAATTGCATCTCCATATATAGCCCCTATATGAGTATCTAATTGCTTATAGCCTTTTTCTGTAATAGTGCCGCCAAATATATCCCAAAGTATTTCTATAAGTCCCTTTTTTTCTAATTTGGTTTTACCATCAGGATTACCGCATATAATCTTAATTGGATCACCACTATCTGGTCTTATTACTAATCTGCCATCTCTTTTCATAATAGATTCTTTTAAATTAGGTAATATATTTTCTAATACATTCCATAGATTCCAAGTATCTGACACTATACTAACAAATCCATTAGGATATACATCTTCAATTAAATGTCTATAAGTTTCTGATTCATTTTCTTTACCATATGCTTCTTGTACTGAATGTTCAGTCGCATTTATTGAAGTACCAATCAATTCTTCTTCTATATTAGCATTATAATAATCTTCTATATATAATATGGCAGGTATTGTATCTGTTCCTTGAAAAGAACTTAAATGACCTATACCACTAAGTTTAGAACATTCAAAGCCTCCCATACCTCTTAATGCAAAATCATGACATTGAAATGGCACTCCACTTAAATCACCATTTGTTTCTTGTGCATATTTAGTAACGATTTTTTTATATTGTAAAGCCAATGTTGCAGCAGTAGAAGGTAACCATAATTCAGAAGACATTAGTGTTTCAAGAAAATTAGTTACCCAAAAAAATCGAGGTATAGTATTTTCTATTGTTAACATTGGTACTCTTAATGGAATTAAAGTACCCTCTTTAACGGCCTTTATCTTTATAGGCAAATATCCTAAATCATGTAAATCAATTATATGGCTAAAATCAGGTCTGGATATATTTAAACAGTATTTCATAACCCTTGTATATTCATTAATAACTTCTTCTTTTGTTTTATTAAAAAAATTATCATTAAAATAATCAATAAGGTATTTTTTTATAAATGCTTGAAAGCCTAAAGCGACTACTTTATTAATTCCGTCTTTTCTTGAACCTCTAGGTGTCCATGTTGAATAGATTTTTTCTGTACCTTTCGGATATTGTGCTTTATGCCCTGTTTTATAGAAATCACATAAAAATGAAGCAGGTGTTAAATTTTTCATATTATTTATTTCCTCCTAATATATCTAATATTTTTATTTTTTTATTAGTTTTATCTAAAATACTATTTGTAGTATATACTTTATTAATTATATCTGTATTTAAAATATCACCTTCAAAAATAGAATTTTCGCAATGAGTAATTACTAAATATATGTTTGAAGCACCTAATTCTTTTAGTTTATTTGCTCCTAACATAAAAGTTCCACCTCTTGAACATAAATCGTCAATCATAATAGCTTTAAATCCTTTATATGTTGGTAATTCCCCTGCTATATCTAATTTTTTTATTCTACCTGTTACAAAATCTCTTTGTTTTAATCCAGTTAATGATTTGAAAATTAAGTCTTTGCCAAAATGTTTCGCTGCACTTGCATCAGGATAGTAAATATAATCAATATCTTTATCAAAATTAACATCCATTATTGCATGCCTCAATAATTTTACACTCATATGTTTTACTATACAGTTATTTAATAATGCTGAAGTTACATCTGAATGTGGCTCATAAATGATAACTTTATCAAATTGTAGACTATTAATAAAATTAGAAACATATTTCAAAGTAAAAACAGAGTCACCTTCAATTCTATCCATCCTGCTATAAGGAAAATATGTAATTGATAAAATAGATTTCTTATTTAAACTATCAAGATATTTTTTTACAAACATTAATTTAATTAAATCTGAATCATCATTATATTTTAAAATAACATTATTTATATTTGTTGCTATATTTTTTATTTGTTTTCCATCAACACAGGTTTCTCCATTCGGAAAAGTTGTAAAATTTATTTTATTATTATTAATTAAAATCATTAATATCTATCCCCTTTTTTATCTTATAATTTTAAATTCTGTTATTACATTATTATCATCCACATTTATTTCAATAGCTCCATATCCATCTCCTGCGATACCAAATAAGCCATTTAATATTCCTAATAATCCAACATAATCTTGATTTTCTTTTTTATTAAAATATACTTGTGCAGTTGGATGATCTCCTAATTTTTTATTGCATTTCACTCTAGTTTGAAATAGTTCTGAAATGGCTTTTCTATCAATTTTTAGCAATGAATTTAACAAATCAACCGTTTCTTGTAATGTAACTTGTCTTTTTATCATATTATATTTACTCCTTTTTTATTAATAGAATCCTGGCCTTGGTCTTTTCTTCTTTGGTGTTGTAGGGACAGTATCGTTCTTTATATTACTTTTAATATCTTGCACTATAACATCTATATTATTAACATTGAACATTTTACATAATAGATAAGTGATGTATCCATCTTGTAAAACTCTATCTCTATCTATTATGATATCTTTATCAAACTTATTATTATTTTTATAATAATCTAACTTTCTTTTTATTTTATCTATGGATGGCTTTGAATTTCTAAAATCTTTAGGAATATCAATATCTTTTATATCTATAGTCATTCTTTCTTTGTTTAATTCATCACATCTTTGTTGAGCTTCTTCTTTTGTAAAAAATAAATTTCCTTCTGCTCTATTGAATTCATTAAGTCCGCAAGTTCCCCTATATCGTATAGATCTAATATGATTATCTCCCATGTTAATTTTAACTGATTTAATTTTAAAAGGCTCATCAACAACTATGCTGGTTTGCTTATCCGATATTAATTCTCCTTTCCCCATACATTCAGGACACTTCATGTCTTTATTTTTATACTTAATTATTCCTGTTCCTTTACATATTGGACAAATATTTTTAAATTTTACCTGTTTAATTGTATATATTGTATCTTCTTTATTAAATTTTAATGGTATAGTTATATTACTCATATTATTTTCTCCTTATTTAATGGACATTTATCACAAATAATATATTGTCCATTTATTAATTCTTCTGCACGTTGAGGAATATCAAATTCAAAGTTTTCTTTTCTACATACTCCCTTTACTATAGCACTTTTAGTATTAGCATCATTAATTTTATACAAGTACTCGGCAATTCATCTCATGACTGAAGTCACGAGTGTTCTTGCTGAATGAATAAAAATAACATTGTAAATCTTTCAATCCTTTTTTCCCATTCCATTGTCTGCAAAATTTCATGTTATTCCTCCTCTTAATAATTTCTATTTATTAATTTTATTAAAATACATATTTTAT
>JAJBWD010000096.1:0-3895 GCA_032907345.1 Bacillota bacterium | reverse complement strand
TCCTTTATCCTATATATGTCCTTAGGAGATAATGGTTTATCCTTATGAATTTCTCCAAATAAGCCTTTATTTAAAGAGTGCTCTAATGTTATTACTGCCTCAGGATATATGTCTTTTACTGCTTTTATAAGTATAAACTGAAGTGTTCTTACATATGCTCTCTGAGTTATGCTGTCACTCAGCCTAATTATTTTAAACAGTCCTTCCTCTTTCAGGGAACTGCTGAGTTCCAGAATTTTTCCGTTAATACTTCCAAATACAGCTTTATTATCACTATTTAAATCATTTTTATTGATGATATTCCATAGAGTTTCGCCTCTTTCAGCTTCAATTGTTCTGCCGTCATCTAACATTAATTTTAATATGTTCATAGCCGCCTCCAGAAATAGATTTCACTATTATTATACTTCAATTGTATATAAATTTTTCATTTAATAAATATTTTTATTAATTATACAAATAATAAACCCGGAGGACTTATTATGATTGTAGTATTTATAAGAACAATTATCCTATATACCATAGTTATCATAATTATGAGAATGATGGGTAAAAGGCAGATAGGCCAGCTTCAGCCCTTTGAACTGGTAATTGCAATTATGGTTTCAGATCTGGCTTCAATTCCCATGCAGGATATCGGCATACCATTATTTTATGGTATTATTCCTATTGTCACCATGCTTTTTATACAAATACTGCTCTCTTACATTCAGTTAAAATCAGAATTGTTCAGAAAGATATTATGCGGCAAGCCCAGTCTTCTTATTAAAAACGGTGAAATACAGATGAAGGAACTTCGGGATCAGAGGCTTAATTTAAACGATTTAATGGAGGAACTAAGGATTAATGGATACTTTAATCTGGAAGATATCCAGTATGCTGTTTTGGAAACCTCAGGCCAGATTTCCATAATCGCTAAAACACCTAAGGAAACTATTACAAAGGAAGATATAGGTATAGAGTCAGCCCAGGAAACCCTTCCAATAACCCTGGTTCTGGACGGTAAAATAGAAGATGAGAATTTAAAGATATTAAAAAAAGACAGAAAGTGGCTTTTTTCACTATTCAAAAAAAATAATATAAATAATGAAAAAGAACTTATTGCTGCGGTTTTAGATTCCAAAGGTAAATTTTATTTTCAAAAGAGGGAAGAAAAATGAAAAACATATTTGTTCCTTTTATATTATTAATAATGCTTATGCTTCTAATAATTCTGCCTCCCCGTTATTTAAATAAAATATGCGGATCACTTACAGATGAAGCTGATGATATTGAGCTGCTTGTCAGTAATGAAGACTGGAATGATTCATATATATTATCAGTTCAGCTTCTTGATTCCTGGCAGGATAACAAGAAGGTATTTTCCATATTTGCCCCGCATGATGAAATAGATGATATTGATATGGAAATATACAAACTAAGCCAATATGTGAAATGCAGGGATAAAACTGAGTCCCTGGCTTCAATTCATCTTATTAAATTTTTAGTAAATCATCTCAATGAGCTTAACAAAGTCAGTATTCAAAATATATTTTAATACTGGAAATATTTCTATATATGCTTTATAATGTATTTGTTGGTTATCCATGGGGACATATTCTGTCCCAATATAAAATGAGAGGTGTATTTTAATGGCATTAGTTACTACAAAGGAAATGTTTAAAAAAGCATATGAAGGTAAATATGCAATAGGTGCTTTCAATATTAACAATATGGAGATAATCCAGGGCGTTGTAAATGCTGCTAAAAAGAATAATTCAGCTGTTATTCTTCAATGCTCAGCTGGAGCTCTTAAGTATGCAGGTCCTAAATATTTAGAGGCTATGGTAAAAGCAGCTGTGGAAGAAACCGGAGTTGACTTAGCACTTCATTTAGATCATGGTCCGGATTTTGAGACTGTAAAGCTGGCAATAGCATCAGGATTTACTTCTGTTATGTTTGATGGTTCTCACTATGAATATGAAGAAAATATTGCAAAGACTAAAGAAGTGGTTGAATATGCTCATGCCAGGGGAGTTGTAGTTGAAGCTGAACTTGGAGTTTTAGCCGGAGTGGAAGACGATGTAAAGAGTGATGTTCATGTATACACAGACCCAGATCAGGCATTGGATTTCGTTACAAGAACAGGAGTTGATTCTTTAGCAATAGCTATAGGAACAAGTCATGGTGCTTATAAGTTTAAAGGAGAAGCAAAATTAAGATTTGATATATTGGAAAAGATTCAAAATAAACTTCCGGGATATCCAATAGTACTTCATGGAGCTTCAGCTGTTGAGCAAAAATATGTTGAAATGTGCAATCAGTACGGCGGAGAAATTGCCGGAGCTAAAGGAATTCCTACAGATATGCTTAGGAAGGCCGCTTCCATGGCAGTATGCAAGATTAATATGGATACAGATATAAGACTTGCAATGACAGGTTCCATAAGAAAAGTATTTGGAGAAAAGAAGAGTGAATTTGATCCAAGAAAGTATTTAGGAGCTGCCAGAAATGCTATTGAAGATCTGGTAACAGACAAGATACTTAACGTTTTAGGATCTCAGGATTCTTTAAAATAAGATTATAAAACATATTAATAAAAGCCCAAAAGGGCTTTTATTTTTCTTCTAAATTTCTTACGTTTTTTATAAGAACAGAAACGAGACCATCACCGTTTCTTACAACCTCAAATCTGTCTTTATCATCATAACTCTCTTCATTTACGTATAAATCCATATCCTTATCAATTTTTATTCTTATTCTCTTAAGTTTTTTCTCTGAGTAGCTGTTATCTATCTGAACATTTTTTTCAATTCCTTTATCAAATAAATAATTCTTGAATTTCATTGCTTTATCAGCATCCTTAAACATTTCATCTGCAGTTTTTTCTATATCAATGGTATCATCGTTTTTCAGTTTTTTATAAAGCTGATTTTGTACCCTGATATTTTCCTCCAAGTCATCGCTTAGGGCTTCCTTTACAAAATTTTTTGAAGCTTTAATAAGCTTTTTAGTCTTATCCCTGTCATTTTCAACTATTTCTGCTTCTATAAATTTTTCACTGAAATAATTTTCATTTTCATTTCCCTTAGTATCCAGAATGTATAAATCAAAGTCTTTCTTTTTTTCTAATATAAAGGCAGCTTTTGTTACTTTACCATTAATGTCTGGAAGGGAGTTAAATTTCCAGTTGATATCTATAAACAGCTTATCATCTTTAACATCGATATCACTTATGTAATTTTTTATGTAATCAAGTTTTAGTATGCATAATATCTTTCCCATATCTGATGATAAGGATATTAATGCCAGGTTACAGGAATTTATACTATCTTCTTCTTTAATTAGTGTAAACAGTCTTTTGCCTAAACTTTCACACAGAGAAACCAAGTCAATATTCTGAGAGAAAAATTCATCTGTTTTATCCTTAACAAAGCTTCCTTTAAACATTCCATATTTTAAATTTTCACTGGACAAAGCTTTCTCAATATGTTTTATAAGATATTCATAGCTGTCCTCTTTTATGGTTAATTCAGATTCTGAAAATATTGGAGTATCTGAGCTGCTGTCAAGTACTCCTATGGCTGCAGATTTTATTTCTATTTCTTTAATATAATCCATAATTCACCTATCTCAGTAAATCGCATAATTACATTGGGCTGATTTTCAGTTTAAAAAACAATTTATCAATATATTTAAACTTAATACAAATTATTAGATTATGCAATTTCTTATTTTATTTCTGCCCTTCTGTTGCATCTATTAATTAAATCATAAAATTTCTTATCCGGAGTAAATCTTATATAATACTTTTGGTTTTCAATTATTATATATATTCCATATACCCTGTTCTTATCATTAGTAGATATGGCGTTTATTATTTTTGCCATATGTTTATATTTCGCCATGTCAGTTA
>JAJBWD010000095.1:0-4079 GCA_032907345.1 Bacillota bacterium | reverse complement strand
TCAAAATTTATCTGCTTTAATTAAAGAGAATTATATACTGGAAATCATTGAATTATGTAAAGTCCTCTATTATACTAAGAATAAAAGAAATTACATATGAATCTGAGGATTTTATATAAATTGGAGGAATGTTATGAGAATCATCTCGGGAATTGCCAGGGGAAGGAAGTTAATACCTCCGCCTACATATGATACAAGGCCTACACTGGACAGGGTGAAAGAAGCAATGTTTAATATTTTAAGTACTAAGCCTAATGGCAGTACTGTACTTGATGTATTTGCAGGTACCGGCAGTTTAGGACTGGAAGCTGTAAGCAGGGGCGCCAAAGAATGTCATCTAATTGATTTAAATAAGGAGTCATTTAAGGCCTTAAAAGAAAATGTAGATAATTTAAGATTTAATGATAAGTGCATTCTTTATAATGAGGACTGCTATAATGTATTAAAAAGATTAGGGGATAACAACAAGAAATTCAATATGATATTTATAGATGCACCTTATTCCAAGGAAATGATTCCGCCGGCTGTGGATATAATAGCTGAAAAAAAATTATTGGATTTTGGCGGAGTAATAATAACAAAAATAGATACAAAAGAAGAAGTATACTATGGGAATGAAGAAATAATATTAAAAGACAAAAGAAAATATGGCAACACCACCGTATGCTTTTATAAGCTGAAGGAGGATGAAGATGAATAAAGCAGTTTTCCCAGGCAGTTTTGATCCTATTACAAATGGACATTTAGACATAATAGAAAGGGCCTCGAAATTATTTGATCAGCTTATTGTGGCAGTTCTGATAAACCCGGAAAAAAAGTACCTGTTTTCTCCTGAGGAGAGAATGGAACTTATAAAGAAGACTACAAAAGAATACAAAAATGTAAAAATAATATCCACAGCTGATCTTTTAGTGGATTTCATGAAGGAAAATGATATAAAAATTATTATAAAAGGGCTCAGAGCAGTGACAGATTTTGAATATGAATTTCAGATGGCCCTTATGAATAAGAAATTGGGACCTGATACAGAAACTCTATTTATGATAACAAGAGTTGAAAATTCTTTTCTAAGCTCTTCCTCAGTAAAACAGGTTGCTATGTTCGGAGGAAAGCTGGATGGTTTAGTTCCGGATGAAATTGCAGATTCTATTATAAACAAAATGAAAAATTATAGGAGGTAGCATTATGGATATAATTAAATTATTAGAGCTTCTGGAAGAAATAATAGATACAGGCACGAAAATGCCTCTTACGGGTAAAGTTTTAATAGACAAGGAAGAAGCTTTAAACACTGTTGAGCAGATAGTAAATTATCTTCCTGATGAATTTAAAAAGGCTCAATGGGTATGTGAAGAAAAGGAAAGACTGTTAAAAGAGGCCAGAGAAGAAGCTGAAAATATAAAAAAAGAAAATATCAATTATGTGAAAAAACAGGTTGAAAATCATGACATAGTAAAAGAAGCAAAAATAATGGCTGATGATATATTGAAAAGTGCCAAGGAAGATGCTAAAACCATGAGGCTTGGAGCCAGAGATTATGCTGATGAAGTGTTATCCCAGCTTGAAAAAGAGATAAGCCTTCACGGAGAAGAAATGGTAAACAGTGTTAAGCAGCAGGTAGAGACTTTTGTTAACGGGTTAGAGGGAAATGTATCTGATGATTTAAAAACCATAAGAGAAAACATAAAAGAGCTTAGAAACTACAAATAGTAAATATAATATATGTTATGGCAGAGCTTATTAAGCCCTGTATGAATTTTCTTGATATATATTTCTTAATTGGAAATTTAGTTTTATAGATGAATGAATTTACCTGCAGAATTATTGAAAATGAGCTGAAAGATAAAATAAAGCTGAGCAGCATAAGCTTATATTTTATGCTGCAGTTAAGGTTAGAAACAAGACTGCAGCCATTTGTCATCTCTATGACTCCTGAAAATATTGAAAATAGAATATTTTTATTTATATGGGTAATTCCAGAAAAAAATATGAAAGCAGTATTTATATATTTACTGCTTTTTATTAAGCCAATTATTATTGAAAATATAACAATATAGCTAAGGACCAGAAGACAGCTGGCTGTTCCGTTATTTATACTGTTTCCTAAGGCCTCTCCTATATTATTATCCTTGAAACTATTGGCTGAATGGTATATATCATTTCCCTTCCCATTAATAATAAGGCCCATAAAAATGCAGGATAAATAGCAGGATAATATTAGTATGTATCCATAATTCAAATTATGAAGCATTGATAATCCAACTGCTACTATTACAAAAAAAGGGCTGGGATTTGAAGCAATATTTAACAATTTATTATAGGAAGGGTAATCTATTTCTCCATTATTGTATAAGGCAGCTGCGTACTTAGCTCCTAAGGGGTACCCGCAGAGAAGACTTATTATAAGTACAAGACTGCTCCTTCTGCTGATTCTAAATGGCCTGGTTATAAAACTTCCTATTAATTTTGAGTATATCTCAATTCCATTAAAGGATATTATAAGATTACATAAAACAATAAAAGGAAATAAAGAAGGAAATACCTTGAAAAAAAATAAATTAGCCCCCATTAAAGCATAGCTTATGCAGACAGCAGGGGCGGAGATCATCTTTATTAATATAAGTGTCAGTATGGAAATTAAAATATAATTTGTTTTATTCAAAATAATACCCTGTTAGTGCTTTGGCAGGAAATTTCATAATTACCTTTTGTCTTGTTTTTCATTATGGAATTTCCTTATAGTATATTATATTAACAAATGTTTTAATAAATTATAGGCTTTATTAAATAATCATCAGCAGGAGATATATTTTTATTAATAAGACTGTAAGCTTTAGTACTTTTAACCTCCAAATCAAGAACATCATCTAATTTAGCAGGAAGCTTGTTTATTATTGGAATGGAAGATCTATCCTTTATTAATCTTATAAGCTTTCTTCCTTTTTCATCAGCACCTAAAATCCTTGCATAGGGACATGGTTTTTTTCTCATTGATTTAATGTCATAATTTTCAAAGCCAATAAAATATTGAGTCAGGATTCTGGCAATCCTGGTATATGTATATCTCTTGCTTTTAACAGACTTAACTAAATCATCAAATGAATTTTTATCGATTTCCTTAATTATCTTTCTGTCTAATCCCTCTATAACCTCAGGAATATTTTTAATTCCATGTGAGTTCATATAAAGCTTATAACGTATATAAGGAATTATCTTATCCATGTCTGCATAACTATAACCGCTTTTCAATAAGTCATTTAAAATATCAAATGCTTTGCCTGGCATATTATTTTTAAGCAGGTCAATACTTTGATTATCATGAAGCACCTTCCTTATGCCAGAAGCACTGGAATAATTTTCTGATATATCAAGCTGGTTAAAGCCGGCACCTATTCTTTTAACGGTTACAGGCTTAATTTTACTGTTTAATTTAATAAGGCTTTTTATATATTCGATTCCCAGAATATTATTGGGATTGCTTATTTCACTAAGCAAGCTTTCATCCAATATATGAGACAGGGCATTTTCCCTGCTTTTATGAAATGGAAGGCCCTTATCTAATTCCTCTTTCAGCTTTATTTTATAATCTTCAGTTTCAAAAGACAAAACTTCAGCTATCTTTTGCAGCGAGTCTATATCACCTGACTCACTTCCAAAGGAAATATAATCTATCACATTTAAAGAATTAAGAAGAGATACACCGCCAAAGCTGAATATTTCTGCAGAAGAGACAGAATATAATACCGGCAGTTCTAAAACCAGATTGATTCCACAGGATAGTGCAGATTTTGTCCTGTTCCATTTATCAATAACAGCGGCCTCACCTCTCTGAGTAAAATTTCCGCTCATAACTGCAGCAAAAACATCACATCCGGTAATATCTCTGGTTTTGTCTATCTGAAATTTATGCCCATTATGAAAAGGATTATATTCTGAAATTATTCCACAAACTTTCATGCTAACATTCATTCCTTTCGCTGTGCGCAAGGCACAAAATTCGATGAAAGTGATTAGCTTTCAAAATACTGTCAATAATATAGACAAGTATACAGGTGTACTACAGAGCACGGCGGGGAGAG
>JAJBWD010000094.1:0-3207 GCA_032907345.1 Bacillota bacterium | reverse complement strand
ACATCAATTTATAAATATCTTTTGAAATTTTGAAAATTTTACTTGCATATCGAACATTAACATGCTAAAATCATAAAATAGTTTGTTAAACAATACTATTTCTAAAAATCTCCGGAGTAAACAAATCATTAATTCTGTTCTTTTAAACTCATCTTAGTTTTACATCTTAAAGTCCTAACAATCTAAAACCCAAGCTTTCAGCAAAATTAATCTAAATCTTCTAATAATGTAGTACTACCACCAATATAAAGGGGGGCTTTTATGGATAAAAAATATTCTTTTATTATACTTTTTATCTTAAATAGTTTAATTTTTATTTCAGGATGTCTTTTTATAATTTATTCTATTTATTTCAGAATTAGTTTTAAAGTAATTAATACAGACGTTTCTGGAGCTATAGTAGGTCTGCTCGTTTCATATTTTTCATTACGCCATTTTAAAAAGCTTTTTGAATTAAAAGGCGAACTGAAAAAATCAGACAATAATTTTTCCTGGTCCAATTTTAAAAAGGGGGTTTCATAAATGAAAAAAGTAAAAAGATTTTCCTTGTTTATCTCTTTAACATTTTTATTTATAGTTCTGTTATCGGTAGTGGTATTTGCCCAAGGGGTGGGTGATCCATCAGGTGCAGCAACAGGTACAGCCAGTGATATACTTGCAAAAACTGCAGGCAGTCCTACCCAGGATGAAATTCTTACTCAAATAGGCAAAAACAGATTAGGAATAAACTACGTCTGGGTAATGATGACCGGAATGCTTATATTCTTCTTCCAGTGTGGATTTGCCATGGTTGAGACAGGATTCTGCAGAGCTAAAAATGCTCTTCATACAATGGCAATGAACTTCATGGTATTTTTAGTCGGCGCTGTAGGATATTTTCTAGTCGGCTTTGCGCTTCAATTTGGAGGTGTTGGGGGATGGTCTAACTTAGGGGCCGGAGCTGCAACATTAAGTCACGAAGTAACCGTAGGAGGCTGGGGACTATTCGGAACAAAAGGATTTCTATTAGCCAGCGGAGGTACATATGATGTAGCAGTTTATGCCTTATTCTTCTTCCAAATGGTATTTATGGACACAACTTGTACAATACCAACAGGTTCTATGGCTGAAAGAGTTAAATTTTCAGTTTTCGTAATTAATTCCTTCTTCGTTTCAATGATTTACTATCCTCTGTTTGGTAACTGGGTATGGGGAGGCGGCTGGCTGGCTCAGCTTGGAACCAGACTAGGAATTGGTCATGGCGTTGTTGATTTTGCCGGCTCTGCAGTAGTTCATTCTATGGGTGGTATGATGGCTTTAGCAGGAGCAATTGTAATTGGACCTAGAATAGGTAAGTTTAAGAAAGACGGAACAGCAGTACCTTTCTTAGGTCATGATATTCCAATGGCGATGATAGGAACAATAATCCTGTTTTTCTGCTGGTTTGCATTTAACGCAGGAAGTACTACAAACGGTGCAGATTTCAGACTGGCAGTAGTTGCTACCAACACAATGATAGCAGGTGCAGTTGGCGGTTTAGTTGCTATGTTTTATATGTGGAAAAAATACGGAAAGCCAGACCCATCCATGACATGCAATGGAGCCCTGGCAGGACTTGTTGCCATAACAGCTCCCTGTGCCTTCGTAAATGGAATTTCTTCCTTTATAATAGGTGCAATATCAGGTATTCTTGTATGTATATCAGTCAGGGTAGTCGAAGATAAATTTAAAATTGATGACCCGGTTGGAGCTATATCTGTTCACTGTGTAAATGGAGTTTGGGGAGTAATTTCCCTAGGATTATTTGCAGATGGCACCTATGGAGACGGATTAAATGGTGTAGCAGGAGGAGTTACCGGATTATTCTACGGCGGTGGCTTAGGACAGCTTGCAGCACAGCTTATATGCGTTGCAGTTCTTATAATTTGGGGTTTTGGAACATCATATTTATTCTTTAAATTACTTGATAAGACCATGGGACTCAGAGTTTCAAAAGAAGCAGAAATTGCTGGACTTGATATACCTGAAATGGGAATTGTAGCTTATCCTGATTTTGTACTTAACCCAGAAGATGGTGAGTAATAATTAATTATGATAAAATATAAATATAAAGGTAGGAGGTAAATTTATGGGCAAAAAACTTACAAAAATTGATATACTAACTTCTCCAAGCAAATTAGAGGAATTAAAAGAAGCGTTAAATGCCATTGGCATAAGCGGTATGACTGTATCTAATGTTTTAGGATGTGGAGTACAGAAAGGTCATAAGGAATCTTACCGAGGTTTATCAGTAGACATACATCTGCTGCCTAAAATAAAAATAGAAATAATAGTTTGTGAAGTTCCCGTTGATTTAGTTGTTGAAACTGCAAAAAAGGTTCTTCACACAGGTAAAATAGGAGACGGAAAAATATTTATATATGATGTGGAAAATGTCATAAGAATAAGTACTGGTGATGAAGGAAGAGACGCTCTCCAATATACCGAATAAAAATGGACCCTTATGGGTCCGTTTTTTTTACTTCATTTGCAGTTTTTAATCTGAAAAAAATATCCTGTATGCTTTTATCCTTGTAGATTATAGAGTATGTATTTTTTATTATTATCATTATTATAGGTCCTAATATAAGGCCAATAGCTCCAAGGAGCTTTAATCCAATATATATTGACATTAAAGATACAAGAGGATGAACTCCTATCTGATGGCCTATTATCTTAGGCTCTATTACTTGTCTTACAACAAGAATTACAATATAGAGAATGAAAATAGACACTCCCATTCTTGTATTTCCCATTGCTAATTCACAAATAGACCAGGGAACAAGCACTGTCCCAGTACCAAGAACCGGCAAAATATCTACTATACATATAACAAATGCAAGTACAATATAATATTTAACGCCAATTATCCATAAACCAATGAGCAGCTCAGTAAACGTTACGCTCATTATAATCATATAGGCAGTCAGTAATTTTACTAATGATGAAAATACTCCATTTTTCATACCGCTGAAATTGCTGTATAAATCTTCCGGAATTTTAGATTTAATACTGCGGCGGAATTCATTTCTGCCGCTGGATATAAAAAATGTAGATAATATTGTTATTATTATAAAAACTAAAGTCGATGGAAGTGATATAGCATAATCAAATATAGCTCTGAAAATGCTTTTTAATACGCTTTCCATTGTACTGAATGAGCCTTCAATACCACTTCTTATAAACCTT